>JBHORD010000117.1:0-22150 GCA_042408355.1 Anaerolineales bacterium
AAAGGTTGCGGCAAACCCGCCCTGTGGACTTCGTTAGTGACCCTGGCGGTTGCCATGATGTCCATCGGTTTCGATCTCGGCCACATGGAGCGAATCTGGAAAGCCTACCTGCAGCCCAACTTTCACTCCGGCGTGGTGGAGATGGTAAATTGGTAAGCGGTAAATTGGTAAGTGGTAAATTGGTAAGTGGTAAGTGCGCTGCCCCAAAGGAACTTTCACCTTCGGGACGGCGTTTTTTTTGTTGGGGTAAAATATTTCCCATGTCACGCAAACACTCCGAAGTACCAATCCGCATTTCGGAAAGTTTTTCGTCTCAAATGGACTTCAGGTTAAATTCTCTTCTGGAAATTTTATGACCACTGACCTTACTTTCATCACCAATGAAAATGGACAAAGCCTGAAAGACAGGTTTAATGTCTTAATCAAAGACTCGCGTTTCTTTGATGTTTTATCGGGCTATTTTTACACAAGCGGGTTTTATGCAATCTATAAATCGCTTGAAAACACCGAGAAGGTCAGAATTTTGGTGGGTATCAGCACGGATAAAAAAGCCTTTGATTTGTTCTCAATTGCAAAAGAAGAAATTCAGCAAGAACTCCCCGACCCATCGCATAAAGAAGCGAAAGAACTTTTTGTTCAACAAGTGGCAGACGAATTGGAAAATTCACAAGACAGCCAGAGCGTTGAGCAGGGCGTGCTTAAATTCATCGAGTGGATAAAAAGCGGGAAACTTGAAATTCGGGTCTTTCCATCTCAAAACATTCACGCAAAAGTTTACATCATCACATTCAAAGAGGGTCATTACGACGTTGGCCGCGTTATCACCGGCTCCAGCAACTTTACGCAGTCGGGTCTGGTGGATAATCTTGAATTCAACGTGGAACTGAAAAACAGCGCGGATTATCGCTTCGCAAAAGACAAGTTTGAAGAACTCTGGCAGGATGCCGTTGACATCAGCGAAAAATACATTGAAACCATCAACACAAAAACATGGCTCAACACCGATATTACACCCTACGAACTTTACTTGAAATTGCTCTATGAATATTTCAAAGACGAATTAAACCAAACCGATGAAGTGTTCGCCAACTACCTGCCCGAAAACTTCATGCGGCTGGAATATCAGGAACAGGCGGTGCTGAACGCTAAAAAGATTCTGGAGGAATACGGCGGCGTGTTCGTTGCGGATGTGGTCGGCTTGGGGAAAACCTATATCGCCACGCTGCTGGCAGGTCAATTGGACGGGCGGACTTTGGTCATCGCCCCGCCTGTATTGCTGGATGAAGACAACCCGGGCTCGTGGAGAAACGCTTTTCGGGATTTTCGCATTCCCGCCAGTTTTGAGTCGATTGGAAAACTGGACGACATTTTGGACAAAGGCGTTGAGAAGTTCAAAAACATCATCATTGACGAAGCGCACCGTTTTAGAACCGAAACCAACATGACCTATGAAAAACTTGCCGAGATTTGCCGCGGCAAGCGGGTGATTCTTGTCACCGCCACACCGTACAACAATTCCCCCAAAGATATTTTGAGCGAGATAAAACTTTTTCAGAATTCAAAGAAAAGCGCCATTCCCAACCTGCCAGACCTAGAGGGATTTTTTAACGGGCTGGCGAAAAATCTGAAAGGCCTGGACAGGCAAAAAGATCATGAAGAATATTTGCGGGTTGTAAAAGAGAATTCAAAAGAGATTCGGGAGAAAGCGCTGAAATATTTAATGGTACGCAGAACCAGAGATGAGATTAAAAAATGGTTCGAGAAGGATTTAATCAAACAGGGCTTGCGCTTTCCGGAAGTCGCCGCACCCGCGCCTTTGTATTACGAATTAAATGAAGAAGAAGATAAGATATTCACGGCCACCGTGGAAATGCTGGCGCGGGATTTCAAATATGCCCGCTATACGCCCCTGCTGTATTTGAAGGAAGGTTTAGACCAGTTGGAAGAGCAATCGCAGCGAAACATGGGCAAGTTTATGAAGATTTTGCTCATCAAGCGATTGGAAAGCAGTTTCTTCGCCTTCAGAAATTCCATCGGCAGGTTCGTTCATTCCTACGAATTGTTTATTCGGGAATTTGAAAAGGGCAATGTTTACACCAGCAAAAAGTATATCCACAAGATTTTTGAATACCTGGAAAACGACGACGACGAAGCGATTCAGCGGTTAATTGACTCAGGCAAGGCGGAACGCTTCGAGAGCGGCGACTTCAAGCCCGAATTTCTTGAAACGTTAAAAAGCGACCTTGCCATTCTCAAAAACATTCAACACCTTTGGGCAAAAGTAAACCGCGACCCGAAATTAAACGCCCTGTTGGAAGCGCTATCCACCAACGAACTTTTGAAAAACAACAAGATTATCCTGTTTAGCGAATCGAAGGAAACCGCGGAATATATTACAGAGCATATCAACAGGGTGTATAACAATCAGGCTTTGTGTTTTTCGGGCGGTTCGGGCGAAGGCGTGCGCGAAGTTGTCATCCGGAATTTTGACGCAAAAGCCAGGAAGCCGAAGGATGATTATCGCATTTTGGTGGCGACAGAAGTCTTATCGGAAGGCGTGAACCTGCACCGCGCCAACGTCGTGATTAATTACGACATCCCCTGGAATCCAACCCGCATGATGCAGCGCGTGGGGCGCATTAACCGCGTGGACACGAAATTTGACACGATTTACACCTTCAACTTCTTCCCTACCACGCAGGCCAACAATGAAATCAAATTGAAGGAGGCGGCGGAAGCGAAAATCAACGCTTTCCTGACCCTGCTCGGCGGAGACGCGGCTTTGTTGACCGACGGCGAGCCGATTGGCTCTCACGAACTGTTCAATCGTCTGGTTTCCAAAAAGACCATCACGGGCGAAGACGAAGGCGAAACCAGCGAGTTGAAATACCTGACGCTGATCAAGGACATCCGCGATAACCAGCCTGATTTGTTCGAGAAGATCAAAAGACTCCCAAGGAAGGCGCGTTCCGCCAAAGCCCTCACCCCTGCCTCTCTCCCAGCGGGAGAGGGATTCAACGGTTCGCTGGTCACCTACTTCCGCAAAGGGAAGGCGCAAAAGTTCTTTATGGCGGGGAGCGGGCGCGCGGCGCAGGAATTGGATTTTGTTTCCGCCGCCCAATTGCTCGAAAGCGCGGCGGACGAGAACAAGCGCAAATTGCCCGAAACGTATTTTGACCTGCTCGAGGAGAACAAAAAGGCTTTTTTGGCCGCCACCACCGAAGACGACGTTGAAGCCCCAGCCCGCAAGGGTCAGGACAGCGGCGTGAAAATGCTGAAACTTTTGAAAATGACCTTTAAGAACACCAGGCAACTGACCGAAGAGCAGGAAGACTATTTGAAGAAAGTGATGGCACAGCTGGAAGAAGGCGGTTTGCCCAAACAAACCACAAAAACAGCGCACAAGGCGTTGCAGGCGTTGGGCAGCGAGCAGTTGAACCCGCTTAAGGTTTTGACTGTTTTGCAAACGCACATCCCCGCCCGCCTGCTGGAAAGCCATTATGCGGAAGAAAATCCGCGCTCGGCGGGCAAGCGCGAAGTGATTTTGAGCATGTATCTGTCCGAATAAACATGGAACCTATCCCCGCCAGCCTTGCCCCGTTTTTTCAGGAGTACGATATTGCGCTCTTGTCCCCGCAGAAAGACGCCGCCACCATTATCGAGCGGACACTGCGCTATGGTTCGCGCGCAGAATTAAAGTGGCTGTTTCAGCAATATCCGCGCGCTGTCATTGGTGACTGGCTCAAAAAATGGGGGCGTTTTGCCCTGCCCGCGCCGCACCTTGCTTTTTGGCGGCTGGTATTGGAGATTGAGTAAATGAGCGATGTTTATTGGAACACCGTCAACCCAATCTTGCGCGCCGTTTTAGAGGATTTTTCAAAGAGCCAGATTGCCCGCGAGTTTTATCTGGCAGGCGGAACCGCGCTCGCCTTGCAATTGGGACACCGCCTGTCGTTTGACCTGGATTTTTTCTCCCCGACCCAGAGCGATATCCCCGCGCTCACCGAACCCCTGCGCCGCGCATTGACAAATCACGCGCCCGTGCTTGCGGACGCTTCATGGGGCAACCTGGTCTTTCTGGCGGATAATGTGCGCGTGGGGTTTTATGGATATGGATACGAACTCGTGCGCCCGCTTGTAAAAGTGGATAACATTTTCCTCGCAAGTATCGAAGATATCGGCTTGATGAAAATGGACGCGCTGCTCGCCCGCGCCAGCCGCAAGGATTTTCATGACCTGTATCAAATTTGCCAGCGCCTTCGTTTGCGTGATTTGTTTGACCTTGCGCCGCGCAAGTATCCGCACGTGCGCGATTTTGAAGCGCAGGTGACGCGGCACATGGTTTATTTCGAGCGCGCCGAGCAGGAAACGCCTGTGCCGTTAATCAAGCCGGTGGAATGGGAAACGGTAAAAGATTGGTTCCGCAAGCAAGCCAAAGAGATTGGGAATAGTTGGTTGGAGTAAATCCATGAACGAACAGCAAGCCGTCGCCCTCGTACAGCAAACCTTTCAATCCGCCTTTGAGCGCGGCAGGTATCTGCGCTTTCTCAAAAACCTGTTGAATGAATTTGACGAGGAAGGCGCGCGCAGCAATCAGGGGGCGCGCATTCCCGAAAAGTTTCAGAACCATGTGCAAAAACTGGAGCGCGTCGGCAAATATCGCGCCGCGGACGGCGAGGCGCTGCTCTTCATCGTCTGGCTGAAAAACGATACTTCCCTTGAACGCGCCCGCACCATGCAGCGGAATTTCATCGCCCATTATCTGCAAATGGACCTGAAAGACGCCGCGCTGGTCGCCTTTGTCTCCAGCGACCCGGCGGACTGGCGGTTTTCCTTCGTCAAAATGGAATATCGTTATGACGCCGAGAAGAACAAAATCCGCGAGGAGTTCACGCCCGCCAAACGCTGGTCGTTTTTGGTGGGGGCGCATGAAGCCAGTCACACCGCGCAAAGCAAACTTGTGCCGCTGATGGCGGACGATGAACATAACCCGACCCTGGCGGATTTGGAAGACGCCTTCAACATTGAGAAGGTGACGAAGGAGTTTTTCGAGAAGTATCGCGGCTTGTTTATTCGGACGAAGGAAGCGCTCGACGAAGCGGTATCCGCCAGCCCGAAGTTAAGACGCGAGTTTGAATCCAAAGGCATTGATACGGTCAATCTTGCCAAGAAACTGCTCGGTCAAATCATCTTCCTGTATTATCTTCAAAAGAAGGGCTGGTTCGGCGTGGCAAGGGACGCGGCGTGGGGCGAAGGTTCGCGGAACTTTTTGCGCGAGTTGTTCGACAAAAAACACGGCGATTATCAAAACTTCTTCAACGATGTTCTTGAACCGTTGTTTTATGACGCTTTGCGCAGGGACAGAAGCGAAGACGACCATTATTATCCCGCCTTCAAATGCAAAATCCCCTTTCTGAACGGCGGATTGTTCGACCCGATGAATAATTATGATTGGGTCAATACCGATATTCTGCTCCCGAATGAGTTATTTTCTAGTGTTGGTGTCGATACGCCTTCGGCTACTCGACCAACGTGGGAGGAAGACGACGGCATTTTGGACGTCTTTGACCGTTACAACTTTACGGTAAAGGAAGATGAGCCGTTTGAAAGAGAAGTGGCGATTGACCCCGAATTACTCGGCAAGGCGTATGAAAAATTCAACGCCATTCGCCCCGATAATTACGCTGAATTTTTGAAGACACTGAAAAGCGGCAAGAAGGGCGATGAAAGCAAGTTCAATAAGCAATACGGCGTGTATTACACCCCGCGCGAGATTGTGCATTACATGTGCCAGCAGAGTCTCATCAATTATTTGAGCGCGGACGTATCAGGTAATCAGGAATTGGGGATTGGGAATTATCCGAGCAAGGATGATTTTGCGACTTTGATTTTGAAAGGCGGGCAAATCAAGGAACATGACGAGCGCGTGCTGGCGGAAGGACGCGAAACGGCGACGTATTCGTTTCAAATGCCCGAATCCATCCGCGCCCATGCCGCGCTGATTGACGAAAAACTCGCCAACATCAAAGTCTGCGACCCTGCGGTGGGAAGCGGCGCGTTCCCGGTTGGCATGATGAGCGAAATTGTGCGGGCGCGGGAGGTGTTACGAAATTATTTACCCGCGAAGGAAACGCATGGCAAGAGCATTTATGATTTCAAGCGTGAATGTATTGAAAACTCGCTCTACGGCGTGGATATTGACCCCGGCGCGGTGGAGATTGCCAAACTGCGCTTGTGGCTCTCGTTGGTGGTGGACGAGAACGATATTCGAAATATCAAGCCTTTGCCGAACCTGGACTATAAGATTGTGTGCGGCAATTCGCTGATTGGCGTGGAGAAAAATTTATTCAACAATCACTTGTTTGTCGAACTCGAAGCCCTGAAACCGCTGTACTTCAACGCCGCCAACATTGCCCAAAAGAAGGAATATAAAGCCAAAATTGACGGCTTGATTGACCAGATTACGGACGGACGTAAACAATTTGATTTTGAGATTTACTTCTCGGAAGTCTTTCACGAGAAGGGCGGGTTTGATGTGGTCATTGGGAATCCGCCGTATGTTAGCGCCATAGAATTTACAAACAAATACGGCGACCAACTACGAACCTTGCTTAATAACAATTACAAGTCTGCTAAAGGAGCATATGATTTGTATGTTCTGTTTATTGAAAAAGGGTTGCTACTCACAAACAAAAACGGTTGCCTAGTGTATATCACGCCAAATAAATATTTATCAGCAAATTATGGTATAGCCATTAGAGAATTTATATTAAACAAATATTCAGTATTGCAGATAGTAGACCTTTCTCCCATTAAAGTTTTTGAAGAAGCATTGGTTTACCCGATAATAAGCGTAATTCAAAATATCGTAACTAATGAGCCAGTGAGAGTTCTATTGCAACCAAACAAAGCCATTGATATTTTCGATGAAATGATTTTTACTCATGTCAATATTGAGCGTTCAATGTTGAAACTTCTACCAGAGAAACTATGGGGATTTTTATTGTCTAACCATATTCAAACGCTTATTAAATTACTTGAAGGTTCAAAGGAACTTCAAAATTACGGAGATGTTAATGCAACATCTACTGCGAGCGAAGCCGATGAGTATGGAAAATATATTGTTGAAAATAAACAGTCGGACTCAAAGAAGTTGATTAACACTGGAACAATTGATAAATGGACTTCAACATGGGGTTTTAACGAATTGACGAATGCGGGAAAGAAAATCTCAAAACCGTATTTAAAATTAACGAAAATCAGTGAGAGAAGAAGAGAAATGTACAACTCTCCGAAAATTATATTTGCAAAAATGGCGAAAGTTTGCGAGGCATTTCTTGATATAGATGGTGATTACGCTTCGATTAACACTAATTGTTTTTACAAACCACATAAAGGCGTTTCTATAAAAACTATTGCTGCAATTTGCAACTCAAAAGTATTTATGTTTTTATACGAACAACTATTTGGTGCATTACGTATGAGCGGTGGATATTTTCAGTTTCAAGCCCCACAATTAAGAATAATGCCTATCAAGTATCCAGATAGCCTTATGGAAAATAAAATTGTCAAACTTGTAGACCGCATCCTGGCGGCGAAGGCGGTAAATCCGCAGGCGGACACCCGTCCGCTGGAAGAAGAGATTGACCAACTGGTCTATCAACTGTATGGCCTGACGGAGGAGGAAATCAGGATTGTGGAAGGGAAGGCATGAAACGCTTCCTGCGCGAAATGGGCCTGGAGCCTGCCCGCAAACTCACCAGAGCATCGAACCCATTCCAACAAACGGATTGAATTGTTTTTCCCCGCCAACGCTCGTTTCAGGGCCATGACCGGGGAGCAGGCGCGTTTCATCCGCCAACGTGAACACTTGAGTCTTGATGCTGTTCACCAGCGCGTCGGAATCGCCGCCTGGCAGATCGGTGCGGCCTACACTGTCTTTGAAAATCAAATCGCCGCAAAAGCAGACTTTGGATTCAGCCGCGTAAAAAATGCAGTGACCGGCTGTATGTCCCGGCGTGAAGCGGACTTCAAATTGAACATTGCCCAATTTCAAAATCTGCCCCTGAAATAAATCAATCGTCGGTTCGGGACCGGGATCAATGTTAAATCCGAACATCGGGCCGCCGCCTGCCGCGCGCCACAAAACATGATCGTTTGGATGAAGCGCCACCAGCGGCAGTGGATTCAACGCATCGGCAATCGCGCCCGCGCCGCCGATGTGATCGAAGTGCGCGTGCGTGTACCACAGATGCGCGATGCGCCAGTTTCGCTTTTGCGCTTCGGCGAGGATGATGTCACCATCCCACGCCGGGTCAATGACCGCCGCGTCGCGCGTTTCAGAATCCGCAACGAGATACGCGTTGGTTTGAACGGGACCGAGAGTAAATGTGACAATTTCCAGCATAGGAATTTTCTTCACCGCAAAGCCCGCGAAGTGCGCAGGGAAATCCGACTTTTGACTTTGCCTGCCTGGCGTTCTTCGCGGTTCGATTATAAGTCCGGGGCGAGTTCGATGTGATCCACAGGAAGTTTCTTCGTGCGCGGGACAAAGACCAGGCTGATGATCAATCCAAGTCCAATCAACACAAGGCTTGCAGGATACATCAAGGATGGATCTATCGAATACAAATATCCTGCAAGCGGCGGCGCGAGCAGAACGGTCGAGGAGCCAAGCGTTTCGGCAATCCCGTACGCCAGCCCCATTTGCGATTCGTGGACGAAGGGACGCACCTGCGCCACGCCGAGTCCGCGCAGGACGCGGAATCCGCCCAGCAGAAAATAGCCGATGGCAAACCATCCGAACCCGGCGCCCTGCCACAACAACACAGAAAACGCCGCCACGCCGAGCTGACCGAAAACGAAACCCAAACGCGCTTCGAACAATCCGAGCAGGAAATTCAGCGCGGCGTTGCCGAGGCTTCCAATCGAACCCAGTTCGCCAATTACGCTGAGCGAAAGCCCGCGTTGATTTTGCAAAAAGTTCGGCGTCAGCGGCTGAGGCAGATACGCCGCGAAGGCAACAATGAAAAAGACCGAAAGCAATCCGAGATAACGCCGGTTGCTCAACAAACTCTGCGGCGGGTTTTCGGGGTCATGACGATCGCGCGGCTGAGGCGCGATGAATTGAATCAAAATCGTGGACACGGTAAATATACCCGCCGAAATGAAGTAAACAAAATGCAAACCGAAGCGATCGCCAAACAGTCCGCCCGTGATCGGTCCCAGCACCGCGCCGGCATTGTAGGCCATGCTCATGAATGTAATCGCGCGCGCCACCGACCATGGACCGCGCGCCGCGGTTACATAACTATCCATCGGTGAAATGACAAACGCAGTGAAGCCATACAGCAACATGCCGATCACAAAAACAGTGATGTGATTCGCCAGCGCCATGATCAATGTGGCGATAACGCCAATGGCCCACGATGCAATCAACATCGGCCTGCGCCCGATGACATCCGAAAGATAACCAGCGGGAATGTGCGCCAGCGTCATCACCGCGCCGGATGCGCCGAGGATCACGCCAATCTGAATCGGGGCGGCGCCCAGCTGTTGCAGATAAATCGGCTGGAACAAAAGGAACATGCCCTCGCCCATTCCCCATGTGAAGAGGGCCGCGCCCAGCCATATCAAGGAACGATTCATTTTGATTCAGTCTCCACACGATGAATGAATTGATACGCGGCTTCAAAAGCCCGATGACGCGCCGCGTCGCGCGTGACAACGTGGCCGGATCCCGTTAAATAAAATTTGGTCTTGTCGGACACATTGACCAGCTCCGCGTAGATGCGCTCGAGATTTTCCGGCAGGACATACGCGTCATCTTTAGAATGAATCAACAAGACCGGAACGCGAATCTGCGGCAGGGCGGCGCGCATCTCCAGAATCAACTTGTTCAACTCGCCGATCGAACGAACCGGATTCTGCGGATACGAAACGTGATCCCTCCACGCTTCTCTGTCGAACCAGCCTGCGCCGGGCGGTAAATTGGTTTTTGGCAGGTAAGGCTGGATTTTGCTCAACCATTCCGTGAAATTCAACCTCCAATCTTCCTTGAGCCGATACGGCGTCGAAATCGCGACCACGCCTTTCACGTCCAACTGCGCCGACATCAGCAATGACAGGACGCCGCCCATCGAAAGCCCGATAAGATAGATTCGATCCGCCGCGCCGCGCAAAAGATGATAGCCGTCTTCGACCGAAGCCGTCCAATCCGTCCAGTTGGCCCGGATCATATCTTCGGGACGCGTGGCGTGTCCCGCCAAACGGACGCCCAGCACGCTGAAACCTTTTTCCGCCAAATACTCGCCCATCCAGCGCATCTCTTTCGGCGCGCCGGTGAAGCCGTGAATGAGCAGACATCCAATTCGATTGCCGGGAAAGAAAAATGGTTCGGCTGTCGGAACGATCTGAGTCATGAATCGGCCTCGCATCAACAAATTTGAATTTATCTAGCCTGCCAGTTGGGAAGATTACCGGCTTAATCTTATCGCATCCAGGCCGGTTTGAGCGACGCGACCTTCTTGTAAACCGGGCAGTCCTTATCATGCGCGCCCTCCAAATATCCCGTGCTGACAAGAAACTCGCGCACGATCTCGCCGCCGGTAAAAACAAACGTCTTCTTGAACAATCCCGACCATTCCTCCAAAGTCAATGGATGATGTGCGTCGAGCCAGCCTTTGAACGAGCCAAATCCGCCTCGCAAAGTTTGAATGCGTTTTGCATTTTCAATCGCCGCATTGATTTTCAGTCGGTTGCGGATAATCCCCGTATCCGAGAGCAGACGCGCTGCGTCGCGTTTGCCGTATGCCGCGACCTTATCAATATCAAAGCCGTGATACGCGCGACGAAAGTGATCCTTCTTTTTCAAAATTGTAATCCAGGAAAGCCCCGCCTGATTGATCTCCAAGATGAAACGCTCGAATAACAAATTATCGTCTTTCAGCGGAAAGCCGTATTCCGTGTCGTGATAGACGCGATTCAATTCATCTTCGGGATGGGCAAGAACGTATTCACAATAACCGCTCACAATTTCATCTCCATGACCGGCAATGCGCGCTGATCATCCACATCCGGGAGACGCTTGCCGGCTTGATGCCTTGATGCATTCCCATTTTCTCATAAAAGCCCGGCGCGTGCGGATCAAATTCAACTTCGAGAATCTTCGCGCCAGGAGAACGACCGCGCCTCAAGGCGCGATGGAACAAGGCGCGTCCGATCCCTTCTCCATGAAATCCGGTCTGACCCATAAATCTTCCAGTGTTGCACGCGGCTGGCGGAGAAAAAGCCGGTAAAACGCGGCAAGCTCATCGTCCGCGCCCGCCGCGAAAATACCCGCTTCTTCGATCTTCTGCGGCGTGAACGTCAGCAGCGGAGTCCGCTTTTGAATCCACGCATCGGGATCATCCCAATGACGATTGGCGGCGAGAGCGATCTCGGTCAACGTTTCTGCCTCTTCGGGTCTGGCGCGGCGGAGCGTTAAGTTCATGGCAGACGCTTAAATCTTCTGTATGGGGCCGCACTGTCTTATCAGGCAATTTTCGGGATAGAATTGGCTTCACCCAAAACAGACGGCGAGGATATGAATACAAAATCAAGACGTCCATTTCAAAACATGACAGCCGAAAACTGGCAAAACCTGTGTCTCGCCGCGCTGGCGCTTTTTTATTTGATTCAGATTGGTCTCGATATAATCTGGCATAACACCTGCGGCCATCTGGGAATTGATTACTGCGCCTTTTGGAGTGCGGGACGATTGGCGAATTCGCAAGGTTATGCCGACATTTACAATTTGGGCGATTTGGGCGCGTTGGAAAGAAGCCTCTTCCCTTCATTTGGAAATCCTGCAACTTTTGCCGTCTCTCCGATTGCTTATTTGCCGGTTTTCATCCTGCCGTTTCAATTGCTCTCCCTGCTTCCTGTGAATGCCAGTTTGTGGATTTGGCTCTCGATCAATACCGCAGTCCTGATATTCTATTTGCGCTTCTTCGTCCAAAAAACGAGCGGAAGATCGTTGTCGTTCCGTTTGCTCGTTATGATTTTGCTTTCCCTGCCGGTTTACTGGAACTTTCTGGAGGGTCAGGTCAATCTCTGGCTGACGATTTGTATCGGCGAGTTTATGCGCGCCGTCTTTGCAGACAAACCGTTTCGCGCGGGACTTTGGCTGGGAGGCTTGCTCCTCAAACCGCAGACTCTTATCTTGATCATTCCCGTTCTGCTGCTACAGCGATCCATCAAAACCCTGGCTGGTTTGGCGGTTACCTCCTTCGGCCTAATCTTCATATCGTTCTTTTTGGCGGGCTTCGCCGGCCTGGCGGCAATGCTGAAAGTGTGGCTTGGATTCAGCAAGGGGATGCCGACCAACGATGTTTCTGTGATGATGAACTGGAGAATGCTGGCAACACATCTGAATTCAATGATCAATCCATTCATTGGGTGGCTGATTGCCGGGGCAGGCATGGTGGTCACCATTGCGGCCGCCTTGTATGTTTGGCGCCGGCATATCGAGTCCAACCCGCCATTGTTTGTCGTCGCGTTCCTGGGAATATTGGCGGCCACTGGAGCAGTGGCATGGCACTCCCATGTCCATACGGCAATGATTCTAATTCCGCCCCTGATTTATCTGCTCGAAGAAAAACTATTGTCCAATAAACTCCTGAATTATTGGATCTTCTTGCCGGCCAGTATTTATGCACTGACATTTCTTTTGGCGTCTTTAGTGCAGGCGGCCGTTCTCCCCTCCGCTCTCAATCCATTGCTCAATTTTCTGCGCGGCGCAGTCGAATTTGGATTCAATCTTTATCTGGTAGCGTGGGCGCTGAAACAAGTTCAAAAAAATGAACTTCTTCAAATAAGATAACAAAATCAAACGGATATTGCGGCAATAAGCAAATTCAATTACACGCTTACCGCCGATTCAGGAACGAGCGCATTGGCGTCAATCTTCTTAAGTCAACGACAGCCCACTGCGGCATGGATGCCGCAAATAAATACAATAACCCCGCGAACAAAACCCAGTCCGCCAGTTGATTAAGATAATAGACCATCTCCGAGACGCCCGTCCCCAAGATGGAAGATAAGCCTGAGATCACGCCGTACCAGCATGCAAACGCCACAGCCAAAAATGTAACGCGAGCGGCCCAGGAATTAGGCTGCGATCGAAAACCCCACTCGGTCAGTTGAGGGATTGCGAATAACAAAAACATCAGCCGATAATCATAATTATTGCCAAGCAGGAACGTTCCAATATAGATCCCCGCCCCAACCCAAAAAGCCCGTTCGTTCCGAAGATCGGATGAGGAATATTGGCCATGTTTCCTGACCCCGCAATATAAAATCAGGATCCCCATAATAAAAGCAAAAACATACAAAAGGACGGAGAACAAGGACGAGTCGGCGCCATACATTTTAAAGAAATGAACGGCCAGCACATTGACTCCGTAAGACAGATAATCGTCTTTCGGTGTGGCTTTAAAAATGGATTGCATATCCGAATACATGATACCAAAGTATAAAAGCGCGGAAACGGCAAAGGCGAGAATATATTTTATGGACTTCGAGCGATTGGCGCTCCAAAGAGCGCCGGCCGCAAAGATGGGATAGATTTTGAACAACACGCCGATCAGTAAAAGCAAAAAAGCCGCCGGAAGCGATATTTCGGCGAGAACCAGCGCAAGTGAAACAAGGAAGAAGAAAATCAGATCAACGTTCGCTCTTTCCACTCCCAGCATGACCGCCGGTGAAAATGCAGTCAAAAACAAGAGGAATATGGATAAGAAATCCAATTTGCCTGGAAATAAAATCAATCCCGCAAAAAACAAAACGATGGCCGCGATCCCAAGCGGAATGACCCACGTGGAATTGATTCCACTTTCGAGAATCGGGTACCAGATCAACGGATAATTGAACTCGCGATGAAGCGGATCGTAAAAATTATTCACGCGCGGATCATAGCCGGCCGCCAGCGACTCGGCGCTTCCGGTAATCACCCTCATATCCAGAAACGGCAAACTGTACGTCTGGAGATTCCAAATCTGCCTCCAGGTTCTTCTGTATCCATTGTAATGAAAACTCGCCGCGATCAAAGCAATGCAGATGAGGATCAATACGGCAAAAAGTTTTTTCATGCCGCTATGAAATCGTTCTCAACCCGCGCGGCATGTCGCTCAGCACTTCCACCCCGTCTTTCGTAACGACCACATTATCTTCGATCCGCACACCGCCGCGCCCGGGAAGATATATCCCCGGCTCCACAGTGTAAGCCATGCCGGGCTCAAGTTCTTGCATGTTATCGCCGCGCATGTACGGCTCTTCATGCCCCTCCATGCCAATGCCGTGACCGGTTCGATGCGTAAAATATTTTCCGTAACCAGCCTGTTCGATCACATCGCGCGCGGCTTTATCCACATTCGCACACGGGACGCCGGGCCCGCCCGCGGCGCGTCCCGCCTCATTCGCTTTCAAAACGATCTCGGCGATCTTCTTGAACTCCGGCTCGACTTCACCCACCGCAAACGTGCGCGTTAAATCAGAGATATAACCATCCACCGTTGCGCCCCAATCAACCACCAACAAATCGCCGCGCTGGAGTTTTCGGTCCGAGGGCGACGCATGTGGATTGGCAGAATTCGGCCCCGCAGAAACAATCGGCGCGAAAGGCAATTCGGATTCAGAACCATGCTTCAATAACTGCATCGAGAGCTCGGAGGCAATTTCTTTTTCGGTCATTCCAATTTTGATAAACGGGATCGCCGCCTCGAGCGCGTCCTGTGCGACCTTGACCGCCCGCTTCATCGCCGCGACTTCGGCCGGGTCTTTGCATAAACGAAGCGACGCTAACGCCTCGGACGCGTCCGGGAAATCCGCTTCGGGCGCGGCGGCGCGGACGTATTGAAATTCCAGCAAACGCAATTGCCGCGGCTCGACGCCGATTCGTTTTCCATCGAGTTCAAGCGATTGAACGGCTTTGCGAAAAACGGAATCCCATTCGGACGGATTCTCGCCATATGCAAACGCGTTCACCTTATACGGAAAGAGATTCACTTTCGGCAACTCGAGTTCGGGCAAAACAACAACCGGCTCTTTTCCCTTTGCAATCAATAACACCACCGGGCGCTCCATCAAATGAAAACGGAGTCCGGTCAAATAGGTAAGAGTCGGCCCGGGGTTGAGCGCCGCCGCATCCAGTCCGAAGCGAGCGAGAACCGATTGAAGCCGTTCGAGGCGCGCAGTCGTCATGTTCACATCCTAATCCATTTGAAGTTTATGATTCTTGCGGGTGAAAAATGTATTCACAAACCAATCCACCGAGGCCGGCCACACCGCGTTGAGTCCAATGGCGGGGCGATACCACCATGGAATGATGACCGCAGGCCGCGGATGTTTGGCAAGCGCGACAACGCGGCGCGCAACATATTCGGAACTCATCGAGAGGCGTTGAAACGGATTGGGATTTCGTTTCAGCGGGCTGTGCCTTCCGATGTGCTGGCCAAATTCGGTGACTGCCGGTCCGGGATAAATTCCAGAAACTCTGATTCCGAACGGCGCAACTTCGCGGCGCAGGGCGTCGGTAAAACCGCGCACGCCATATTTTGTGGCGGCATAAATGGTGTAGAGCGGCGCGGCAATCAAACCGGCCACCGAGGACATGTTGATGATGTGCCCGCTTCGGCGTTTGAGCATGTGCGGAAGCACAGCGCGCGTCGTTTGGATGACGCCCAGCAAATTGACGTTCACCTGCGTTTCGATATCGCGCGCCGGGTCGAGATTTTCCAGCCAATCGAGTCGGCCAAAACCGGCATTGTTGAACAAAATATCAATCTGTCCGTAAACGTCCAATGCAGATTGAACCATGACTTCAATTTCATCGCGTTCGGCCACATCCACCGGAATGGCAACCGCCTCGCCGCCTTCGTTTTGAATCTTTTCGGCGAGCGCCTGCAATCGTTCAAGGCGGCGGGCGGCAAGGACGACTTTGCATCCTTCGTTTGCAAAAAGCCGGGCCGCGTCTTCGCCAAAGCCGGACGACGCGCCGGTGATGAGAACGACTTTACCTTTCAAATCAATGGACATTTCCGAAACCCGGGAGGATTTGCTTTTCGAACATTATTCAATGGAACTCAAGCCTGTTCCGGTTCCTCTTCGCTGTTCGATTCTTCGCTTTGACGTTTTCTCGGCCGCGGCGGCTCGATGACCGGCTCGGGCGCGAGCGCCACATCAATCACCTGATCCATGTGCGTGACCGGAATGATTTTTAATTCAGAGCGCGCCGTCTTCGGAACATCATGCAAATCTTTGAGATTCTTTTCAGGGAGCAGAACCACTTTCAGTCCGGCGCGATGCGCCGCCAGGACTTTTTCGCGCACGCCGCCAATCGGCAGAATTCGTCCGCGCAGTGTGATCTCGCCCGTCATGCCAACGTAACGATAAACAGGCCGGCCCGTCATGGCGGAAATCATCGCTGTGGCAATGGTGATTCCGGCCGACGGACCATCTTTCGGAATCGCGCCTTCGGGCATGTGCAAGTGAATGTCCATGCGCTCGAAGACTTCCATGTCAATGCCAAGCTCCGCGGCGCGCGATTTGATGTACGTCAGCGCCGCCTGCCCGGATTCCTGCATGACCTCGCCCAATTGGCCGGTCATCTGCAAAGAGCCTTTGCCTTCCAGCACCGCGACTTCAACGGGCATGATCTCGCCGCCGTTTTCCGTCCACGCCAGCGACTGCACCACGCCGACTTCATCGTTCTTTTCCATTTCCGGCGGGATATATTGCGGCGGGTCGAGGAACTTCTCGATCATCTCGGCGGTGATGACGGTTGGATATTTTTTCTCTTCGGCTTTGAGCCGCGCAATTTTGCGCGCGATGCGGCCGATCTCGCGTTCGAGATTGCGGACGCCCGCTTCGAAGGTATATTCACGGATGATGCGCTGGAGCGCGCTGGTTTCAAAAGTTAGACCAATATCCGCAACGCCGTTCTCTTCGATCTGACGCGGGATGAGATATCGATTCGCAATCTCGATTTTTTCTTCCTCAATGTAACCGGGAAATTCGATGACTTCCATGCGGTCAAGCAACGGCGACGGAATCGAGCCGAGATAATTGGCGGTGGTGATGAACATGACCTTCGATAGATCAAAGGGCAGTTCGAGATAATGATCGCTGAACGAATTGTTTTGTTCGGGATCGAGCACTTCGAGCATGGCGGAAGCAGGATCGCCGCGGAAATCGGAATAGAGTTTGTCAATCTCGTCCAGCATAAAGAGCGGATTGGCCGTACCGGCGCGTTTCATGGTTTGAAGAATCCGCCCCGGCAGCGCGCCGATATACGTTCGGCGATGTCCGCGAATCTCGGCTTCATCGCGCACGCCGCCCAACGAAACGCGCACGAACTTGCGTCCCAGCGCCTCGGCAATCGAACGCCCCAGGGACGTTTTACCGGTCCCAGGCGGGCCGACGAAACACAAAATGGGCTGGCGTTCCTTTTTCGGTTTGAGCGAGCGCACCGCGATGTATTCAAGAATGCGCTCCTTGGCTTTTTTCAAACCGTAATGATCGCGGTCCAAAATCTTGGCGGCATGCTTGACATCCAAATTGTCGGGCGTGGATTTTGTCCACGGCAAATCGAGAATCCAGTCAATGTACGTGCGGATGATGCCGACTTCCGGCGCCATCGGCGGCATTTGATTGAGCCGCTCGAGTTCCTTGAGCGCGACGGCTTTCGGCTCATCGGGTAGATCCGCCGCTTCGATTTTTTTCCTGAGTTCCGCCGCGTCGCGCGTGAAGACATCGCCCTCGCCCAACTCGTTTTGAATCTGCCGCATTTGCTCGCGCAGATAAAACTCGCGCTGACTCCTGTCCACTTCATTTTGAACGCGCGAATGAATTTCATCTTCGAGTTCGAGAACGTCCACTTCCTGCGCCAAAATTTTGTGAACGGCCTGCAGCCGTCCGCGCGGATCGAGCAAGGTCAACAGACTTTGTTTGGCTTCGTAATTCAACGCCAGCGACGTGGCGATCATATCTGCCAGCCAGCCGGGCTCGGCAATGTTCATTGCAAAGACATGCGCTTCTTCAGGAATCGAGCGATCCAATTGAACACAGCGCTCGAACAGATCAAGCACCGAGCGCATGAGCGCCTGCGTTTGACGATCCGCCGTGGTCGGCTCGAAGATGACGCGGGCGCGTACTTTCAGATATGGCCGCGTCCGCGTAAAGTCCACCACTTCGACGCGGCGGCGGCCCTGCACCAGCGCGGACGATGAACCGTCGGGCATCGAAAGCAGACGTCCCACCGCCATCTCGACGCCGATGGTCAAAAAATCCGCCGGTCTGGGATCGTCAATTTCCGGGTCCTTTTGCACAAGGCCGATCACGGTTTCATTTTTGGCCTGCGCTTCCTGCACCGCAAGCAACGACGATTCGCGCCCCACAAAGATCGGCGAAACCATGCGCGGGAACACGACCAAATCGCGCAGCGGCAGTACCACCGCTTCGATCAGCCCCTCTTCATTCGGCTCTTGATTTGGCACGCGGTACAGCTCTTCCGTGCGTTGAGACAACGCTAAATTGAAATTATCTTCTTCTTCGTTCCAATCCACTTGATGATTCATATGACCTCATGTCATTGCCGCGCCGCCGCTAGGCCGCTCCTCGCAACGACATCTTTGATTTTTTCCATGCCGCCATTGCTTCCGCGGTTACGAACATCGAACCGGCGGACAGGACAATGCTACCATCTTTTTCGGACAATTCCAACGCGCGGACGAATGCGGCTTCAACGGACTCCGCCGCTTCATGCGGGACTTCAGCCTGCCGCGCCAGCTCGACGATTCTCTCCGGCTCCAACGCGCGCGGATGGCTGGCCTTCGTTACGAACATCCGCTTCACCTTTGATTTGATCTCCTCGAACATGCCGGGAATGTTTTTATCCTCCGACGCGCCGAAGATCAGATAAACAGACCTGTTTGGAAAATAATCATCCAACGCCTGACGAAGCCGCGCGAACGAATCCTGATTGTGCGCCGAGTCGAATATCACCGGCGGATCACGCCGCACAACTTCGAAGCGGGCAGGCCATTTTACTTCAGCAAAGCCTTTTTGAATATCGCCATCCGAGATTTCAAGCCCGCTGGCTTTGAGCGCGGCATAAGCCGTGGCAGCGTTATCTCCTTGATGGGCGCCAAGTAAGGGGAGTTTGAAAGCCGGCAGGTTAGAAGGTTGAAGGTTATTTACAATCCGGATTGTTTGACCATCAAGCGAGTGATTTAATAATTTGAATGTAACGTCTCGTCCGACAAGCGTCATCGGCGCATTGCGTTCTTTTGCAACCCTGACCAATACTTGCAGCGCTTCCTCTTTTTGCGGCGCGGACACCAATGGAATATTCGGTTTGATAATCCCGGCTTTTTCACCAGCAATCAACGTGAGCGTATTTCCCAATACCGCCATGTGATCATAGGAGAGCGACGTAATCACCGAAACGTTCGGCGTGACTACATTGGTCGCGTCGAGACGTCCGCCAAGTCCAACTTCGATCACCGCCGCCTCCACTTTTTGCTGGGCAAAGTATAAAAAACCCAGCGCGGTTGTGATCTCGAAAGTGGTCAGTTTTGGAATCTTCGCCACCGCAGGTTTGACCTGCTCGACCAGTTCGACCAATCCAACATGCGAGACAGGTTCGCCATTGATCTGAATCCGTTCCGTGTAATCCAACAGATGCGGTGAGGTGTAAAGCCCGGTTTTGTATCCCGCGGCCTGAAGCGCCGAGGCGCAGAGCGCACAGACCGAGCCTTTGCCCTTTGTCCCGGCCACGTGAATAATGGGATATTGATTTTGCGGGTCCCCAAGTTCCGTCATCAAGGCGCGCATCCGGTCCAGGTTGAAATCGGCTTTGGCCAGCTCGGATGAATGTTTGAGACTATAATCTACAAAAGAGTAGAGGTAATCGAGGGCGGAATTGTATGCGGTTTCGATATCAGACATGCGAAGGATTGTAAAACGGAATGCGGAATTCGTAAATCGGAGGATAATGCTATGATATGGCTTTCTCATTATCGTGAAAAAGGGATAGTGAGCAGGGCAAAAGCATCTGAAAGATGAGCGGCAAACCAGCGTCTGGCTTGGGCGGCATTGTGGAAGCCAGCTTGTCGGATGAGGGCCAAGACCAGATTGTTGATGGAAGCCATAACTTTGCCGGTGTTTCCAACGGTCATGCGGGCAGCATCTTCCTGCAAGGTGACATCGCGGCGATAGTGTAGGCCGGTCTCGATGCCCCAATGCACCCGCCGGATAAGCAATATTCGTAAAGGGGGTGAGCTTGCCCCGATTAAGTGGACAGGAGGAAAAGACAAAGTACACTTAATTTGGAGGCAGAACGATGAGCGAGCAAGTGGAGGCAGTGCGGCTGTATGAGTCCAGCGGCAAATCGATGCGTGCGATCGAACAGGAGTTGGGGATTACACCATACCTGCTGGCCAAATGCGTGCAGGGATATCGGCAAAGAGAGGCGAAGGCGTTTCCTGGCAAGGGCGACCCGAAAGCGCCAGAGTGCAGGCCAATCGAAAACTGCTGGTGGAGATCCGCAGCGTGCATGCCGACCTGCGATTGCGCGGCTTGCGGGTGGGCAGAAACCGGATTGCTCGTCTCATGCGCTTAGAGAGGCTCTTTGGCAGCCGACGCAAGAAGAAGTTTCCCCGCACGACCAACAGCCAGCATGAGTATCCGGCGGCCCCCAATCGTCTGAACCGCAATTTTGAGGCCTCCCGACCCAACGAAAAATGGCTGGCCGACATTACCTATATTCCCACCCCAAAGGTTGGCTGTATATGGCGGTGGCGCTGGATCTGTTCTCTCGCAAGATCGCGGGTTGGTCCTTCGCCGACAACTTGGAGAGCAGCCTCGTAGAGCGTGCGTTTCAGATGGCTGCACAAAATGCAGCCACGCTCAACGGCCTGCTGCATCATTCCGATCGCGGCAGCCAATATGCGGCCGATGCCTATCAGCAGCTCCTGCTCGCTCAGTGCGTGCAAGTCAGCATGAACCGCAAGGGCAACTGTTATGATAATGCTCCGATGGAGAGTTTCTTCGGCACGTTGAAAAGTGAGTGTGTTCACCGTCGCAGCTATCAGACCCGGCAGGAGGCGGTCAGCGACATCTTTTCGTACATGGTGGGTTTCTACAATCGACAGCGCCTGCACTCATCTCTGGGATATCTTTCCCCCGATGAATTCGAGCGGCGCTACATCGCTCAATCGGCATTGAACTTGATACGCGACGGCCAAAGCGGTCAATAAATCTTTTCCGCTGTGTTCTGCATATTCACAGGCGGCTAAAACTGCTCCAAGATTATCGTTTGGATGACAGGTTTCACCTTTTGCCAGGTAACCGTCATTGAAGTCAAGGTAACGCACCAAGGCGCTGTTATAGAAAGCCGCCCGGTCCGGGGATGTCCGTCCGCCACCGATCAGCGTGCATTGACCGTTCCCGCCGAAATCTTCGATTTGTTCACGGACAGCCCTGATCGGTTCGCCATCCAGAGCGCCAATTGCACAGCCCAACGCGTCCAGCACCCGGATTTTGGCCTGGCGCCGCGCTTCTTCGGAGAGATCTTCGTATCTGGCCCCGACCACGAAAGCGGCCAGCTCTTCCACCATTGACATGGCTTTTCATCCTTCCAATAACAACCGTTCCGGATCCTCAATCAACTCTTTGACGTGAACCAAAAATTGGACGGCCTCGCGCCCGTCCACGATGCGGTGATCGTAACTGAGCGCGACGTACATCATCGGGCGAATAACGATTTGGCCTTTTTCAGCCACCGGACGATCTTCGATTTTATGCAATCCCAAAATGCCGACTTGCGGCAGGTTGAGAATCGGCGTACTGAGCAATGAACCAAAAACGCCGCCGTTCGTGATCGTGAATGTCCCGCCGCGCAAATCCTCGACGGATAATGCACCCTCGTTTGTCTTTGCGGCAAATTCTTTGATCTGCCGTTCGATCTCTGCAAAAGAAAGACGATCTGCATCGCGGATCACCGGAACAACCAGACCCTCTTCGGCTCCGACCGCAACTCCGATATCGTAATAGCGTTTGAGGACGATCTCATCGCCCTGAATTTCGGCGTTCAAGCGCGGGAAGGCTTTCA
>JBHORD010000118.1:0-10310 GCA_042408355.1 Anaerolineales bacterium
AAAGGTTCGATTAATTTCCATTGTTTGTCGGTCAGAAGTGGCTTACTTCGTCGTTGGCTCATGCTTGCTCCTCCGAGTTGGTTAAGCCACAGGTTGCCTTTTTGCGCAACCCCTTCCTTTAGGTTATGAAACTGCTTCTAACTCCTACACTTGCAGCAGGAGCTGTAAAAGATTTGGCTGGAAACAATAGTTCTGCCAGCAACAACAATATCACTGTTATTTACACTCTGGCAGCTACTCCATGTCCTATTACCTATCACAGTTTGATTATCAATGAAGTTGCTTGGATGGGAACGAAGGCATCTCCATCAGATGAGTGGATAGAACTTTATAATCCTGGTACATGTTCAATTGACCTGACCAATGGCTGGTCACTGGTTGGCATTAATTATTATTCCACGACTGGCAATTTTACACTTTCATCTCCGGTTGATGCATCAGGCAACCATGCCATTATTGGCCCCGGTGGCTATTTGGTGATAGCTGCTGACTCGAATGTTTTCCAGCCGTCATCCATAACATTTACACCTTTTGTTCCTAAGGGTAGCTGGACTCTTGCCAATACTTATCAATCTTTGAAGCTGCTCAGTCCATCTAACACGGTAATTGATACCGCCAATGCTTATAGTAGTAGTTATTATGGAAACTACTACTGGCCCGCAGGAACAGCCTCGCCAAACTATGCCAGCATGGAGCGGTATGGTTCTTTGGATGATGGTCCGAGTGCGTGGGTCACATATGCCAATCCAAATACGCCTTCAACGGGACCTAAAGACAGCAAAGGTAACTTGATCCAAGGCACACCGGGAGGGCCAAACTGGGCTTATAACGTAGCAACAATCACGCCCTCGCCAATGCCAACCGCCACGAAAAAAATTAAAACTCCCACGCCGCTTCCTCCCACGCCCGCGCCGAAACTCGTCATCAATGAATTCCTGCCGCGCGCCGGCCACGATTGGAACAACGACGGGCAGGTGGACGTGTACGACGAATTTATCGAAATCGAAAACATCGGCACAGTCAGCGTGAATCTTTCGGGCTGGGATTTGAGCGACGATCCGAACATCGGCGGCAAGGATTTTCCATTGCCAGGTCAAACACTCAAACCGGGGCAGCGCGCCGTCTTTTACGGTTCGACAACCGGCATCTTGTTGATTGACAGCGGCGATACCGTGAATCTGACCAACCCGTATGGAGTCATTGTGGACTCGCGTTCGTACGGTCCGGTGGAGGCGCCAGATCAATCCTATTGTCGCATTCCCGATGGAATCGGATACTGGACGCATCCGTGTTTCCCGACGCCGGGCACCGAAAACGCCTTGACCGGCTTTACGCCCGCGCCTCCGTCGAACATCGCTGTGGAGCCCACGCCGTGCCTGCTGTCGGATACGGTCCCGCTTCCGTTTGTGCAGGCGATTTGCAATGCGTTCGGCGCAGATATTTGGAATCAAAATTACTGGAACAACCTCGCCGGTCAAAACGAATTCCCCGTGCCGGACAATTACAGCAAGTGGCAGACCACTGTGCAATAAAAAGAGGCGGCTTGCGTCGCCTCTTTTTATTCTTATGTGTCGCTGCGAGCGTTCTTTGCGAAGCAATCTTATGTATTCATGTAATAAATTGTTTGAAGGTTATTTCAGATTGCCACGCTTGGTCTCGATACGCCCTTCGACAAGCTCAGGGCTACTCGACCATCGCTCGCAATGACATGATGCTAATCTTCCGCGGCTCTTGCCATTTCTTCCGCTTCGAACACGACTTCTTCATTCCCCGTCAGTTTGTCTTGAATCTTCGACACGATCAATTTCAAATGACCCGGATGCGCCACGTAATCCAAATCGTCGGCGGGAATCGTCAAAATGGGGCAAAGCACAAAATCTGAAATCCACGTTTCATAGAGGCCGTTCAGGCTTTGCAAATATTCGGGAGCGATAGTCCGCTCGTACTCCCGGCCGCGGCGCGAAATCCGATTCAGCAGAGTCGGCACGGAGGCGCGCAGATAGATCATCAAATCGGGAGGCGGTAAAAGCTGAACCGCCGTCTCGTACAATTCGCGATAGGTTTGATAATCGCGCGGTTCGATATATCCCTGCATGAAAAGATTTTGCGCAAAGATGTCTGCGTCCTCATAAACGCTTCGATCCTGGATGACCGAGTCTGGAAACTGCGACAATTCATAATGCGAGCGCAGTCTGCGCGTCAAAAAGAAAATTTGCGAGTGGAATGCCCATGCCGACATGTTGCGATAAAAATCCGCCAGGTATGGGTTATCGCTGACCGGCTCATAAAACGCCTGCCAGCCGAGGCGCTCGCACAACATGCTGACCAGCGTGGATTTTCCCACGCCGATATTGCCGGCAACCGCTACAAATTTTTTCATCTCTTCCCTCCGTAACATCGATTCATTTTTTGCTGCAGACGAACGCGGATAAAGAGGCTGTCCGGAAAAAGACAGACTAATTGTTCGGGATTTCTCCGGCAAGTTCCTTGTCAATGATTTGTTTGAACACATCAATCGGCTGCGCGCCGATGACCGCCAGCCCGTTGATGAAAAAGGTCGGCGTGGAATTGACGCCCAGATTGACGGCGAAATTGCTGTCGTTCTGAATCGCCTGCTGGTATTTATGCGAGCTGTAACACTGGTTGAACTGATCCATGTTCAAGCCGAGTTCCTGCGCATATTGCTGATACACGGCATCGCCCAGATTCGAACTGCTGAACAATTTGTCGTGAAAGGGCCAAAAGGCGTTTTGTTCGTTGGCGCATTGCGCGGCTTCCGCGGCGGGTTCGGCGTCGGGATGAATGCTGGTCAGCGGAAAATCGCGGAACACGAATCGAATCTTCCCCGGGTACGCCGCGAACAACGGCTGATATGTTTGCTGTTGCCATTCGCGGCAGAATGGACATTCGAAATCGCCGAACTCGACGATGGTGATCGGCGCATCGGCCGGACCGAGGCTGGGGAATCCATCCGTTGGGATTTTATAGCGGACGTATTGCGGTGCGGCGGTGGCGGGCGCCTGGGCGAGATCGCCGGAATTTTGAGCCGCCGCCGTTTGCGAGGCAGGGGCGCGCCCCCAAATGAGATATCCGAGAATAACTCCAACGGAAAAGGCCGCCACGACCATTACCGCATAAAAATGCGTGGCTTTGAACGTAAAGGTCTCCGTTGTTTTTTCTTCGAGGGGTTCCGGTTCAATCACCGCTTCGATCGCAGGCTCGGTGGGTATTTCTTTAATTGCAGATTTCTTTCTGGTTGGCATAAACGCATTATAACATGTGGAACAAATTGTCAACTGAGACGTATATCCTGACGGAGGTTTTCAACCATGGCACATGCACATCCTCATATTCCCTGGTGGTTGTGGCCGTTTGTCTTTATTTGGCGGCTGGCGGCGGTCATCATCGGCTTGACGGGCCGTTTCGCCGCCATGGCGCTTGGGCTTGTCTTCATCGTCGTTGGCATGATTGTCAGCCTGACCGTCATCGGCGCCATTGTTGGAATCCCGATGGCCATCGTTGGATTACTGCTATTCCTCAAAGGAATTTTTTGATTCCATGGGGCGCATAATGAGGCTCTGCGCCCTTACCGGGTTTCCGCTTTCGGCTGTGGATTCTGTTTTGAAAACGGAATGCGGATTCGGGTCCGGATGGAGGCGAAGGATCGGCGCACAAAAGACAAGCGCAGGAACAGTAGAAGCGCAATGACGATTCCATAGGCGAGCGGCTGGCTGATGTCGCCAGATAAGTGGAATATATCGCCTTTGACCGCCATGGCGTAATGCAGAGCGGCAATCGGCGCGGCGAAGTAAACCAGCAGATGAAGCCGCTTCCAGTTTTTTCCGAGGCGCGATTTCCAGATGTCGAACGACGTCATTGCCAACGGAACCAGCATGAGGAACGCTGCCATGCCGTAAAGGATGTACGATTTTTGAATGACCGTTTGGATGAGATAATTCCATGCCAGCCCGTAATCCAGATCAATGAAAATGATGACGTGGAGAACGGCATACATGACCGCATACAAACCCAGGGCGCGGCGGCGTTTGATCGGTTCGCGCCATCCGAGCACGGTGTTCAATGGTGTGCAGACCAGTGAAAGAACAAGCAAAGCCAGCGCGTGCCTTCCGGTGCGTATTTCCATTTGTTGGATCGGATTGGCGGTCAGGTGATGCGTCAAAAGGCCGAAAATTATAATGATGAGTTCCGACCAGGCGTAGATATGCACCGCGAGTTGAAGCGGCGTGAAAGGCAATTTCTTAAGTCGTTCCATCGAAGCGGACTGCATGTAAATTCGTTCTTCTTCCTGCGGGCATAAGTTTACACTATTGATCTTCGCTTTAATTGTTCAATGTGTCTATGCTTTGGGCGCGGCTTGAACAGCCATTTTTATTAACTCACCTTACGCAGCAGCGCGGGATTTATCCCGCATTTTCAAGCGACACGAATGCCGCGCTACAGCGAGACTGCGCGACATCCGTTATTAACCGATCTCTGCGAGTGTCAATAATCTCCGCGAACCGGGGCTGTGAAGTTCTCAGGCGCCGCGGCAAAATCGGGGGATTTTGAATTCCGTTCGAGATCGGTTGCGCCGAACGTCCCAAAGGTTCTCTAAAGAGGGGCGTGAAGCAGTAACCCCTTCGGGACGGCGGGTCACGTCGGTCAGTAATTCAATTTCAAATCCATGCCCTGATAGAGATACGCGACTTTATCTCCATAACCGTTGAACATCAAGGTGGGACGCATGGTAAGTTCGCCGATGCGGCGTTCAGAGGCTTGAGACCAGCGCGGATGCGGCACATTCGGGTTGACGTTTGCATAGAAGCCGTATTCGTTCGGAGCAATATCGGACCAGAACGTATTGGGTTGCGTATCCACAAGCTCGATCTTGACGATGGCTTTGATTCCCTTGAAGCCGTATTTCCACGGGACCACCAGCCGTATCGGCGCGCCATCCTGCGGCGGCAATGGGGAGCCGTATAAGCCGGTTGCCAGAATTGTCAAATCGTTCATGGCTTCATCAAGACGCAAACCTTCGTGATAGGGCCAGGGGTACAGACCCGTATCCGCCTCCGCCGGCAATTGCTTCGGATCCATCAATGTTGTGAAGCGCACAAATTTTGCAGACGAGGTCGGCTGAACGATGTTCAACAATTTCGAGAGCGGGAATCCCTGCCATGGAATGACCATGCTCCATGCTTCCACACAACGCAGACGGTAAATGCGATCTTCCTGTGGAAACATCCTGATCAAATCGTCAATGGCGAATGTTTTGGGGTTGCTGACCATGCCGCTGACTTCGACAGTCCACGGGCGGGTTTGGAAATTTTTCGATAACGGCGCGACGGCATCCTTGGCGGTGCTGAATTCATAATAATTGTTGTAATTGGTGATGTCATCGTATGAGTTGAGCGGAGCGCCCAACTCGTCGGTCTTGCCCGCGTACATCGCCGCGCTGGCCGGATCGCTGGACGATGAGCCGCCTCCGCCGGTCGGAGCGCAGGCGGCCAGCAATGCGCCTCCCGCCAGAACTCCTGCCGCCTTGATAAAATCGCGGCGGCGCAAATACACAGATTTCGGTGTGATCTCTGAGGAACGAACGGGAACGGACTTGTATATGTCATCCATGTCTGCCTCTCATTTCTAAAGATAAACTTCTGCAATAAAATCTGGATGTGTGATTGCTTGATGACTCAATGATATAGAATCTTCCTTAGATGCGAATAAGAACAAATCGTATGCGGCGGATTTTAATCGAGGACGAACGTTTCGCCTCGCGCGTGGACTTCGAGCTTTGTCCCGTTTCGATAAAGTGAGACCGCGCCCGCGCCGTACACCGTCCAGCGGCCGGAGGCGTCGTTCAAGATTCCGGTTTGCTCGTCAATGCCGATCAACGTTGCCTGCGGCAAAAGCGAACTCAATGGGGCGGCCCAGCTTTTTCCGAAATTATTGTGATGTGGCAGGATGCAGCAATTTGATAGAAGATTGAGTCCGGATAAAAGTCGCCTTTCGTAAGGATCATAATAATACTCGCACAAAACCATCGCGCCCGCACTGCTTCCGCCGATGACCGCGCCCTTCTCATAAGCAGACAACGCGGCTTCCCAGACGCGGCTTGCGCGCAGAGTCTCGCCGAGATGGCGCGGAAAACCGCCGGGCAAATAAATCAATTTTGCGGCGCCGACGCGCGCTGCGTTATCAGGTTTGTCTGCGCTCGATTTATCGGTGACCGGCACAACGTCCACGCGTGACGCGCCGAGAGATTGAAACCAGCGCAAGCCGTTCCGTCCGGCGCGTTCGTCGTTATGATCTGGCGCTGCCGCCGCAGGCAAAATCGCAACAGGTGCGTCCCATCCGCCTGCCAGTTGAATGGCTTTTAAGTCCGGCTCGGACATTTGTCCGCTGAATTCCGCGCCGCCTTCCAGCAGTAAATAGCCCATTTTTCAATTTTAACCCGCCTGACGTTTTTGCAAAGCAGTTGTGCAATCCCATAGTCGGCACTATAATGACACTATCCCGGCGCGCCCTGCCCGGGAAATTTAAAATAGAAAGGAGAAGCTGCCATGTTGTTCGCCTCCCAAGAGAAGGGCCAGGGTCTGGTCGAATATGCGTTGATTCTTGTTTTGGTTGCCATCGTTGTTATCGCGGCCTTGATGATCCTCGGCCCGATTATCGGCAACGCGTTCAGCACCATCAATAACAGTCTGACCGGCGTGTAATTTCAGTCTCATCGCCCAAAAGGGTTCTGCCGAAAAGCAGGACCCTTTTGTTTTACAGGCTCTTCTGCTGCACCGCTGGGAGGCGAAAAAGCAAAACGGCACGTCTTTTTCCGGGGTTATCTGCGTGGAAGATTAATCTTCCTGGAACGTCTTTGAATGACCTTCGCGTTCTTTGCGCTCTCGGCGGTTTAACCGGCTTTTGCAGTGGACTTATCTGTTTGCATTGATCAAGGTTTTTTTTGCACGCTGACCCACATCTGTTTTCCGTCAGTCATAACCTGGATCCAGCCGTTTCGGTCGGTGCGAAGCAGGGAACGGCCAGCCAATGCGTCCAGCGTTTCCTGATCGGGCAGACCGTTGATGTCGCCCGCCGCGACGCTCAATACCGCCAGTTGCGGATTCAGGTTTGCGATCCAGCTGGGCGGCGAGAGCGGCGCGTATCCGCTTTGCGCCAGCAATAAAACGGTCACCGGTTGGATGGCGCTGCCGTTTTGCAGTTGATCAAGCGTATCGAGGTTTGCGCCAATCGGAAGAAGCAAACGAAAATCATTCCACTCGACAAGCAACGTCGAGCCAAGCGGCGATACGTTCAAAACTTTGAGTGCCGCGCCGCCGCCAAGATCAAATGCCTGTCCTTCCCGCGCCTGCGTCACCGGAATGGATTGATCAGCCAGAAATTGCGCCAGGCTACGAGACGAGAACGAAGCCTGCCGGTTTCCACTCCACAAAACATTTTGCGGGGAATAACGCTGGAGCACGCGCGGCAGGGACGCGATTTGATTTTCGTCGGTGGAGGCAACGATCAGCCAGTCCAGATTGCGATCGAAGAACGATAATCTTTGTCCCAACGCATC
This sequence comes from Anaerolineales bacterium, assembly GCA_042408355.1. Classification (GTDB taxonomy): domain Bacteria; phylum Chloroflexota; class Anaerolineae; order Anaerolineales; family Villigracilaceae; genus Fen-1038. The sequence goes on from JBHORD010000118.1 coordinate 7,574, forward strand.
AGACAACACGGAGCTGGACGGGCCGCCGTTGATCAGAATATTTCTGCCGGCCGGCGTTTTGATAAGCACCGCGTCCGCCGAGCCGACATTGAGAAACGTGATGTGCAGTCTGCCGTCCGGCGCGTAGGCGGCGAGGCGCCATGTCAACAATGTGCCAATGAATAACGCCGCGAGAATGGTCGCGGCGGGGAGCTGTTTGAAGCGGCGGCTCAACGACGCGTAAATTTCTTTTAAACGGGAGCCGCCAAACGTCACGGTGAAGAGCGCGGCATAAAACAAAGCGACGTATCCCAGCGAAAATCCGCTGAGATAAATCACGCCGTGAGGGAGCGAGTCGAAGAATTCCACAAGCCGATTGGTATAGGCGGTCAGCGGCCATGCCATCCACGCCATGATCTGACCGATTGGAAAAATTACGAGACTGGCGATGACCGCCAGTCCGCCAAGAATCATCACGGCAGGCTGCGCGGGCAGGATGAACGGATTGGCGATGATCGAGACGAGCGAGATTTGTTTGAATTGGAATGCCATAATCGGAAGGGTGGTAAGCTGGGCGGCCAGCGTGAGCAAAACATAATCGCCTAAAAGCTTTGCGATTTGTTGAGCGTCAGAAGCCGGAAAAAAGCGGGCCGCGCATCGTTCAGCGGCTTGTTGGAACGGTTCGCCGTAAAGAATCAGACCAAGCGTTGCAAAGAACGAAAGTTGGAATCCCGCGTCCCAAATGATAAGCGGATTCCAAAGCGCCATCAACGCGGCGACGAATGCCAGCGTGTTGAGTCCCTGCTGGCGGCGGCCAACTTGCATCGCAAAAAGTGAAAGCGCGCCCATCAACGCGGCGCGGACAACGGCGGCGCTCGCGCCTACGAGAAAAGTATAGAAGGCAATGCCAAGAATGGCCGCGACCGCGCCGCGCCGTTGTCCGAGGGCGCGGCTGAAGAACAGGAAAAAGATTCCAGCGATGATGGAAATGTTGAAGCCGGAGATGGCGATGATATGCGCAGTGCCGGTATCTTTATAAGCCTGCTGGAGCGCGCCAGGCAAGCCGGAATCCACGCCAAGCAAAATACCGGCCAGCAAGGATGCTTCCGGATCGGGGAAGAGGCGGTACACGTTATCGAGAGCTTTTTCTTTGAGCGCGTACGCCGCGGCAATGATTGGATTTCCCGCGTTGCCCGGCAGAAGAGTGACCTCGGCATTGGATATGTAACTCAGGATGCCCTGCCGCGCCAAATATTCCTGATATGAAAAATCTTCGTTGCTGGGCGGAGTCTCCAGTTTGCCACGCAGACGGACGATGTCGCCGTAATGATACGTTTGATTGGGCGGGATGCGCGCCAGAAGCAAATCGTGAACGGGAAAAACATCTTTGCCGGTATCCAGTTCGGCCGCCTCGACGCGCAGGTTGGTATATGTGTCGCGATAATCGGGCGGTTCCACGAGATAGGCCGTGACAAGCACTTCATATTTGCGGTCATTGAACCACGCCACATCGGACGGAGTCAATGTGTGAGTGGTAAATTGATAACGAGCCGCCCCGGCAAGCATGGCAATCGCGCCGGCCGCGACGGTCCATTTGAAGGAGCGCGATTGCTTCAAAGGAAAAAACAGGGCCGAAAGAATAACAAGAAACGCCAGCATCAGCCAGGCGTCCAATGGCGGATGAAGCTTCGCCTCGACGGCGATGCCGCCCAGAAAAGCCAGCGAGGCCCACATCAAAGGCATGAGAGGATTGTACAATAAAAGGACAATGTTGTGCGATCATCGCCGCCCAAACGCCGGCCGACGAAATTCAGCCTTCATCGCTTCATGGGGAGGGCAGGCTTCGGTTCGATTCCGAATCAAAAAAATGCAGACCGATCCGCGCAGATCGCCTCGCAAAGTCCTTATCCGCATTGCAGACGTTATAATCGGGGGCAAATGCCAAGCGATAAATTAATTCTTGTCACCGGCGCGACCGGTTATGTGGGCGGGCGCCTCGTGCCGCGCCTTTTGGAATCCGGCTATCGCGTCCGCTGTATGGTGCGCGACGCAAAACGACTCGACGGTTTTTACTGGCGCAGACAGGTGGAGGTTGTCGAAGGCGATGCGCTTAAACCCGAAACGCTGGCCGCGGCCATGCAGAATATATCGGCGGCTTATTATTTGATTCACGGGATGCAAAACAGCAGGGAAAGCGCCGAACGCGATATGACCGCGGCGCGCAACTTTGCCGAAGCCGCCGAACGGGCCTGCCTCGAACGCATCATTTATCTCGGCGAACTGGTTGACCCGACTGCCAATCTGTCGCTGTACCTCCGCTCGCGTCACGAGACCGGTTACATCCTGCGGCATGGACGCGTGCCCGTCACGGAATTTCGCGCCGGAATGATCGTCGGCTCCGGCAGTGTGTTGTTCGAGATGATCCGTTATCTGGCCGAACGCGAACCGCTGTTCATTTGCCCGGCCTGGTTCTTTTCCGAGGCGCAGCCGATTGGAATTCGCGACACGTTGGAATATCTGGTCGCGGCGCTCAAAGTCCCGGAAAGCGCCGGCCGGATGATCGAGATCGGCGGACCGACGCGCCTCACCTACGCGGACATGCTTCTCATTTACGCAAAAGAACGCGGACTTAAGCGCAGGCTGATTCGCACGCCGTTTTATGCGCCGCGTCTCTCGGCTTATTGGATTCACATGATCACGCCGATTCACTGGCGCGTCATACTGCCGTTGATTGAAGGACTGCGCGCCCAGCTTGTTG
>JBHORD010000125.1:0-5288 GCA_042408355.1 Anaerolineales bacterium
GAAGGAAATGGGAGTGGGAAAACAGGAAACCCAACCTTCGCTAAAAGTCACGCGTTCGGCATTGCCCGACGAGACACGCGTGTTCGTGCTGGATTATCAACGCGAGTAAACCGTGCCTGTTAAAGTGATTATGACTTGGGACATCGCCTCCGAACACGAACAGGAATATTTCGAGTTCGTGGTTGGCGAATGGGTGCCGGGCGTTCAACGTTTGGGGTTTCAACCGGTGGATGCCTGGGCAACTGTATTTGGCGCATATCCGCAAATTCAGGTCGGTCTGCTGGCGGAAACCGCGCTGAAGGCGCGCGAAATTCTCGGCTCAAAGGAATGGTCCGCGCTGGAAAACCGGCTGTTGGCTTTTGTCAACAACTTTTCTTATAAAGTTGTTCCCGCCCGTAACGGTTTTCAATTTTAACGAGGGCCGGGTAGCGGCGAGGGACGCGGTGCGTATCGAGAGCAGGCTGGCGCGGTAATAATCTCGTCATGTCTAACAGGCAATCTCTTTGGCGTTGGTTCTTTGTGTTGGCGGCTCTCGAAGCGGGAGCCGCTTTCTTGGCGTTATTTTTGATTCCGCATGAAGGAGGTTTCTTTTCCTTATCCCGCCTGGCTCTCTTCGGCTTGCTGTTTGCGTTTTGCGTTTTGGAAATTTTCCTTGCCGTCCGCCTGCCGCGATGGATAAATTCTCTGGCGCGTCCCTCGTTGATAATTTTCTCGGCGCTTCTTTCCCTGACTTTGGCCGCCGCCCTGTTCCTGCTGCGTTATCTCAACCTGAAGCACGTTGACCCGCATCTGCTCCTTTCGTATTACCAGCGTCTCAGCCCGCTTCTTTTCTATTTGATTTTCCTGACGCTTGAATTTTCGCTATTCAGCCTCGCCGCACGCTACGGACTCGATTGGAAAATCTTTGCGGAACGCAAACCCATTTTCCAATCTGCCCTCCTTGCGTTCTGCGTTTTGACTTTGGCTTTGCTTTTCGTCGCGGTGACGCGCATGGGTCTGATTCCAGATAGCGCCTACTGGGGCGAGCCCGGCGCGCCTCTGCTCGGCTGGCAGTTTGCGCTTGCCCTCGTCGGCGGACTTTGCGTTTTGTGTTTTTCGCTTTCCGGGCGGGCGCGTTCGCTCGATTTCATTCTTCCGGCCGCGCTGTTTCTTCTGGCAGTGATCATCTGGCTGAACGTTCCATTAAGCGTGATGCAGAACAGCTTCTACGCGCCGATCAACCCGCCCACGAATCTGCCGCTCCCAAATTCCGACGCCGGTTACTACGACTCGATGGCGCAAAGCCTGTTGATCGGCTATCCGTATCAAGGCGGCATTCCAACGCGTCCGCTTTACATTGTTTTGCTGGCCCTTTTGCATGTGCTTTTCGGTCAGCGCTACGATTTGATCATCGCCGGGCAGACAATTGTTTTGGCGTTACTGCCGGTCGTCATATATTACATCGGTAAGAAAATACACAGCCGCGCCGCAGGCGCGATCGCGGCGTTGTTCCTCATTTTCCGCGAATGGACGGCTTTGCTCATCTCTTCGCAAACGCGCGTATCGAACACCAAAACCTTATTGGTTGACCTGCCGACGCTCCTGCTGATTTTAGCGGCTTGCCTGTTTGCTTTGCGCTGGCTGGAGCGCAAAGATTGGAAGAGCGCCTTCATTGCCGGCGGCATGTTTGGATTGTTGCTGCTCCTCCGCACGCAATCATTGTTAATCCTGCCGTTCATTCTTATTCTGGCGTTTCTTGCTTTCGGTTGGAAAAATAGAAAATCCTTCTTCCTTCTTTCCTCCTTCTTCATTTTGGGTCTGGTCGTCTCAGTCTTTCCCTGGCTCTTGCATAATTATTTGGCCAGCGGACAAATCACCTTCGACGCGCCGTTTGAATATCAGGTCGTTGCCAGCCAATACAGGTACACGGGCAACCTTGACCTTCAAAGTGTGGACCTGCAGGGAAAGAGTCTGTTTGGCGTTCTGTTGACTTTTGCGCTCAAGGATCCAAAATTCGTGATGGGCTTTATCGCCTCGCACATGTTTGCCACGCAAATTGACGGTCTGCTGGCTTTGCCGCTGATTGAAAAATATAACGGCCTGTTCGCCCCCCTCAATCTTTATTGGATGGAATGGGACGGCAGGCTCGCCGCCTATAACTTTCTGCTCATCCTTTTCTATTTTGCCCTGATTTCACTTGGCATCGGCGCGTCGTGGAAACGCCTGCGCTGGGCCGGGCTACTGCCATTGGTATTTTCATTGAGCTACGCATTCACCAACGGCGTGGCGCGCTTCTCCGGCTGGCGCTATGACCTGCCTGCGGATTGGATTGCATATTTTTATCTTGGAATTGGCGTCGCAGAAATCTTCGCGATGCTTGCTTTATCTTTTGGCGCGGACGCAGAAAAAATCTTCACACCGGCGTTTGCGGCGATTGACCGCGAAAATAAAAATTGGGCGCAGGGATTTTTGCTTGCAGGTGTTTTTGTGTTTGTCAGCGCGTTGCCGTGGATGGCGCAAGGCATTGCTTCGCCGCGTTATGCGAATCAAACTCCAGCCGCGCTGGCGGCGGAACTTTCGGCTTCGCCTGCGGTGAAACAGCTCGGCGTGGATCCATCCCAAATTTCCAATTTCATGGCGCAACCGCAAGCAACCCTGCAAATTGGCCGTGTGTTGTATCCGCGTTTTTTTGTGCGCGGCGACGGGCTGGTTTCCACCAATCCCTGGCCGGCTTATGCTCCGCGCGATTTTTCCCGGATGGGGTTTTTACTGCTCAATCAAACCCGCCATGACGCGATTTTTCAATCCAAAGATATTCCCGCTCCGTTTCCACAGGGCGCGGACGCGATTGTTTTGGGGTGCCAAAATCAAAACTACATTGACGTTCGCTTGATTCTCTTCCCCGATTCGGATTCGGCGTTTCTGAGTACGGCGCTTACAAATACTTGCCCTTGATCGCCGCTTGCTGAAATGTCTCGCTTCGCCTCTCGACTTTTAAACTGGTACCGTCAAAACGGCCGGACTTTGCCCTGGCGCGGACATCGTGACCCATACGCAGTGTGGGTCTCGGAGATCATGCTCCAGCAGACGCGCGTCGAGACGGTTATTCCATATTTTGAAAAATGGATGAAACGTTTTCCGACGGTAAAGGCTTTAGCCCAATCATCCGAGCAGGATGTTTTGAATCTTTGGGAAGGGCTTGGATATTATTCCCGCGCCCGCAATTTGCATAAAGCCGCGAAGATCGTTATTGAACGATACAACGGCCAATTACCGCAGGACCTCGACGCGCTCCGCAAACTGCCCGGCATCGGACGTTACACCGTCGGCGCGATTGCTTCGATGGCATTCGGCATGGATGTGCCAGCGTTGGATGGCAACATTCGCCGCGTTTTAGCGCGTATCTTTGATGTAAACGAACCAGCCGATTCGCCGGCTGGCGAAAGGATTTTGTGGGGGTTGGCCGCCAAATATTTACCCACAGGCGAAGCAGGCAACTACAATCAGGCATTGATGGATTTGGGCGCGGCGGTTTGTTTGCCAAAGAATCCGCGTTGCCTGATTTGTCCGGTAATGAAATTATGCAAAGCGCATGAACTTGGGATTCAGGAAAGCCGCCCGGTCATGAAGCCAAAGAAAAAAACGCCGCATTATGTTCATGCCGCGGCGGTGATCGAAAAGAACGGACGCGTCTTGTTGGCAAGGCGCCCGCCAAAAGGACTGCTTGGCGGAATGTGGGAATTCCCGAATGCAAGAGTTAACGGCGATCCGGCTAAAGAGTTGGCGAAAGCCATTCAAACGGCGGCCCGTTTGAAAGTCCGCAGAAAAGACGCGCTGAAAGTTGTCGAGCATGCCTACAGCCATTTCAGCGTCACGGTTCACCCGTTTCGATGTGAATTAATTCTGGCGTCGAAAAATCAAAATGTAAAGTGGGTCAGGGTGGAAGAATTGGAAGATTACCCGATGGGTAGAATTGACAGGCAAATTGCGCGACAATTGAGTGGATGAATGTCAGAGCGGCGGAACCCCGCGAGTTTTCTCTGGAACGGCATCAAATGGTGGAAAGACAGATTGAGCGCCGGGGGATACGCGAGCCGCGCCTGTTGGCGGCCTTCGAGAAAGTGCCCCGGCATTTGTTTGTGCCGGAAGAACTGCGCTACGCGGCCTACGATGACTGCGCTTTGCCGATCGGTTTTGGGCAGACCATTTCACAGCCTTATATTGTGGCGTTGATGGCGAGCCTTTTGGAATTGGAGGGCGGCGAACGCGTTTTGGAAGTGGGGACGGGGTCTGGTTATCAGGCGGCGATTCTCTCCCGGCTGGCAGGGGAAGTTTATACGATTGAGTTTATCCCTGAGCTTGCGGCCCGCGCCGAGAAGTTGTTGGGCGAACTTGGATATGGAAATGTGCATGTGCGAATCGGAGACGGGTCGTTGGGATATGCGGAAGCCGCGCCGTACGCGGGAATTATTGTGGCGGCGTCCGCGCCCGAGGCGCCTCGGCCCCTGCTGGAGCAGTTGACAGATCGCGGACGGCTGGTGTTGCCGGCAGGCTCGCGCGGCTTTCAATTGCTGGAAGTGTGGAAGCGCCGCGGCGATGAATATGACCGGCAGACTGTCACCGGCGTGGCGTTTGTTCCCTTGCGCGGAAAATATGGATGGGGGGCAGGTTGAAGATTCGCCTTACATGGAGCGTCCCGAAAGTTCTCTAAAACCTTCGGGACGGCGCGTAACATCAGTTAAAGATTCTTTGGCAGGCGGCTTTATCTTACGTTCTGTTCATCGTCACGAATATCATCGGTCTGCGTTTGGTTTCTTCGTGCAGATACGATTTCACGGCGGCGACGATTTCTTTTTCGGTGTCGAATCCGCCGCCGTCAACGGCTTCCATCACGCGCTTGCGGATTTCGGGAATCAATGCTTCGGCGTCTTCGGGAGAGACGAAGCCGCGCGTGATGATTTCGGGTTCGTGAAGCAAACGTCCGTTCGATTGATCCATGTTCACGTCAATCAGCAGAATGCCGTTGCGCGCCAGCATCTCGCGTTCGCGCATCACGCCATGATCAATATCGCCAATGGACTCGCCGTCCACAAAAATGTAGCCGCCGGGGATTCGTTCGCCGAGTTTGATCTTGCTTCCGGCTAACTCGACCACCTGTCCGTTCTCGACAACGATGATGTTTTCTGCGGGAACGCCGACCTGCTTTGCAAGATCGGCATGCCGCATCAGCTGGCGCAGTTCGCCGTGGATGGGCATGAAGTGTTTTGGCCGTACGAGATTGATCAGAAGTTTTTGTTCTTCCTGACTGG
>JBHORD010000127.1:0-4733 GCA_042408355.1 Anaerolineales bacterium
CCCACCAGGCGATTCTCCCCGCGTATTTTTTGATGATCTCCACACTGCCATCGGTCGAACCGCCGTCCACGACGATGCATTCAATGGACGGATAATCCTGCGAAAGCACCGATCGGATCGCATCTTCAAGATAGCGGGCCTGATTATAGGATGGAATGACAATTGAAACTAACGCATAATGATCGTTGAGCATGATACACCATAATCGTCAGGAGTCCCCGAATGTAAAAAAGCCTCACGGATTTTCAATCCACGAATCTCTCGGTTTAATGACGCCAATTATATAAGATTTACATCGAACCGTTCAATGATGTGTAGATTACAACCGCGCCGAAAAAGGGAAATCCAAATGCGATTGTCCGATGCTTATCCCCTTTTCCTTCGGCCTTATCCCTTATAATCCTATCCATGCGAAACGGACTGTTGCTCTACAATCCCGCCGCGGGCCGCGTCCCAGTCCGCACTTTCGTGCGCGGCATCATCCGCCCGTTGAAAGCCGCCGGCTGGCGCGTGGACGTGGCCGAAACGTTGAGCGGAAGCCACGCCACACAGGTGGCGCGTCACGCCGCGGACGAAAAATACGACGCGGTCTTCGCCATTGGCGGCGATGGGACAGTGGGGCAGGTCGCGAATGGATTGATCCATTCCGAAACCGCATTGGGCGTCTTGCCTGCCGGCACAATGAACGTCTGGGCAATGGAGCTGGGTCAACGCACCTTTGATTTACTGCATAGCCGCGCGTTACAGCAAAACGCGCGCCTGCTTGCGGACGCGCCGGTGTATCGCGTGGATGTGGGTTTGTGTAACGGTCACGCCTTCCTGTTGTGGGCGGGTATCGGCATTGACGCCATCACCATCCGCGCCCTCGAACCTCGTCCGCGCATTGCCAAATATGTTTCAGTGCCGCAATATTTTGCCGCGACGGTTTGGAATGTCGCCATCTGGCACGGCATGGATTTGCGCGTCTGGGCCGACGATCAACGCGTGGAGGGGCATTATCTGCTGGCGGTCGCGACCAACATCCGGCGTTATGTCGGCGGCATGGCTGTCCTTTCGCCCAACGCCTATCTCGATGACGGCGAAATGGATATCTGGCTGATGAGCGGCAACAACCTTGCCGACGCTTTGCGCCACTTCTTCGATCTTTTGGCAGGCCGCCATTTGACCAGCGACCAGGCGCGCCGTTTCTCTTTCCGCTCGGCGCGGATCGAATCGGATACCGCGTTCTCGCTTCAAATGGACGGCGAACCGATGCTCGGCGGCAGGCAGGTTGGACTCAAAATCGAGAAACAGGCATTGAAGGTTCTCATGCCGCCAAAAGGTTTGGAATTGCTCAAGGAAAAACGTTCATGACGCACATCAAAAAATTCCTTGCCGGGAATCCGTTCAGCGTTTTGCTGTTGGCTCTGCCGCTGACGTTTGCCGCGCAGCTGCTTGGCTGGTCTGCGATAGCCGTTTTTATTCTGGCCGCCGTCGGAATCATTCCGCTGGCCGCGTACATCGGCGAAGCGACCGATAATCTGGCCTCCTACACAAGTCCGCGCCTCGGCGCGCTGCTCAATGCCACGCTTGGCAACGCCGCAGAACTCATCATCACGATCACCGCGGTGCAGGCCGGTTTGCTCGAACTGGTCAAAGCCTCCATCACCGGCTCGATCATCGGCAACCTTTTGCTCGTGCTTGGATTTGCAATGATCTTCGGCGGCGTCAAACATGGAATCCAAACGTTCAACAAACGTAATGCCGGCCGCAACGCGATTCTTTTGGTGCTGGCAGTCGTGACATTGATTGTTCCGTCCGCATTCAGCCAATCCATTGCCGAAGTGAACAATGGCAACGTGGAGACGCTAAGCATCGGCGTGGCTGTCATTATGCTTGCGTTATATGGCCTCGGGCTGCTCGACGCCTCTCATTCAAAAGAAGGTCCGTTATCTCATGCTTTACCCAAAACCGAGACGCCCAATTGGTCCGTCGGGCAGGCGGCCGCAATTTTGACGCTGTCCACGCTGGGCGTAATCTGGCTGAGCGAAACATTGGTTCAGTTGGTTGAAGCCGTCATCAAAGGTTTCGGCGTCTCCGAATTTTTCCTCGGCATCATCCTTGTGCCATTGATCGGCAACGTGGCTGAACATCTGGTCGCAGTGCAGATGGCGCTCAAAAACAAAATGGAACTCAGCACAGAAATTGCGATTTCATCCAGCCTGCAAATTGCGCTTTTCGTCGCCCCGCTGTTGGTTTTCATCAGCCTTGCGTTGGGGCATCCGCTTCAAATCATTTTCAATCGTTTTGAATTGCTTGCGTTGTTAACTGCCGTCGTCATCTCCGCGCTGGTTTCAGCAGACGGCGAATCGACCTGGCTCGAAGGCGTCGGACTGCTGGCTGTTTATTTGATTTTCGGACTGGCGTTTTTTCTGTTGCCATGAATCAAAATCATCCGCCTTCGCTCATCAACATCTGGACGATTCTCGGCGCGATTGTTTTCGCCGGGATTTTGCTCATCGTCACGCTGATCGCCATCAACTGGATTCAACCGCATCAATCCGGGACGATTGGCTTTACTCCCGCCGATCTGACCATCATTGCGCCTCCGACTCCCACCGTCAACGCGCCGACCGCGACTCCGGCGGGAACCGTGACTCCTCCGCCAGATCAAATCGCGGTTGGAAGATACGTCCAGATTTCCGGCACCGGCGGCGACGGATTGCGCATCCGCTCCGCGCCCGGCTTGAACAGCGACACCGTGTTCCGCGGCGACGAATCCGAAACGTTCGTTGTACAAAATGGTCCGCAAACAGCGGACGGTTATACTTGGTGGTATGTCGTGGCGCCGTATGACAATACGCGCGCCGGCTGGGCGGCCGCGAATTACCTGACGGTTGTGCCGTCGCCATGATTTCCTGAACCACAAAGCCAGTAAAGAGCGCAAAGATTTATTTTTTTCTCTTTGCGAACTTTGCGCTCTTTGCGGCAAAAAACAGAATCCCTTTGTCATCAAATTTTGAAGGCAGGCAAACAGAGAAGGAAATGAACGAAAAACCAACCAACATCACAGTCAACAAGAAAACCCGCGAGTTCACCATCAATTGGGAAGACGGACACGTCAGCGTTTATCCGTTTGGATTATTGCGCGCCGCCTGTCCGTGCGCCTCCTGCCGGGGCGGACACGAAAACATGAAGTCCGAGCCGGATGCGGAAGTGTTCGATGTTCAACTGGAAGATTCGCCCATGACGCGCATCAACAACGTCAAAGCCGTCGGTTCGTACGCGCTGACCATCGTCTGGGAAGACGGCCACGATTACGGAATCTACAACTGGCACTATTTGCGCGCGTTGTGTCCATGCGAGGAAGATCGGGCGAAATACGGAAAATAAAATTGACGATCGCCTGAAAAGGCGACCGTCAATTGTTTACGGTGTGCTTGCTGGTTCTGGCGTTGAAGTTTCAGTCGGCGTCGGCGTGCCTGTATCGGAAGGTTTAGGCGTTCGCGTGTTCGTCGGCTCGATGGTCGGCGTGAGACTCGGCGTGAGCAAAGCCGAGAGTTGATTCTGCGCGTCCTGCCGCATTTGCGAGGTCATGTCCGAGGCGGGCATTGAAAGCAGAGTTTGAAAATCCGATATTGCATTGCCGAAACTGCCGCGTCCCACCTGGCTTTTAGCGCGCCAGTAAAGCGCCAGCGCTTTCTGCGTATCGTTCGTCACTTTGGACATCGAAGTCTCGGCTTGCAAGTAGGCGTTTCCAAACTGGCCCAATTGATAAAACGTCTGCGTCAGGCCGATTTCCGCGTCGAACGAATCGGGATAGAACTTAAGCGCGTTTTGAAAACCCGCTTGCGCGGCATCCAGTTTTCCCAATTGAAGATTTGCATTTCCAAGATAAACGTAAACCTGCCGCTGAGTCGGGTCGAGCGCAAGCGCTTTGGTGAGTGCATCCAGCGCGAGCTGATATTCGCCCGTTTCTGCATACGCCTGACCGAGCAATGCGTATGCACTTCCATCCTGCGGCTCATAGATCAAATAGGTTTCCAACGGTTTGATGGCGTCCTGATATTGTCCATTGACCACATAAGCCTGACCCAAAACCAGGTAGGAAGGAAGAAGGGTCAAATCAATGCTGTTGGCTTTTTCTGCGGCATTCAGCGCCTTTGCATTGTCGCCGTCCAATAAATAGGCCTGAGCATAAGCGAGTTGAACCAGCGCCGAATCTGGCATGAGCTGACTGGCTTTGATCAGATCGGGAAACGCGAGCGCCGCATTTTTATGGTCAATGTTGTAGTTGGCGCGGTCGAGATAGGTATCGCCGTAATTGGGATCGTATTGAATGGCGAGCGCGTACAGCGCGGACGGGTCCGCGCCGGGATCAATGCACAGCCGCATTCGCGCCAATCCCAAATACGCGGGCGCGAAGGTATCGTCAATCTTGAGGGCATTGTTGTAAAATGTCAGCGCGGCCGGGCAATTGCCTTTGAAGCGATAGGCCTCGGCAATGTAATATGGAACATCCGCCGAGGTCGGTTCGGCGGTGGCGACCTGCTCCATGGCGCTGATGAATTGGTCCCAGTTTCCCTGTTGGTAATAGGTCTTCGCCGCATTATAAATATCCTGCGAAAGCGGCGAGCGCGGCGTGTTGACATAAAGCGGCGTGGCGGTATAGGAAACTCCGAGCAGCGCTGCCAGCGGAGTCGGACCCGCATGGGAGGCGGTCGGCTGTGGAGAGGCATTGACAAATGTGGGGG
>JBHORD010000131.1:0-21136 GCA_042408355.1 Anaerolineales bacterium
GTCGGCGCGGCGGGCGCGGGGCTTTATCTGTTCGACCAGCAACGCGGCGACCTCGAACTGGTCGCGATTCACGATCCGGATATCCGCCCGGGGATTCGGATCGCGCTGGGGGAAGGTTTGTCGGGCCGCGCCGCGCAGGCGAAGAAGCCGATGATCGTAAACGATTACCGAACGTGGGAGCACCGCTCTCCAAATTATGAGCATATTTCTCACACAGCCGTGATCGCAGTGCCCATGCTGTACCGCGGCGAACTGATCGGCGTTCTGGATGTCTTCAATCGCGCCGAGGATGACCAGAAAGGGGAAAACCAATCTTTCACGTTCGGCGAGCAGGATGCCGATCTGATTTATTTGTTTGCGAATGCCGTGGCTGGCGCCGTGTACAGCGCCCGCCTGCTGGATCAAACGCGTCGGCGTCTGAATGAACTCGACGCATTGACTCGTGTGTCCTCCTCTTTGCGCAACGCGGCGACGCATGCTGAAATGGCCCCCATCATCCTTGCCCAACTGCGGCAAATCCTGCATGCAGACGGCGCCATCTTTATCACGCTTGATCCTCTCACCAATGACCTTGTGGATTTGCTGGCCGAAGGCAGTCTCGAATTTTTCACCGGCTTGATTATTCCGGCGGGGCAGGGGATTACCGCCCATGTGATTCAATCCCGCCGGATTTACACAACCTCCAATTTGCAGGACGATCCGCGCGTGTTTGCCAAAGAAAGAATGCCGTTCGTTCGCAGCGCGGCGATTGTCCCGCTCGTTTCGCAGGACACTGCGTTGGGAGCTTTGTGGGTCACGCGCGATGAGAGGGATGGAATTCAGCCTGCGCCGTTCGCCGAGAATGAGATCAATTTGCTGGTCGCCATCGCAGATATGGCCGCCAATGCCATCCAGCGCGCCAAACTGCATGAGGAGACGATCGCTTACAATGAGCAATTGATTGTTGTGAATCGGCTGGGGCGCACGCTTGCGGAAACGCTCGATCTTTCGGTGATTTACGGGCGTCTGGCTCAATTCTCTCTCGAACTTCTGCCGAATACCGCCATCATTTACATTACCGAATTCGATGAGGGCCGCCGGTTGAATCGCGTCGTGTATGCGGCACAGGATGGTGAAACGCTCAATGTTTCCCAGATCGCGGACTTTCCGTTGTCGGATCCTCAGCAGGGAACGTTGAGCCGCGTCGTCCTCACGGGTGAGCCGATGATCGTCAATGACTTGAAGGAGTATTTCAAAACGCTGGGCGCGGAACCGGTTTTGACGGGAAAGTTCAACCGTCCGGCGGAATCGGCTCTTTATGTTCCGATGATTTCCGAAGGCAGGGTGGTCGGCGTTCTGCAGGCGCAGAGCTATTTGAAGAATCGTTATACCCCCTCCGATGCAAAGCTTTTGAGTCTGGTGGCGAACACGGCGGCGGTGGCAATTCAAAACAGCCGATTGTTTTCCCAGCTTAAACACCGCGTGGATCAGCTATCTGCCCTGCACGCGGTTGATACGGCCATCAACTCAACCACCGATTTTCGTTTGAGTTTGCAGGCCGTGCTTGAGAATGTCACCCGGCAGATCAACGTGGATGCGGCGCGCATTCTTTTGTTAAATCCGTCCATGCTCGCCTTACAGCATGTAGCGGGGGCGGGTTTCTTTAGCCTGGAAGCGAGCAGTGCGTCTCTGCCGCTGGGCAAGGGTATTGCGGGCAGAGCCGCGCTTGAGCGGCGGATGATAAATATCCCCGATCTGACCGCCGAAAAGATGGACTTCGACGAGAGCAGGTTGATAGCGACCGAAAAATTTGTAGGTTATAGCGCCGTGCCTCTCATCGCCAAAGGCGAGGTCAAAGGCGTGATGGAATTATTCCACCGCTCCCGTCTGGAGTTGGACGATGAGCGCGCGGCCTTCCTGCATATGCTGGCGGGACAGGCCGCGCTGGCAATTGATAACGCCCTCATGTTCGAGAACCTGGAGAAAGCCAATGTCGAATTGACGCTGGCTTATGATGCCACCATCGAAGGCTGGTCGCAGGCGCTCGAATTGCGCGATCAGGAAACACAGGGACATTCGGCGCGCGTCATGGAATTAACGCTTCGGCTGGCGCGGTCCATGGGACTGTCCGACCAGGAATTACGCGATATCCGTCATGGCGTGCTGTTGCACGATATTGGCAAGATGGGCATTCCCGATTCCATCCTTCATAAGCCCGGGCCATTGACCGACGAGGAATGGGTCATCATGCGCAAACATCCTCAATACGCCTACGATATGCTGGCGCCCATTGCATACCTTCGCCGCGCCCTGGATATTCCCTATTGCCACCACGAAAAATGGGACGGCTCAGGATATCCGCGCGGACTCAAAGGCGAGGCGATCCCGCTGGCGGCGCGGCTGTTCTCCGTCGTGGACGTGTACGATGCGTTGACCAACGATCGTTCCTATCGAAAGGCATGGACGAAAGAAAAGACCATCGAATACATCATCAACCAGTCGGGCAAACATTTCGATCCGTCGGCGGTCAATGCTTTCCTGAAACTGATACGGGAATAAGATTTTCGGGAATGGCGGGCATGAAGCGGCGAAGTAGAGCGAGAGGCCTCCGCCAGACATGGCGCTTGCTTGAACTGTTGCTTTCTCAAATGCGCGCTCAGGTTCGTGCGGCTTCGAAAATATGACCTACTTTTTTATCTTGTACCCCAGCCGTTTCAAGACGTTTTCGTTGTTGCGCCAGTCCTTTTCCACCTTTACCCGCAATTCCAAAAACGCCTTGTGACCGCCCATTTCTTCGATCTGTTTTCGGGCGGCCATTCCAATTTGCTTCAGCATTTTTCCCCCCTCGCCGATGACGATTCCCTTTTGCGACTCCCGCTCGACAAAAAGGGTGGCGGCGATATAAACCATTCCGTTCCCGCGTTCCTTGAATTCGTCCACCCGAACCGCGATGCTGTGCGGGACCTCATCGCGCAGTTTCAGCAAAGCCGCTTCGCGAATCAAATCGGCCGCGATCTCGCGTTCATATAAATCTGTAATTTGATCCTCGTCATATTCGGGCGGGCGGACGGGGCAAAGTTCGATCAACAGGTTGACGAGGTCGGCGAGACCGTCGCCGCGCGCCGCGGAAATCGAGACCGTTTTCGCCTCGTTCCGGACCAGAGCCTGATACGCTTCGAGAGGCGCGGTCAAAGCCTGCGCCGGCACCAGATCAATTTTATTGGCGGCCAGCACGAGCGGAGTTTGAGGCGGAATTTGTTTCAACAGCGACGCGATTCGGCGGTCGTCATCCGTCGGTTCGGTGGACGCGTCCACGAGAAAGAGAATCACATCCACGCCGTCCAGCGCTTCTTCCGCTTCCTGATTCAAAAACTTGCCAAGTCTATGTTTTGGATTGTGAATGCCGGGCGTATCAACAAAAATCAACTGTGCGTCGTTGCGCGTCAAAATCCCAAGCTGACGGCGGCGCGTGGTCTGCGGCCTGGGCGAAACCGCCGCGATCTTTTGACCCAGCAGCGTATTGATCAGCGTGGACTTGCCCGCATTTGGGCGTCCGATGATGGCTATAAAACCGCAGCGAAAATCAGCCATTGTTCAATTCTATGTCTGCCGCCGCTTGCCGTGGCTGTATATTGGCAACAGCCAAACTTGCAACAATCAACGCCGCGCCCGCAAGCAATTGCCAGCTGAGGCGTTCGCCCAGGAAGGCCACGCCCAGAACGACTCCGCCAAGAGGGAAAAGGTATGTGACCATCGTGGTGCGCGTGGGGCCGATTTCATGAATCAAATAATAATTCAAAATGAAGGCAAAACCCGAGCCGAGCACGCCAAGCCATAACAATGCGATCCATGTGATGGGAAGATGCGGGATGACGAAGGGCCTTTCGATGGTGAAACTCGCCAGCCACATCACCGCCGTGGACGACACCAGCGGTCCCGCGCCGCGCACGAGCCCCGGCGCGTCTTCTGTGGATTTGCGCGCGTAAACGGAACTGCCCGCGTAGAACATCGAAGCCGCCACTACGGCGAATTGTCCGAACACAGAACCGGTTGAGGCGCCAATGCTTTTACTCATGAGAACGATCACGCCGATGAAGCCAATCAACAATCCGGCTACTTTAGGGACGGTCATCTTGTCGTCGTGCAGGGCAAGATGCGCGATGACGATTGTAAACAATGGCACCGTGGCGTCCAAAATGGCCGCGACCGCTGAATCGATTGCCTGTTCGCCCCACGAGATCAGGAAGAACGGAATGGCAACGTTGCTGATGCCGAGAATCAGAAACGGCAGCCAGCCCTTGAACGTGCGCGGCAGAGGGACGCGTTGAACGAGAATCACGCTTGCGCTGAATAGAAGTCCGAACAAGACGCGAAAGGCAACCAGCGTGATCGGGCCGACTTCTGCGACGGCAATTTTGATCCAAAGAAAAGATGAACTCCAAATCAAACCCAGCAGGATGAATACAAACCAGTGTTTAGGTTGCAACGATACCTCCAGATAAAATTCGTGATGAATCGCCGCCCGCCTCCAGGCCGCGTTGGCGGCTGAGCGGCGGGCGCTTTCTCTCTCATCTCCATACGTTCATAAAAATCGCCATCGCAATAATCTTCTCGACGGCAAGATTATATACCAGAGGTTGTGTAATCTCCGTTAGCAACTTGCCTGTGCAGAACGGCCGGGCCGGCCATGAAGCCGCGCGCGATGTTCACCTTTTGACGCGGGCCCGGCGAAGGCCTGGATGATTTCGTGCGCCGTTCACCTCGAAAAAAGCATTGCAATTTCATGATATGTCGGACAAACGTAGGGGAAGCGTAGGTTATACGTCAAGCATGATTTGGATAGAGATGATAGTATTGCACCCGTAAGGTGATTTCTCTTCTCCTCCTTTCAAATGAGAACCGCGGTCGGCGTCCGCGGTTCTCACACTTTAAAAAGAGCGGGGCTGTTTGAAAAATATTCGTTTTGTTGCAACACAGGGCGGGCGCCCACAGCAGTATAATCGAGGCGCACAGAGATCATGAACACCGGCGCACGCCGAATTGAAAGGAAATACTTATGGTCGTTCAACTTACCATTATCGGTTTGGGACAAATTGGCGCCTCCATTGGCATGGCGCTGAGGGATAAAAAAAATTCGATTCGCCGGGTGGGTCACGATAGAAATGCGGCAATCACGAAAGCCGCATTAAGTCTCGATGTCGTTGACGAGATCAAAAACCTGAAAGACGCAGTCCAGAACGCAAACATTGTTTTGCTTGCCCTGCCGCTTTCTGAAATTCGCGAGACGCTGAAGGTCATAGGTCCATGGCTTCAGGAGAACGCAGTTGTCCTGGACACAGCGCCGCTTAAAGGCGCGGTTCTCGAATGGATGAAGGAATTTATTCCGGCCGGCCGCTTCTATCTGGGACTTGTGCCGACTCTCAATCCTCAAGCCTTCGCCTCCTCTGAAAGCGGACTCAACGGCGCGCATCCCGATTTATTCAAACGCACGGTGATGGTGGTGGATGCGCCTCCCGGCACCTTGCCTGAAGTGGAGGAGTTGGCTTTCAATCTTTCCAAAATGCTGGGCGCAAAACCGATGCTCACCGATTTGGCAGAATCGGACGGCTTGATGACTTCGGTGCATCTGCTTCCGCAATTGACGGCCGCGGCCCTGCTCAACGCCACGGTTGAACAGGCGGGCTGGGCCGAGGCCCGTAAACTGGCTGGACGTCCCTTTGCAGGCGTCACCGGCGGACTGGCTTATTACGATGATCCTGATTCTTTGAAAGTGGCGGCGCTGGGAAATCGCGCCGGTGTCGTTCATGCGCTGGATGTTTTGCTGGCTTCGCTGAAGGGTCTGCGCGATGACATTGAAAACGGCGACGAAGAAGGCGTAATAGAACGCCTGGCGCAGGCGTTCGAAGGGCGCGAACGATGGCTCAATGAACGGTCAGCCGCAGGGTGGCTGGAAGAGAGCGGTGAAGAAATTGATGTGCCGGATTTTGGCGAGCGAATCAGCCAAATGCTCTTTGGCAGTACGGTTTTCGAGCGGATGAAAAAGAAAAAATAGCGATGGCTTGTTTTTGCTATATCGTCGAATGCGCCGACGGAACATTTTATACCGGCTGGACGACCGACCCGGAACGGCGCGTCAAAACGCATAATGCGGGCCGCGGCGCGCGTTATACGCGCACGCGCCGTCCCGTGCGATTGGTCTATCTTGAGCCTCAGCCGGATAAAGTCAGCGCGCTGAAACGGGAACGCGCCATCAAAACGATGACGCGCCGGCAAAAACAAAGTTTGATTCGGGTGGCTTGAAAATCAATCGGTGAACAAAGGCAGATGTCCGAGTGAAATGATCGATTCCCATTTCGACCGTTCCCCTTCGGTTAAAATGGCCGCTTCTTTGACGACCGTCGCGCCCGCTTTTTCGAGCACCATCCGCATGCCCTGCAATGTCGAGCCGGTGCTGATCACATCATCTACGATGACAACTTTTTTGCCTTGCATCATGCCGCGGTCTTTCTCGTCCAGGATGAGAACCTGCGGCTGGCCGGTTGTGATGGAAAGCGTTTCGGCTTTGAGCGCGTCGCCCATGTAAGGCTTGTAGGTTTTGCGCAAAATCACATAAGGTTTTTTCATTTCGACCGACAGTGCGTACGCCAGCGGGATGGACTTGGCTTCGGCAGATACCAGCACATCGAAGTTCACATCCATGAGGCGTTTGCTTAATTCCCGCGCGCAGGCTTGTACCAGTTCCGTATCGCCGAGGATGTTGAGAATCGCGATTCTCAACCCCGGCTTGATCTGGAACAACCGCAGTTCGCGTTTCAGTCCGGCAATTTCAATAGGATAGGTTTCGTGGGCGGGCATGTTTTCCATCCAGAAAAAAATTCAAAGGCAGGCAAAGTGTATCACAGAACGTGAGACTTATCCCGCGGCATGATCGGATGACGATTTCTTCTGCAATCCCAATCGTTCGCCCACCACGTGAGCGATGCGGCGCGCGGCATCGGGACGCGCAATGCGCCGCGCGTTTTCGACGATTTTTTCGCGTGCCTGCGGATCCGTGATCCAGCGCGTCAACGTTCGGACGACAAGCTGGGGCTTGGGCGCCCAAACCCCCACGCCCTCCGATTCAACGAATGTTACGTTGCCGTCTTCCTGCCCGGGAATCCTGGAATAAAGGATGATTGGCAGGTTGGCATTGAGCGCTTCGGCGATTGTTCCCGGTCCGGCTTTGGTGACGATGAAATCGGCGGCGCGCATAAAGTCGGGCATTTCGCGCGTGAAGCCATAAATCAAAGCCGGATTCTCCCACGATGCGGATTCGAGTTTTGCCTTCAGTTTTTCATTGCGCCCGCAAACGATGACCAGTCCGACGTTCAGCCCCGATTCATCAATGGCGCGTGCCGTCTTCCCAAGCGGACCGACGCCGTCGCCTCCGCCAACCATCAGAACGATGGGTTTGTCCGAGGGCCAGCCGAGTTTTTTTCGTAATGCCCGCTTGTTTCCAATCGGCGTGCAGTAACGAGCCGCGATTGGCATGCCGACCACTTCCAGTTTTTCAGGGGGCATGTGATATGCGATGGCGCGCTGACGCGCGGTTTCGGTTGGGACAAAGATGCGGTCTGCGCGTGCGTCATACCATAACGCGTGAGTGGTGACCATGTCTGTGACAACGGTGTAAAAGGGCGGACGCTCGCGTCCCAGTGCGCGCAGGGCAAAGGTGGTTGCAATCGCGTGGACGCTTACGATCAGGTCTGCAGGATGTTCGCGCACCAGTTTACGCGCCGCCGTCCGCGCCACAGGCCAGAGCGATGCGGTAATGACGCGGGCTTGCGGACGTCCATCCGTGGCGACAAAAGAAGCCTGCCATAAAGCCGGAGCCTTCACCAGCTCAGGATAAATTTCGGGCATTTTGCTGAATGGCGGCGGGGCGTATTCTTTGAAGAAGTCCACCATTTCGCACGTGAACGAATCATCATATTCGAGTTGTAAAGCCTCGATGATGGCTTCCGCTGCGGAACGATGTCCGCCGCCGGTATCAGAGAAGTAAAAAACAATGTGGGGCTTACGATGATTGTTGTTGTTCATCTTTTCTCGTCAGATTGGTTTTCATCCTCTTTGCCAGCTCGCGCCGTGTGAGCATCACGCGGCGGCCACAGCCTTGGCATTCGAGGCCGATATCTGCGCCGAGACGGACAACCGTCCACTCGTATGATCCGCACGGATGCGGCTTGCGCAGGCGGAGGACATCGTTAAGTTGAAGATCAGAAAGCATGATGAGTTAGCGGCTGATTTCCGACTACCTGGCGAGATTATACCGCGTGACAGGGACGAGAAAGGTTCTCTCCGAGTTTCTCAAAGATGAGAGTTTTAAAACGTCCAACCAGGCCAGGGAATGGAATCATGGGGCAATCGCATTTGGATTTTTTATGGTTCAAAACCTTAAGGATTTTTGTTGTTGCGAGGCGGTTTTTGCCGAAGCCATCCCCGCTTCAACGGGAATATCCTGCTTTCAGGAGATGGCTTCGCCCGCTGAGAGAGGCTCACTCGCAATAACACCCTGTTTGTTCGTATGCCGAACGCTGTGTAAATTCGTACTGCGAGATTAATCCCGCGCCGCTTTTACACAAAAATCGAAATACCATCCCCTATTTTGAGACAATTTTTTAATGCGATTGCCCGGATGAAATCAAAACTCGTTCATGTGGGTGGGGCGTAAGTGATAAAATATCCGCAGTTACCAGCAGGGATCGGATGAATCATGAGCGATAAAAAGAACAATCTGCCCAAAGTGCCTCCGTTCGTTCAACCTGATCCGCCGCCTCATCCTCACCCGTCAGCGCCGCCTCCATCGTTCAAACCGAACACCAGAATCTCACAACGCGGCCTGTTGAGCGCTGTGACATTGGTGCTCAGCCTCGGCGCATTGACCATTGCATTGCTGGGCGGCGCCAGGCTTGTGCTGGAAATTTTCAGCGAAGGTTTGTTCAGCAAAAACCTGGGCGTCTTCATTGCGGACGGAGTTGTCCTGAGTCTCGCCTACCTTTTTGGCTGGCTGGCCGCCATCGTTTGCATCCGCGTTTACAATAATCTGATTTTGCCGATCATCATCCAAATCTACACGTGGGGTTGTCTGGCGGCGGTGGTCGTTTTGTATTTAAAGATCATTCAAAAATTGTATGCGCAGGCTTATGACGGCGCGCATTATCTGGCTTATTTTCTGATCGTTGCCGCAGGATTGGGCGCGCTGGTGGGACTGCATCTGATTCTCGACGGGCACGATCTGCGCCCATACGCTTTGCCGCTTCTCATGATGAGCCTTGTCGAACTGGCGTTCATTGTCTTTCGTTATATTTTCACTTCCGACGCAAAGCCGGCTTATCTTCTCGGCGATTTGATTTTCTTTGGCGCAATCCTCACGTTTTCGATTCTCATGCTCGCCCATTTCGGGATTCTTACTCCCTTGCGAAAAAAGCTGACCAGATTCTTTGATAAGAACGGCATTGCGTTCCGTGCCGAGTCATGAGAGAAACATGGCGTCCAAAGCGAGCGCTTCGGACGCTTTCTTTTATCGAACGTTGTCCCTTATCTACCGGCTTATTTGATTTCGATTGTAAAACCCGCCAGCTGGCGCGTGAAGCCCTGCGTTCCGGTCACGACCAAAACGGCATCTTCGCTCGGCTTCAACGAAAGCGGAATATTCGCTGATTGATTCTCGTCGAGGGCGATATTTTGAACGGTCGTTTGATTGGCGCCCTGGATGATAAGCGCGGCGCGGAACGTCTGCGGCAGAGCGTTTTCGACGCGCGCAAAACCGTCCGCCTGCCAGCCGCCGTCGTCCGCTTCAAAATCGGACGAATAGTTGACTGCCGGAAAAGAGACATCGTCCAGCATGAAGCCGTTTCCGTTTACTTCGGCGTCGGTAATGTACTCGAACCGCAGTTGGATTTTCTTGCCGTCGAACTGTGAAAGGTCAACGCTTTCGTTCAGCCACTGGGCGCTGTCTCCGCCGCCGCTCATGCCCGTATAGCCGCAGCCATACGCGTTGCCAGAGGTATCCTTATCGAAACAGCTTGGCGTCTTGATGATTTGCCAATTCCTGCCGTCGGTGGAGGCTTCGAGGTAAAGATAATCGTAGCCCTTTTCAAGGTCATACCAGGTCCAGTAAGAAAACTGGGCGGGGCCGGTCACATGGGTCAGGTCGAACTCGCGGGTGAGGGTCATATCCGACGAATCGCCCATGTTTGACCAGAAGGCGTATTTGCCCGAATGCGGATCGGCCGGCAGAAGCTTTGCCAGTGTGGATCCCTGGAAGGAAAGCGTGTAATTGCCGGCGCAATTGATCTCGATGTACTCCGCGCCAAATTGATTGACCGATTTATTTAATGGGGGTTGCGGACATGTGTCAATGGTCGCCGTTGCAGACGCTTTCGGCGCGTTGGAATAATTATGATAGACATAGCGCCCGTCGCCCACCTGGCCGTTCTGCAAATACATTGTGACCATCCAGTCCAATATCACATCGTCGCCTGTGATCACCTTGCCGGTTTGCGGATCGGTGATGTTGAGCTTCTTGAGCGTATCGTCCACGCTGGTAATGTTATTTATATGATCTGCGGCAAGCGCCTGTGTGGCTTTAGCGCCAAAGCGGTCGAGGAAATAATCGAGGAAGAGGAAAGACTCTCCATAATGGGGGCCGTTTGCGCCGGGGTCCGGAAGCCAGTAGGTTAAATTCAAATCCGGCTGGCGGATATAGTCATAATCGAAAAAGGGAGGATAGCCGTTCAAGTATTCCGCCAGAACCGAAAAGCCTTCGTTCATCCAATCGGGCTGGTTGGGATCGACATTCCATCGAATCATGTGCTGGAATTCATGCGCCAGCACGCTGTATGTTTCTGTGGAGCCAAGATTCATATTGTCGGCATTGAAGACGAACATTTCGTGCCCGTTGGAGTATTTATGGACCAGCGGATTGTATTCGTCGGGCGTGGAAAAGTAACCGGCATTCGATGCGCCCGTGCCGCGCGCATAAACAATATAAATATGCGGGTCGTTATCCACGCCGGGCGTCCATTCACTGCCGAAGAATTCGTGATCGGTCGGATAGATTTTGTTTTCAAAGTCGTCCATCAGCGCCTTCATGTCCTTCGAGTTGACCGGCACGCCGTCCTGCGCCCAGAAGTATGTGTGCGGCGTGATGTACTCCAGCGTGGCTGTGATCTGGCTGGTGATGTTGGTGTCCACATTGCTGATCCAGAATTTTTGTTTATCGCCCACTTGAAACGGTTTTGCGGGCGCAGGCAAGGTATGCGGTACGTTGCAGATGTTTTCGAGACGGCACGCCAGATCGTATAAATCGCTTTCGGGAACGATCGTGTTATTCAAGAGCGTTTCTGTATCCAATGGAACGGAGGCGGCGGGCGGCCGCGTGACGGTGACCGTCGGCGTTTCTGTGCCGCCGCTGGACGAAGGGAACGGCAAAGCCGGCGATGAGGTGGGCGAACTGTGGAGATAATAATAAAGGCCCAGCCCGCCGATCAGCAAAACAAGCGCGCAGATACAGCAAAGCGCGATGACGATTGCAATCCATATTCCCCGCCTGGACGATGTTCGTTTTGGTTGATCCATGGATGTCTCTCCTGTTTTCGAGTTTCCCGATATTAACCGAAATTCGTAAATCCCGCCTTAAGGATTTTGCGCGGTGCGGGAGATCCGCACGGTTTTCCTGGGAATGCCCGACGGTCAGAAAAGTTAAAGACTGATGTTACGCAGTTTTCCCTGCAGCGCGGCTTTCATGCCGCCTGAAAGCGCGAGGCAAATCCCGCGCTACTGCGTAAGGTGAGTTAAAAATTTTTGTCCTTGAGAAAACCATGAAGAAATTCATCGAAGGGCTGTCTCACGGAATCCGCCCATGATAATAGTCGTCGAGAATCTTATCTATATAAACCCAGCCTTCGCGGCTGGTGTGCGAGCCTTGATCTATGCTGAAATATCTATCGTGCTCATATTGCCGGAGATCAAGCAAAGGCATGTGGAACGGGTCCACAACAGAATGCAGTTTGGCGTAAAAGATTTTTTGCGTCGGTTCGCTCACGCCCAGCGCTTCCCACAACGGGACGTTCAGCGGACGACTCACGATCAGCGGTCTTGCGCCCAGTTGCTGTAAAACCATCAAAAGGACTTTGAAATCGGACCATTCCTGAGAGTTGAGCAAATTCTTTGTGTATGCGCTGTCTTCCGAGCCGGGGGGGTGAGGCAGATCAATGCGGTCGAAGTACCACCACAGCGAATTCTCAACCGCATACGGATTGTTGTTCGTGTTCAATTTTTGTTCCGCCAGCGCATTGCCGAGTTCTCTATCCCAGTCAATTGTTTGCGGAACTTTCGTCACATTCGGATCAAGGCGGTTGCTCCAGATGTAATAGACGACTTCAGCATGATCTTGAAGATTTAAAATCTGGATTTGAAGTTCTCCGAGCGGCCAAAGCAGATAATACAATGCGCGCTTGAGTCCGGAGGTCCCCGCCGTCGTTTGAAGACAAAAAACGAGAAACGGATCGCTTTTGACCGTGTCGGGAAAATCCAGCATGCGCTGTGCGATTTGATTTTTGACGCCGTAGCTGAGATAGGGACTGAAGACCGCTTCGTAGGCGTGCAGGCGCGAAAAGTTCATCGCAAAGTCGTGAGTCGGATTGTTATTGATCAAGCCGCGTTTGCTGAGGAAGAACGAACCCGGCATGATGGATAAAACGATTTTCCTGCCGCGCAAATCCGGTCCCAGGGCGGCCAGGTCCTGCGCCATCGTGATCGAAAGCACGCCCAGGCCCGCCACGTCCATCACCGTAAAACCGGTTGGATATTTCGCGAAAAATTTATCGGCTTGATACGGCGTGGGGAGCAGGATCAATTCCGAGCTTCCGAAGACCGGCAGAATGTCCGACGAACGCAGCGCAGCGCGCTGAACGGCTGTGCCGGCCAGAGTTTGTTCCAGATTCAACGGCACGAGCGCGTTGACATATTTCGATTCCAGCCCGACGGCGTATGTGTTGAAACCAATCAATGCCAACAACAAAACAAGGATGGAGGTCGTTCCCGCGGTTAAATGCGGCGTTCGTTTCATCATCGCGTTTATTCCTGCCACTCCAATTCAAAATCGCCGATCGAAACCGTATCGCCTTCCTGCACGCCGGCTTTGCGCAAGGCTTCATCCACGCCGAGCGTCTCCATGATTTTTTGGAAGCGGCGCACCGAGCCGTCGTGTTCCCAAAACGTCATGGACGCGGCGCGTTCGATGGCCAAACCGGACAATCGCCATTCATGCGCGCCTTCGCGCGTGATGTGGAACTCCTTCGCGTCTTCCTGTGGACGGTAAACGGGAGCCGTTACCGCGGCTTCTTCCACCGCTGGAGCCTCCGCCAGCTCCCGCGCGGCCCTGAGCAGTAACTCGCGCGTGTTCGTCCGCGCCAGCGCGGAGATGGTCATCAGTTCGACTTTTTTCTTTTTCATAGCTTTCCTGATCTCAGCCAATCGTTCCTGCACTTCAGGCTGATCAATTTTATTTAATGCCACGATCTGCGGCTTCCTGGCGAGGTTTGGATCGAATAGCGCCAGCTCGCTGTTGATTTGACTGTAATCCGCAACCGGATCATTCGACAAGCCATCGAGCAGATGGATTAATACACGCGTCCGCTGGATGTGGCGCAAAAAATCATGGCCGAGTCCCGCGCCTTGCGAGGCGCCCTCGATCAAACCGGGAATATCCGCCAGCACCACGCTGGTTTCGTCGTCAATGTTTGCGACGCCAAGATTCGGTTCGAGCGTGGTGAATGGATATGGCGCGATCTTGGGTTTTGCATTGGTCAATGCCGCCAGCAATGTGGATTTGCCCGCGTTCGGGACGCCGATCAATCCAATGTCGGCGATCAGCTTCAATTCCAGTTTGAGGCGCTTTTCTTCGCCGGGCTCGCCGCGTTCCGCGGTGCGCGGCGCCTGATTGCGCGCCGTGGCAAAATGCTGGTTGCCGCGTCCGCCGCGCCCGCCTTTGCAAATCGTCAGGCGCTCGCCGGGCTTTGTCAGATCGCCAAGAAGCTGGCCCGTCTCCGCGTCATAGACAATTGTCCCGGCGGGAACGGTCACGATCAGATCCTCTGCCGACTTGCCGGTCATGTTATTGGGTCCGCCGTTTTTGCCGTCGCTGGCGATATAGCGCGTCACATGGCGGAAACTTTGCAAGGTGTTGAGCGTTGGCTTGACTTCGAAAATGACATCGCCGCCCTTGCCGCCGTCGCCGCCATCGGGGCCGCCGCGCGGTATGAATTTTTCGCGATGAAAATGCACCATGCCGTCGCCGCCCTTGCCTGAGCGGACCAGGATTTCTGCTTCGTCAATGAACATGCTTTGATTATAAACGGTCAAAATGGTTTTATCGCAAAGCCGAGCCTCGAGCATCGGCGCGGATTAGCGGATTAACCTGACAGGCCTGGATGGGACTTCAATCTCATTTGGTATTTAACCAGCCTGTTTAGAATTTGGCGTTTGTAAATTTCATTGCGGCAAAAGGAAAGATATGAACATAAAGGTTCGCATTTTATCCAGTATTTTAATCATTGCATTTCTGGCGGGATGCAGTTCCCCGGCGTCGAATTTGCAAAATCCATCGTCGGCCAATTCGAGTTTGCAGGGTATCCACAAAATTCAACATGTCATCATTATCATGCAGGAGAATCGTTCGTTTGATTCTTATTTCGGCACGTACCCCGGCGCGGACGGCATCCCGATGAAGAACGGCGTTCCGACGGTTTGCTCGCCGGATCCAGTGACCCGGCAATGCGTCAAACCGTATCATGATCCAAGCCTGGTCAATACCGGCGGCGGCCATGGCGTCGGCGCTGCCATCGTTGATATTGACGGCGGCAAGATGGACGGATTTGTCGCGGCTCAGCGGAATGCGATTCAAAATTATTGCAAGGATGTGAACGACCCGGCTTGTGTCCAGACAAAGTCCGGGAGCCGGCCCGATGTGATGGGCTATCACGACCGGCGTGAAATCCCCAATTATTGGGCTTACGCCGATAACTTTGTGCTTCAGGATCGCATGTTCGAGCCGAATGCTTCGTGGAGTTTGCCCGCTCATCTGTTCATGGTCTCGGAATGGTCGGCGACCTGCGCCAGCCACGATCCGATGAGTTGTACGAGCAACATAGACAAACCCGACAGCATCGTCATTGGCGTCAAGCCTTATACGCGCCCGGTGTATGCCTGGACGGATCTGACATATCTGCTTTATAAAAATAATGTCTCATGGGCTTATTATGTTGCGCCGGGCACTCAGCCCGATTGTGTGGACCCGGAAGAGGTCGCCTGTAAGCCTCTGCCTCAAAATGCGAAAACTCCACAGATATGGAATCCCCTTCCTTATTTCGATACGGTCCACGCCGACAATCAAGTGAACAACATTCAACAATTGGATAATTTTTACAAGGCCGCCAAAGACGGCACTCTGCCAAACGTGGTTTGGATTGCCCCCAATAATCATAACAGCGAGCATCCGCCGTCATCCATTGCGGACGGGCAGGCATACGTGACCGGCTTGATCAATGCCGTCATGCAAGGGCCGGATTGGTCTTCGTCCGCGATCTTTCTGGCGTGGGACGATTGGGGCGGATTCTACGATCACGTTGTTCCTCCCGTCGTGGATCAAAACGGATATGGACTGCGTGTTCCCGCATTGGTGATCAGTCCGTATGCGAAGAAAGGTTATATTGATCATCAGACGCTCAGTTTCGACGCCTATGACAAATTTATCGAGGATGATTTTCTCAACGGTCAGCGCCTCGACCCGGCAACGGACGGCCGCCCCGATTCGCGTCCGACGGTGCGCGAGAATGTTTCCATCCTCGGCGATTTGACGCAGGACTTCGACTTCAATCAGGCGCCGCGTCCGCCTTTGATCTTGAATCCCACCCCAAGTCTGGGAACGAATTACGGAATTTTCCAGCCGCTTAAAGACTTCGTCAAAAATATTTTGTCGTTGTTCAGAGGCGGTTCGAATAAATCAAAGTAAAAGTCTCGCCGGCCCAATAAGTCAAAAAGTCTTACAGGTCTAATGTTGACCTGTAAGACTTTTTAGGCCGTTGGACTTGTTGGACTATTTGACTAATTTCCACGCGGCAGGCAGCGCTAACGCCGCGGCGATCCACTTGATCGCATCGCCGATCAGGAACGGCAGGAAACCCGCGAGGATGGCTTTGCTGATACTGCCAAGCACGATTGCCAGCCATGCGACGCCGAAGAAATAAATGATTAACGTACCGACCAGGAATGGAACGAACGATGTGCGCACGCTTCTTTCCAGACCGCGTTCGGCCAGCAGACCGATGACGTAAGCCGCGGCGATGAAGCCGATCAAATATCCCGCCGTCGCGCCGGTGAGAATATGCCAGCCGCTTGCGCCGCCGGCGAAGAACGGCAGCCCCAGCGCGCCTTCAGCGACGTAAAGAATCATCGAAGCCAGTCCGCGTTTCGATCCCAGCGCCGCGCCGACCAGCAACACGGCAAAAGTTTGACCGGTGATCGGTACCGGTGTGAAGGGCAGGGGGATGGATATTTGTGCTAACGCTGCGACCAGCAAACTGCCCGCGACGATCAAAGCAATGTCACGCATCCATGAAGATGCGCGTGGAAAGTAACGAGTGGAAAGTGTGGGGGCTAAAGTTGTCATGAAATATCCTTTGGTTGAAGTTTCATTCCCCATTGATAACACATTTTAGTCAACTTCGTTTTGCTATGATTCGCCTAATTCAATTAATTAACTGAGCAGGGCGGCATTCATGCCGCCTGAAAGTGCCAGATAAATCTCGCGTTACTGCGCAAGGTGAGTTAATTAATAAAAGAGAGTCGGACAAACAATCTGCCCGACTCTCTGCTCACCAACTTATTTCTTCTTCCCAAACTTCTTCTTCAGAATATCTTCCAGCGTCGGCTGGCCGATCTCCTGCAGTTCATAGCGCACGCGCTGATAAGGCTTCTTGAGCTTGATGACGCGCGTCAGATCAATTGGCGTGCCGACGATCACCATATCCACGTCGGACGAATTGATGGTGGCTTCCAAATCTTTCATCTGCTTCTCGCCGTAGCCCATGGCTGGGAGAATCGGTCCTGTCTTCGGATATTTCTGATACGTCGCCGCGATGGACTTGACCGCGAACGGGCGCGGGTCCACGATCTCTTTCGCGCCGAAGCGCCGTGCCGCCACGAAGCCGGCGCCGTACGCCATCTCGCCGTGAGTCAGCGTTGGGCCGTCCTCAACAACTAATACGCGTTTGCCGCGAATTGCTTCGGGGTTGTCCACGAACAACGGCGAGGCGGCTTCGATCACCACCGCGTTCGGATTGAGCCGGTGCAGGTTCTCGCGCACGGCAATCACGTTATCGGGGTCAGCGGTATCCACCTTGTTGATGACGAACACATCGGCCATGCGCACATTGGTCTCGCCGGGATAATATTTTGATTCGTGTCCGGGGCGATGCGGATCTGCTACAACGATTTGCAGGTCGGGCACATAAAACGGGAAATCGTTATTGCCGCCATCCCACAAAATGATGTCCACTTCTTTTTCGGCGGCGCGCAAAATCTTTTCATAGTCCACGCCGGCATAGACGATCACGCCGTTGTCAATGTGCGGCTCGTATTCCTCGCGCTCTTCAATGGTGGTCTCGAATTCATCGAGATCGTCATAATCCGCGAAGCGCTGGACTTCCTGGGCGACGAGATTACCATACGGCATCGGATGACGAATCGCGGCGACTTTGTATCCCATCTCGCGCAGAATCAGGGAGACGCGCCGGGTCGTCTGACTTTTGCCGGATCCCGTGCGAACGGCGCACACCGACACGACCGGCTTGGTGGACTTGACCTGCGTGTATTTCGTGCCCATCAAGCGGAAGTCCGCGCCCAACGAGTTGACCAGCGCGGCTTTGTGCATCACGTATTCGTCCGGCACGTCGGAATAAGCAAATACCACCTGTTCCACGCCGTGCTTCTTGATGAGTTCAGGTAATTCCTCTTCGGCCCGGATCGGGATTCCCTTTGGGTACAGGCTGCCCGCCAGTTCCTTGGGATAGACGCGTCCTTCGATATCCGGGATTTGCGTCGCGGTGAAAGCGACCACTTCATAATCCTGGTTGCCTCGAAAGAACGTGTTGAAGTTATGAAAGTCGCGGCCTGCCGCGCCCATGATGATGGTTTTGATTGGCATAGATTCTCCTATTTGAAAGTTGGAAGGTTTGGAAGTTGGAAAATTAACTTTCCAACTTGTAAACTTTTGCGCCTGCCGACCTACATCATTTCCGGCGCTTGAATATCCAGTAATCTCAGCGCATTGACGATGACCTGCTTCGCCGCCGCCACCAACCGCAGACGTGCGGCGCGGATTTCTTCATCTTCTGATTGCAGGACCGGCACCGCATGATAGAACGAATGGAACGCGTTCGCCAGATCGTAGGCATAATTTGCCATTACCATCGGACGATATTCGTTTGCCGCCTGTTGAACTACCTCCGGGAACTGCGACATCTTCTCGATAACTTCAATCTCGTGTGGATCGAGTTTGTAACTAAAGTCAATGTTTGAACGTTGAAACGTTTGAGCGTTTGAACGTTTGAGAATGCTGTTGGCTCGAACATACGCATTTTGAATATATGGACCTGTGCGCCCGTCGAATGATAAAGCGTTGTCCATTTCAAAGATCATATCGCGGCTGTTGTCCACCGACAGCATGGAATATGCCATCGCGCCCAACCCAATTTGCTGTGCGACTTTTCTGCGCTCGTCTTCGCTCATCTCCGGCGATTTTGCGGATTCGACTGCCAGCACGCGGCGAATGGCTTCATCCATTACATCCTTGAACAACACAACCCGTCCGCGCCGGGCCGACATGGCGCCCTCCGGCAGACTCACAAATCCATAACCGAGGTGGTAGCATTTTTCCGCCTGCTTGAAGCCCCACAACTTCAAAATGGCGAACGCCTGTTGCAGGTGCATGGACTGGCGCACATCCACCACATAAATCGAGCGGTCCACGTGATATTTTTCGAATTTCACTTTTGCCAGCGCCAAATCTTTCGTGAGATAGAGCGTCGTGCCGTCGGAGCGCAGGATGATATTTGTCCGGTATTTTTCTTTTTTCAATCCCAGCTTTTCGTCAATCTTGACGATGACCGCGCCGCCCTGCGGACGTTCGTCGTCGGCGATGCCCTTTTGAATCAATTCCTCGACGATGGCTTTTGCCGGTTCGTCCACTTCCGATTCAAAGAACCACACATCCATTTTCACATCGAGGATGCGGAGAATGTCGCGCAGTTCTTCAAGACTCCATTCGCGCGTCTTCAACCAGAGAGCGCGCACGTACTCGTCGCCCGCGTCCCATTTGCGATACATCTCGCGGCGCTCGGCGTCATACGCTTCGCGCCTGGCTTTTTCTTCGGGCGTCTCGTTTTCTTTCGGTTCGAGCATGGCGGTTGCTTCGACGTAGATTTTCAGCAGCCATTGTCCGCGTTCGTGAATGCCCTGCGGCTCCTGCCCTTTATAAAATTTATCGTACGCCCACAAGATGGTGATCACGCCCAAACCGATGTCGCCGGGGTACGAGGCGCGGATCGTATCGAAGCCGGCGAATTCGACCAGCCGGGCAAGCGATTCGCCCAAAATGGTGTTTCGATAATGACCAATGTGAAACGAATGATGCGTGTTGGGCTGAGCGTATTCGACCATGACCCGCTCGTTTTTTGGCGCGCCCCGCCCGAAGTCCGCGCCCGAGGCGAGCACTTCGTCCACCACGCGGCGCGCGTATTCGGATGTCGAAAAATAAAGATTGAGATAACCTTTGACCGCCTCGATGCGGCTGATGCCATCCACGCCTCCAATCTGGACTTTGATTTGCTCGGCGATTTCCTGAGCGCGCTGCGGCACCTGAATCTTTTTTCCGCTGCGCGCTTCGTTGGCGGCCGCCGCAAAAAAGGAGGTGGACATGCCCCACTCGCCGCTGAACGGAATCGGAGTCCACTTTAGTTCGGCGAGCGGAATATTATTTTGCGAACAGAACTCGCGAATCTTTGCTTCGATGATTTGTTGTTCTTTTTCAAACATGACCTGGTGATTATATCATCCGACCTCGCCTGACCCTGCCCGTCGCCGCGTGACGCTTTCTTAATGGAGAGATGACAAGGGAGGGCAAGGATGGGAATGGGCGAGACAACAAAAACGGGAGCCTTGCGCTCCCGCTTTTTGTCATTGGTCAGATTATTTTTTGTCGGTTTTTTGATCCGCTGAAGCCGTATCTGCCGGTTTTGAACTTGCTGCGGCGAGGCGCTTCATCAGGCGACTCTTGCGTCGCGCGGCGTTGCGCGGATGAATGGCGCCCTTCTGCGCGGCCTTATCCAACGCGCTGACGGCGGCCATGACGGCAACCGGCGTATCTTTTCCGCTTTCCAGCGAGAGGCGCGCATTTTTAACGGCAGTCCGGGCCGCGCCGCGGAAGAAGCGGTTGCGCAGACGGCGCTTCTCGTTTTGACGATTCCGTTTGATTTGAGACTTGATGTTTGCCAAGGTCGTTCCTCCAGATAGTACCTTCAAACTTGCACAACAATTGCTTATTGCACAGCGAGGGCGAATTGTACATGATGGATGGGTTTTTGTCTAGCAAAAGTTCTGCTTTTATGGAGTGGTTGTAAGCGATGGCGTTCCGCTTGCCAGCGGCGTCGTTGGCGTGCGCGGTGTGCTCGTCGGCGGGCGCGTGGCGGTGGGCGTCACCAGGTTGACCGGAATTTTCAATTGTTGTCCGACCTGGATGGCGTTGGCATTGGCCAAATTGTTGGCAGTGACGATAGCATCCACGGTGCTGTTAAACAGGCTCGCGATGCCGGCCAGTGTGTCTCCCGGTTGGACGATGTACGGAACCAATTGTCCGCGCGGCAGATTCGCGGGAACCGGAGTCGAGGTAAACAATTCCATGCCCGGATTGGGGATGAGAATTTGATCGCCGACGCGTATGAGCTGTGTCGTTGGATCAATCTGCGGATTCAGTTGCAAAATCAGCAAAATTCCTTTGTCGCCCAGGCCAAATTTTTGTGCGATGGTTGCCAGCGAGTCGCCCTCCTGAACAGTGTAA
>JBHORD010000133.1:0-50672 GCA_042408355.1 Anaerolineales bacterium
CCAGATCGAGCGCGCTCCACGGAAACATGTGCGCCAGCCGCATGAATTCTGCGGCGATCAACAGCAACAAATAATGATAGCCAAAATTCAACGAGGGATCGAGCGCAAAATGCGGCGGGATGTCGCCGGCCGCCATCAGCGAAATGGTCGGGAGATTTTGGTAATCGTCGAAAATACCGAGGCCGTTCCCGATGAAGTTGAACAACAGGGTAAGAAGAATCAGGAATGCCCATTGCGGAAGGGAAAATTCGATCTGCAGATCGCGGCGAAAAACAAACGCAGAGACAACGCCGGCGATAAACACCAGCGCGGCGGAAAACCAGAACGCGGTCGTGACGGGCAGGGCGCGCGCCAGAAGATTTGCAAGCCAGGCCTGAAGCGTCAGGCCGACTCCCAACCCGACCATTGCGTTTTCACTGCCGCGCAAACGAAACAGCGCGGCGGTCAACAGCCAGCCGCCCGCGATCCATAATAACATCCAGGCGGCAAAGGGAATGGCGTCAAGCAGAATTTTCATAGCTGATCAATTGCGCGGCCGGGATGCGATCACGAGAATCAACGTGACGCTGTCGTCCTGCAGGTTGCCGCTGATGAATTCAGGGCGGATGCGCGGGCGGGCTTTTTCGAAGGCGGCTTCGTCGCGCCGGAGAATTTGAATCTCGACGTCCGAAAAATATTTTTCAAACACGCGGCGGTAATCCCACAAGCGGAAGCGGTTGTGATGGCTGGTTGGATTCAACCAGCCGCGCCAAACGTTTTCAGAATACGATAACATCTCGAACGGATATTTGAAGAAATGATCGCGCAAATCCACGTAATGAATGTGCAGGCCGTCCGGCTTGGTCAGCGCGGCGAGGGAGCGCGTGATGCCCTCCACATCGTCGAGATGTTCGTACACGGAACTGCTGACGATCAAATCAACGGGAGGAAATTCGGGGGAGGGACGCACCTCGCGGATGTCGGTCTGAAGCAGGGTCATCCGCGCGGGGCGCGGGCGCGCCCGGCCATTGTCCAGGAAAAGAATCGAATCATATTTTGGAAGAAGAGCGGCGTTGTGAGCGTCATCCGGCGGGGCGTATTTGTCGCACAAGACGACATGTTCCGCGCCGGCGTCCAGCAGGCCGAGTCCCAAATCGAATCGTCCGCCGTATCCGAAAACGAGGACGCGTTTACCGTTCAGCGATTCGCGGCGCGATTTGAGAACTTCGAGATAACGATTCATCGCCTCGTGAGGCGCGGTCGTCTCCAGCCCGGGACGAATAATGATGGATTGCAACAGAAGAAACCGCGTTAAACCCTCGGGCATGAAATGGCGGATCAGGCGCGGAACGAGATAGGGCAGATTCAAGCTCATCCTCCACTCAGATATTGCCGACAGGCGCTCGTATCGGGACGGGGAACCAGCAACTGGATTCGGTTTTGAGCATCGGTGAAAATCGGCTTGTAGAAACACAGGGTCGGGTCCGAAACCCATTTCACCCATGCGTCATTTTCGTCTGGAAAAACGCCGGCATCCTGACTCTTGATAATATGCTTGAGCGGTTCGCTTACGATCAATGCGAAGCGCTTGTTCGACAGATCAACATAATACTGGTGAAAATATTTTGCATTCGACGCCAGCGATTGATCCATCATGTATTTTTTTTCGTAATCGGGAATCAGCGGGACATTGCGGATGTAACCAAACGTCAACAACTGGCGTTCATCCATGAACAAAACCGGGCCGCTCCGGCTGGCTTGTTCGACCAGCGTGCGGACCGTCTGAAGGGTTTGTTGAACCTGAGGGTCGGGCGGCAAATTCAGGACAGCCGGGGTGGATTGTTTGCCAAACGGCGTGAACGGATAAACGATCATCACAAACGCCCAGCACAACAAGGCTTGAATCCAAAACGGCCAGGAAGCCAATTTGAGCCGGTCATCCTTCCACAAGGAATAGATTCCCAGGGCGAAGACAAACGTCAAAGTGACCAGATACATGTCCAGGTTATGAAGATCGCCGCCGCCGCCGATCTTGGTGCTGACCACCAAGCCTGCGCCGAGAAAGCCAAAAAGAGCGGCCCAGACCGCCAGCATCTGAAGCCAATCCAATTTCCAGCGCCGGGAAGCCATCCACCATCCAAGAATGATAAGCAAAGGTCCGGTGAGAATCAAAGCGCCGAAGATGATGCCCATCGAATACGTTTGATTGGGGAACAAGCGATACCATAATAACGGCTGGCTGGAGGTCAAGGTCTCGGACGCGCTGTAACCGATCAAACTCTTCCTGCCCACCGCGAAACCGGCGGCAAGGCCGCACAGTCCGATCAGGATTGTGGGAGAAATTTTACGGAAGAAAGAGGATGTGCGCTGCGGATAATACAAAAGCAGGTCCGCAAGCACCGCCCATGCCGCCGGCGCGAGGAACCACGTCCAGCGGCTCAGACCGGCGTAAACGCTTGCAACGATCACCAATGCAATCCGCTTCCACACGGAAGGCTCGAACACCGTGAGCAGAAGGACAATGGCGGAAACTAAAATCGGGGCATAGACCGGCGTCAGAACGATAAAGAAAAGCGAAATCCAAACGGCGAGGGCGTATCGAATCAAGGGATCGGCGATTTTCCGGCTGACAAGCCATGCAAAGAAAACAGGCGGCGCGATGGATAACACGTTTCCCCACAAGCGATGAAACCAAATCGGCAGGCCGGGAACAAGAAACGGGAATCCCCACAGGACAAAGCGTCCCGGTGCGCCATACGTGTACGGATTGGGAATGGGCAGAACAGCCTTATAGATTTTCTGCCCGAAGATCATCGAGTAATCATAGAAGCGATCGCCTTCGGACCAGGACAGCGAGAACGGGTAACTGGAAACGAGGTAGGTCGCGTTGATCATGGACGCCGCCAGCAGGATCAACCCCAGGCCCAGAATGCCCGTCTCCAGCGTCAACGATCTTTCCGCATCCGTCGTGAGAAAGAATGCGGCCGCAAAAGAAAGCAAGGCAATAAAAGCAAAGCGCAAACTGACGTTGAACCAATACAGAGCGGGGCCGGCCAAGAGGCGCAATAAAAACAGCGCAATCAAAGCGACGCCGAACGCGGCCCACCTCGAACGTCCGAGCGAGGCACGCCACCCGCGCAACCGCCGGCCCGCCGATTCGAAGCGGCTGGAGTATCCAAAATAAATCAATCCGAGGAGGAGAAGTCCTCCGATCAAAACCGCCGAACGCGAAGCCAGCTCTGTGACAAATAAAGCGCGGACTTCAGCCACACTGCTGATGTAAAGAAACAAAGCAAGAGATAAGACAACTTCCCGCCAGCCAAAATCTCTATGGGGACCGGATAGAACGAATGAAATCCAGCAAGCCAGCGCAATGGACAATGCGAAACGCGTCCATTGACCGGGGAAATCCACTGCCCAGGGCGAATAAAGAAGAATCCATACGAACACGAACAGAAAACCAACAACCGCCGGCCCATTCAACCATTTTCCGCGCGGCCGGAGGCGGGAAAAGATTAGTGCAGCAGGCGGGGATAAAATTTCCAAAAACGCCAGCGCCAGGCCCGAAATCAAGATGATCGTAAAGAGAATCAATGCAAGGAGGCCGCGCCGGGAAAGGAGCGCGGTCCAATCATGGCTGGCAAAATACCACGAGTAAATTTCGTTGCCCGAGGCCAAAATAATCAAACATAATCCCGCCGCGTAAAACTTTTTCAAGACTGGAAGTTGTTTCATGACGCAATCATCCCTCGTTCCAACGGTCCGCCTTATCCTTGCCTGCTGGTCCGAATCTGGAGGCAAACGTATCAATGGGCATGTAAAGCAGTAAGGCAAGATTGAAAAGATAAAACAGCACGCGCTGTCCGACAAGAATGGCGGGCAGATCCGTCTGAGTGATTCCGAAGAGGCCGTATAGATACAGCAACGTAACTTCGTTGATTCCAAGTCCGCCGAAGATTTGAATGGGGATGATGGAAACAAACTGCATCAGCGAAGCGACAAAGACAACCGCCCATAGATCGAGCGGAATTTGGAACGTCTGAATCCTGCTGTAACCATACACCATGGTCAGGGTCATATAAGCCATCGAAAGCGCAAGCCCGAGCAGGAACATGCGGATCACCGTTCTCTGTTCTTGTTCCGCCACCGATTGGAGCATATTCAGTCCGCGCGCGGCGATCGGCAGGCGGTCGAGCCGCGTCCAATGCATGATTCGCTGTAACTGAAAGATAAATTTCTGACGGAGAAGGACAGCCGTCCAAAAGACAAGCAGGGCAAGAAAAACCGCCGCCAGCACCACAAGAACCAGTTGATGCAGAACATTGACGCGCGCCCAGACCAGCCAGGCGGAGAGCAGAAGAAAGAAAGCCATGGAGAACAAATCGCCGGCTTTGGTGACGATGAAGATCGCGCCGGAGCGCCTCAATTTGACATTTTGCTCGATCCGCAACATGGTCAGGTAGGATGCGATTCCCGCCGCGTTCGAAACGAGATTCGTGAGGGCATTCTGAAGCGTCACGACTCTCAATACCTGAGGATAAGGAAGCCGGCGGTCGAACAACACCCAATACTGCGCCGCTTTGACAACTGTCAGCGCCAAAAACACAATCAGGCTGATCAGAAGCCAGGGCCAAGAAATAATGTCTCGCAGACTCAAGAAATCCTGAAGATTGGTCCTGGAAAAGATAAAGCCCATCAACGCCAAAGCAAGGACAATCTTGAGAACATCCTTCCATTTATCCCCCGTAAACCAGGATGATAAAAAATTACGCAGAGTTTGAAAGTTCATTTTTCACTTTCATTAAAGCAGACAGCGGCTCAGTTCCATGCGCCGAGGTCGCGGTTCAGAAGGCTTTCCAGATTCCGAATGTCGTCATGAAAATAACCGCACAGCCACTGACGTTCCTCTTCGCTCATTTTGTTGACATCGGTTCGTTTCCGCTGCATATTATTGTTCTGTCGAAATGCTTCAAGGGAGCTGGAGAGGCCCAGATTTCTGCTCAAATCCAGCAAAAAAGTCAGACGATGTTTGTGGGCGAAACGCCGCAAGCCGATCAAAAAGGCGTTCGCCGGGCCGAAGCGCGCCTCGCCGGTTATGTACGATTCCTGATTTATATTTGCCGGTAAAAACTCACTTACGCCCAGAAATTTTTCAACCGCGCCGAGGAACGAGGCGCTATTCGCCCGCAGATCATCATACAACATGACGAGTATGTTTTGACGGGGAAAAAGGTCGAAATATCTTTTTACCTGCGGGTAGTAGAGACTCCTCGTCAGCAGATAGGATTTATATTTTTCCAAAGCCTGCCGGAAATCTGTATGAATCAACCCTCTTTGCATATAAAATCTGTATGCCGAAAAGGTCCGCTCGATGGGATTCCGCAGAACGATGAGGATCTTGATATTCGGATCGAAGTCCCTGATCCGGCCGGCGGCCTGTTCGTCCCACAGATAGGAGGGACAGATTTCTCCTTTTACCTGATCCGGTTTTGCATTTTTAAAAAACGACAGATACCAAACGAGCGGCTTATCAAAATTATAGTTATCCAAATCGGGGAATTCCCCAAACTTGCGATTGAAATAATGGATTTCCTTCTGCGCGGGGATGAAAACCTGCGGATGCTGCCAGAGCATTTCCGTCAGCCAGGTAGTGCCGCATTTTTCGGCGCCCACGCCGATGAAGTCCAATTTAGGTTCGTTGCTCGACATAAACCTCCGGGAAGATTTTTTACCATTCATAATCCGGGCGATTCGCTTCAGTCAGCATGAAAGCGGAGAGGCGGCAAAGGGCAGGGAAAAGATATTTGCGTACAGCCAATGACAGGTCCGTCTTACAATCATTTATCAACTCACCTTACGCAGCAGTGCGAGATTTATCTCACATTTTTCAAGCGGCATGAACGTCGAGCTGCGGGAGAACTGCGTAACATCATTCATCAAGGTTGCTTATAATAAGGACGGTTGTCCCAAAACATCCTCCTGCCGGTCATTCCGCTTATGCAGGGACCAGGGATAATCTGACGTCCCGCGTATCCTGAAACGGCATATTCGCATAAAACATGAACTCAAAACTCAAAATTGGAATCTCCGCGCGCGGATTGGGCAAGGCATTCAGTGGACCGAATTCTTACATCGAAGGATTCGCCGGGGAATTCATCCGTCAGGCAGGTGATTACGAAGTCCATATCTATTATAACAGTCCCGAACCACTGGGCCTGTTTGAGCGCGCCGTCGAGCATGTCGTTCCCGCTTCAAACGCTTTTCTCTGGGATCATGTTTTGCTTCCGCGGCAGGCAGAGAAAGACCGGCTTTCGCTCCTCATCTTTCCCAAAGGGACCATTTCGTTTCGTCTCCAGTGCCAAGCCATTCCGATCATGCTCGACCTCGGTTATTTCTATGACGATCTGAATCCGTACAAGAAGCTCGACACCCTCTATATGCGCCGGGCGATGAAATTTTCCGCCATCCATTCTGCGGCCATCCTGACGATCTCCGAGTATACGCGGCAGGATGTGATTCGGCTGTTGAACGCCGCGCCGGAAAAAGTTGTCAATATTTACGGTGCGGCGTCGAAGGATTATCAACCCGTGCAGGATGCAAACGTTTTGAATGCAGTCAGGTCGAGATATAAATTAATTGATCCTTTCATCTTTTTCCCCACCTCCATTTCGCCCCGAAAAAATTTCAATCGTTTGCTGGATGCCTTCGAGTCCGTCAAGGACAAGATACCGCACCATTTATATTTCACCGGAAGCATTGCCTGGAATACGGAAGATGTCATAGAACGGCTGAAAGGGCCAATAGCGTCCCGGGTACATCAACTTGGAAAAGTACCGCTTGAGGATATGCCGGCATTATATACATTGGCGCAGTTCACAGTTTACCCGTCTCTGTTTGAGGGATTGGGTTTGCCCGTATTGGAAGCATTTCAATGCGGCTCGCCAGTATTGACATCGAATCAGACTTCGATACCTGAGATCGCCGGAGACGCCGCCCTGATTGTCGATGCACATTCCACGCAAGCCATTGCCGATGGGTTGTTGAGAATGGCGGCAGATTCCAGCCTGCGGGCGTCTTTGCGGGAGAAGGGCTTTCGGCAGGCGGAGAATTTCACATGGGAAAAGACCGTTCAGACTGCGCTGGATACAATCTCAAGGCTGGTACATTCGGAAGTCAAAGCCCATCGTGTTCGTTTTATGGCATAGCATTCCACCATTGAGGCTTGCAGTCTGTAAATCCGACCGGAACGACACGCCGGATCAGACTCAGATAGAAACTCTGGTCAATATTTTTCACGAACCTCATATATTGGATGATTCGTTTAGGCGCCTGGTCACAGGTTCTGGGAAGAAGTTGAGACCCCGGAACGACATTGCCGGAGTAGCCGTTTAAAGTGGGCCAGCCCAATTGTTGAGCGACCAACATGGCATCCAGCTCCTGATAACGGTCTTTCTCTTTGTCTGTGACGGCAACGAACAGAATCGGACCCATCGGCAGATTCGGGGGGATTTGCTGGCGCAACCGCTCCAGACGATTCTCAGCCTCCACTTTGTTATATGTTACATGTTGATAAAAAACAGGCTCAAGGATCAAAAGCACAGAGGCGAGAGAGGCGAAAATCATCCATCCTTTTGATCTTGCCTTGCCAATTGATATGGAATGGATGGTCCATGCGATGAAAACAGAAACGGGCCATAACAAAACCAGCTCGATTCGACCCACGGCGCGAATACTATTGAAGCCGGGAACCGCCTGAAAAACATCATACAGGGAGAAGCCGCCGACTTTCAATGTCAATAGAATCAGAAAAAACGCCGCCGCAAGGTTTGCCCAAGCCAGCCGGCCTTGATCTGACGGAAAACGGCCCAATACTCCCGCAATCACAAGGATCCACGCCGCCATTCCAATAAACAACTGCTGTTCCTGCCGCTGGGAAACGCCCATAAAGCCTCGCGAGAGCCAGCCCCACAATGCAGAGCGATCGGCAATTAAATAACTTTGAGGCGTCGGCAGAAAACCCAGGATATCGCTCCAGTTTCTGTCAAAACCATAAATTCTGACTACATCCATATAAGGCTTGAAAAGAAATACAAGCGCCGCGGCGACGAATGCGGCAGAAAGAACGCTTAAGACTCTTTCTAGAAAACCTGCTTCGACCCAGGCCTTTATAAGATTCTTCGGCCACACGAACAGCTTTTCTTTCCATGCGCCATCTCCGGCAAACAGAGGGTGGAAAATCGCCAGCGCCGCGCTCAACATTGCCAGAAAAAGACCCAGATAGATACTGAAGTAGAACTGCAGAGTCAGGAAGAATAAAAACAGTATCAGTTTTCCAAGTTTGGGATTCTGATAGAAACTCCAAAGATAAAAACAAGCCAGAGGAACGGCGAACCGATAGAGCAACTGGGTATGATTCTCCTGAGCGAGAATGGGAAGATCGAACGTGAAGAGAAATGCGCCGATGCCAACCGCCCACGGCTTGAAGCCAAGTCTGGAGAGGACATAAGCAGAAGCCGCATAATTGCAGAAAAAACCAAGGATGTAAAAGCTCTGATACGCCGCGTACGGATGAAGGCCCGCCAGTCGAAAGATGGCGTAAAAGGGCCCCTCCCCAAGAAAACTATCGCTGAATGCAACGGTTAAGTTATAGGGATAGAAAAAGGCCGCATTCCAGAAACTTGAGTCCAATCCCACCATCCATCTATAAAAATGCTCAAGCAAATACATGCACAGACGCGCATCCCCCAGATCGCCGGGGACGAGAAGAAGGCCTGCGCCCAACGGTCGAATCACAATCAGGTAAAGACCGGCCACAAAGACAAGCCAAACATATATCTTTCCGGAAACGGATTTAAGCAGTCTTCCCATTTTTATTTTTTCCTGTGAGCGGCTCGGCTGTTTGAAATTATCAACGCAAAATCAGCCCCATCGCTTCCCGCGTCGTCAACAAATAATATTGAAACGTTTTGATCAACGTCAGCATACAGAATAAAACAAAACTGATTGTCAGCCGCGACAGCGATGCTTGTTTTACCAAGTCAATTACATCCCTGGGCTTGTTCTGGTCAAAACGAACCAAACCAAAACGATGGCCAGTAGGATCTTGAAATAATTCCACAAAGACTTTAGGGAAACCGTTTTCTTTTGCATTCAATCCCGCAGGCTATTTCTCCTTGACACATACAAACTCGTTGCATCCAGTCGGCACACTGGCTGGACGCGTCTGTGCGACGCGGAATCCCAACTGTTGTAACACTGCAGTCATCTCTGATATGCTTGCATATTCGTACGGATAACCGCCAACCCAATCAATAATGTTGTGCATGAAATCCATGCCTCGGCGCATTTTGAACGGGTTTCTGAGTGTTGTAAACCATTTCGCCAAAAATATGACAGGTGTAAAAATCCAAACAATCATCTGCTGGCCGAATTTTCCCGCATGGTTATAAAACCATTTGATAAATTTCCATGCAGGAGATGACCAATGCCGATTATAGATTGCAATCATCAACACCCCTCCAGGACAGACCAAGGATGCAGCATTATTCAATGCCTGTCTCATATCTCCGGTGTGATGCAGAACACCCCATGAATAAACAATATCGAATTCGCCAAGCGATTTCAACTGTTCCTTGTCAAGAACCGAAATCTGGTGAAATGAAATTTCATTTCCTTTCCAGTTGGAAGCATTTTGTCGAGATGTCTCCACGGAAATCCGGTCAACGTCGATGCCTACAACGGGTTGTGCACCCAATCGCGAGGCGGCAATCGAAAACAATCCGCTGCCACATCCAATATCCAAAAACGACCTGCCATTCAAAGCGCCTTCGCCGAACAAAGAAGTCAATGAAACCATAGCTTCTTCGATACGCGTTTCATCCAGCTGGCGCGAAAATGACGCCCAATTCTCTCCAAACTTAAACATATGATTTCCTCATCCACAGTGCCAGCATCGAAAGTGCGTACAACCGTTTGCCGTGATCGACGCGGGCTTGAACATGTTCCTCAATCAGATTTTGTAAAGCGGATTGATTGAAGAGGCTATTCAGCGGACTTTCGTTACCCAGCAAAAGTTCGCGCGACCAGTCTGCCAGCGGGCCGCGAAACCA
This sequence comes from Anaerolineales bacterium, assembly GCA_042408355.1. GTDB lineage: Bacteria > Chloroflexota > Anaerolineae > Anaerolineales > Villigracilaceae > Fen-1038. The sequence continues at coordinate 10,089 of JBHORD010000133.1, forward strand.
CGCCGCCAGCGGAATACCGAATCCCTGTTTGCCGCGCGACTTGACATTCTCCGGCAGATATTTCGCAAACGCCTTCTTCAACAAATACTTTCCGCTTCGTCCCCGGACTTTGAGCGAATCCGGCAAACGCGCCGACCATTCCACGATTTCATGATCGAGAAACGGCGAGCGCCCTTCGAGCGAGGCGGCCATCGTCATCCGGTCGGCTTTGACCAGCAGATCGCCGGGGAGATAATTATGCAAATCGGTGTAAAGCGTGCGGTCGAGGAATGAGCCGCCGGCTTTGTCAAAAGATTCAGCCAATAACGATTCGGCGTTATCGGCGCGGAAATTTTTCCAATGTTCCTCTTTCCAAAGCGCTTGTCTCTGCCAGGGCGCGAAGTACGAACCCCAGCGCAGAATGCTGGCGCGGCGATCCATGCGCGGCAGCTGTTCAAGGCGCTTCAACCCATTCACGAAACTTTCTCCAACAGGGCGCGTCGATCTATCGGGGAGGCGGCGCGCGATGGACGGAATCAGATTGCGGGTCAGGAACGGAGGCGCCTGCAAGTACGCGTTGGCAAGCGGATCGAGCCAGTAACGTTGATAGCCGGCGAAGTCCTCATCGCCGCCGTCGCCGTTCAACGCCACCGTCACATATTCGCGCGTCAACAGCGAAAGGTGATACAACGGAATCGCCGAGGCGTCCGCGAACGGCTCGCCGAAATGGCAAATGATTTTTTCGAGCGTGGCGGGGATGTCGCCGTACGCCAGCGTGAACTCGTGATGATCGGTGGAATATTTTTGCGCCACGGCGCGCGCATAAGGCAGTTCGGAAAACTCCTCCTCTTGAAAGCCGACCGAAAACGTTTTGACCGGGGCGTCGCTTAACTCCGCCATCAGCGCCACCACGATGCTTGAATCGATTCCGCCGCTCAGATGCGCGCCGAGCGGCACCTCGCTGATCAGCCGCATCTTCACCGCCTCGCGCAAACGCGCGCGCAGTTCCTCGGCCAGCTCACTTTCACTGCCGGTTAATTTCGGCTGATAGGCAACATCCCAATAGCGGCGGATGTTGACTTCGCCATTTTCCCACGTCAATGTGTGCGCGGCGGGAAGTTTATAAACGTTTTTATAAACCGTGCGCGGCTCGGGAACATATTGCAGGCTCAAATACAAATCAATCGCTTCGAGGTCCATTTCGGGGCGATGCGGCAGGGCTTTGAGCAGGCCATTCAACTCGGAACAAAAATAAAACTCGCCGTTTTGAACCGTGTAATAAATCGGTTTCTTGCCAAGACGATCGCGCCCGATGAACAAACGATGTTTGCGGCTGTCCCACAACGCAAACGCAAACATGCCGCGGAAATGCCGGACGCACGCTTCGCCTTCATCTTCGTAAAAATGAATTACGCATTCGGTGTCGGTTTGCGTCTTAAAACGATGGCCGCGCCTTTCCAATTCAGCGCGCATTTCGGGATAGTTATAAATCTCGCCGTTGTAAACGATCCAAATCGAATCGTCTTCGTTCGAGATGGGCTGGTCGCCGCCCTTCACGTCAATGATGGCAAGCCTCCGCATCGCAAGCCCCACGCCTTCGGCGGCATGAAAGCCGTCGCTGTCGGGGCCGCGATGGCGAATCGCCGCGTTCATTTCCTGCAAAATTTCACGCCCGCCTGGACGATAATTCGAATACGATAATCCGCAAATGCCGCACATTACTTTTTCGCCTTTTCCAAAATGGATTGATACTGTTCAGCGACTCGATTCCAGCTAAAAGAGGTTTCGACTCTTTGACGCGCGGCGCGGCCCATTCGTTCACGCATCTGCGCGTGGACCAGAAGCGGCCTCAGCGATTCTCGCAGCGACTCCACATCCTCCGCCGGGGCCAGCGCCCCCGTTTCGCCGTTCACGACCAATTCTTCGTTGCCTGCAATTTTTGTCGCAACAACGGGAAGTCCGCTGGCCATGGCCTCCAAAACGGCGTTCGGCATTCCTTCGTGCCGCGACGGAAAAAGAAAAAGATTCGCGGCGGCATACTGCTCTTTGAGCCGGTCTGGAGTCAGCCAGCCCAGAAAGCGGATTCGATCTTGCAATCCGTGTTCTTCAGCCATGGTTTGCAAAACCGGCCTTTGCGGGCCATCGCCTGCGATGAACCATTGCCAATCCAGGTCTTTAAGATCGGCAAGGGCGCGTAAGGCGAGATCCAAACCTTTTTGATAGACGACGCGTCCCACCGATAAAACGCGCGGCGAGGACCAATCGCGTTCGGGCGCGGAAAATTTTTCGAGGTCAACGCCGTTGGGAATGATTGGAATCTCGATGGTTGCGTCGAACGCCGCGGCGAGATCATGCAAACCCCGGCTGTTGGCCACCACCGCCGAAGCGGAATGCCAGATCACATGTAAAAACGGCGCGGCAAGTTTGTGATAGACGCGAAAATCATACGGGCGGAATCCCGGCACGTCGCCGCCGCGCAGAGAAACAACATAAGGGATTCGATAAAGCCATTTGACGAACAAAGCCACCGCACCCGACGGGAGTCCGAAAAAAGCCAAAGCGACGTCGGGCTTGAATTGGCGCACCAGGCTCAGCGCCCGGAATGAAGCGGCGAAAATGAACGAGATTTGTTCGAGGGCGCTCGAACGGTCCATCTTACGCCGCAAAGCTGGCACGCGCACGATCCGCACACCGTCGCAAATTTCGTCGCGCGCAAAACCGTCGAAATGCACAGTCAACAACAGCACTTCGTTCTCCATCCCGGCCAGCAGGCGCGCAATGTTCGCGCTGGCATTTCCCGCGCCGCCGCCGATGGGAGGATATTCGCTGTTGAGTAGCAGAATTTTCATCAATCAATTGCTTTTCAAACAGAAGTCATTCCAGAACTTATCACCTGTAGATGCATCCCGCATTTTGTTTTCTGATTCAAACGAGTCGGTTTCTCTTGAATTGGATCAGCGAATCCGCGAATGAAAAAAATCAAGAGCCGAGCTTACGCCTCCTCCCCTCCGTCCTCTCTCCCGCCGGGCGAAGGATGAAGGGCTGCGGGAAAGAAATTGCGTGCAGCGCGCTAAGGAGATAAGACAGCATCAAACGGTTATTATAATCGAAGCCCATGCACGGACGCTTGTTATGTCAACACGGAAGAGAGAAAGCCAATCACTCGCCTCCGCAGAACGTCCCGAATTCTAGACTGCGCGCTCGTAGGAATGTTCGAGTACATCTGATTCGATTTTACATCCTTCCCGGCAGGAATATTCTTTTCATGACGCCCGCTCCGTCCTATAATGAAGATATTGCAGCAATTCGGTTGCGCCGTTTTTAACCGAAAAACCATTTTCAACCACAAGGGCTTACATTAGCTTGTCGAGGTGACACGAAGATCACGAAGGAAAACCGCCGTAAAATTCAAGCGTTTTCCCCTTTGGGTACCCTTCGATACGGCTTTGCCAGTCAGGCTCTTTCCCCGCCATGACGGAAGAGCCGTAAATTTGAAATCGAGCAGGATGCCATGCGGCCAAGAAAAAAAGTATGGAAGAAAAAGCGGCCCATCGCGGTGACCATCGCCGCGTGGGGGATCGTCGTGCTGTTTTTGATCCGTCTGTATCAGGTCATCGAACCTTTATTCCGCACGAAGGTTTTTGAAACCGGCATCACCGCCCCGCTCATAATCGAAATGCGATTCACCCCGCTGGGACGCGAACTTTTCTTCAGCGCGGTCTATTTGCTTTTATCGTTGATCGGGGTTGTGGTGCTGATCGGTTTCCTGCGGATGCATCGCTGGGCATGGGTGGTGCTCATGGCATGGACGGGCATCTCACTCACGATTTCGCTGATCAATTATTTCTACAGCCGCCCTAATTATCTGGTAATGGCATCCAATGTGATCATCGCTTTTGCGCTTAATCAAGCGGACGTTCAGCGAATCTTTCGGATAAGGACGGATCAGGGTGAACGCCTCGATTGAACGTCCGGCCATTTCCGCATCCGCCTCGGACCTCGAGCTGCTGCGCCGTTATGAGCCGGTGGTGCGCTTCACGCAGGGCGAGCAGTTCTATCCGATTGACGTTGATCGTTATGTTAAAGAATGCAGTCTGTGGGCGCATTATCCCGATGGACGCGACGAACTGCTGGTCAAACAAGGCGACATGACGCTGGAGAAACTGGTTGAGCCGCATCCCGCGCCGTTTGGCACGGTTCATTATCTGCGATTCATTGAGCCGCTGAGTCTTTCGGAATCCGCACAGGCGCTGGCGAATCAACTTCGACTGCGTTCGATCCTGAAAAACAACTTTCATCCCGGCATCGGACGATTGGCGCGCGGCGGCTTGCTCCCGCGCGTGGTGGATGCGTTGTTCACCGTTTCATTTTTATTGCGCGGCCGCGTGCCGGCGGCGATTGCCGCCGCGGCCGAACTGGATTACTTCCACATGCGCGCCGAGAACGATCTCTTTGTTTATTATGGCCGCGTGGCACGTCAAAACGATTGGACGATTCTGCAATACTGGTTCTTCTCATGCTACGACAGTTGGCGCACGGGATTCAGCGGCGTGAACGATCACGAGGCCGATTGGGAAATGATCTCGATCTACTTGTATGAATCCAATGGGCAACTGATTCCCGAATGGGCGGCATACGCGTCGCACGATTTTCACGGCGACGATCTCCGCCGCCGCTGGGACGATACCGAACAAATTGATTTTGTGGACGGGCATCCCGTGGTTTACGCGGGCGCAGGTTCGCACGCCTCCTATTTTCGTCCGGGCGAATATCAAGCCGAAGTCAATCTGCAGCTTCCCGCATGGGTTCATACCGTTCATCAAACATGGAACAAATTCTGGACGCAAATCCTGGACCTTCAGCCGTTCGATCCGTTCCGCATTCCATTTGTGGATTATGCACGCGGCGACGGATTGAGCATCGGTCCGGGACAACCCAAAACATGGACGCCGGTGGTGATTAACGAAGCGACGGCGTGGGTGAGTCAATATCGAGGCTTGTGGGGGTTGTTTGCGCGCGATCCGATTTCGGGCGAGAACGCCCCGGCGGGGCCGATGTATAACCGCGATGGTTCGCCGCGCGCCTCGTGGTATGACCCGCTTGGTTTTGCGGGCCTCGATAAAGTTCCGCCGCCGCCCGACGCGCTTCGTCTGCTCGAAAAGAATTGCGCTGAATTAACCGAACGTCAAAAAACGCTGGAGGATTTGATTCCAGCAAAAGTCAACGAATTGCAGGCGATCGGGATCAAATTGAAAAGCATGGAGGGCAACCCGCATCTCGCCAAACAGCACGCCGCGCTTGCAAAGAAGATAACGTCGCTGGCCGAAGAGGTCCATAGTTTGCGGCGCGAACAATCAGAGAACACGGCGATGCTCGAAAGCCTGAATGAGCGCATCGAACGGGAAAAGAACGGCGTGCGCGATAGCCCGCGTGCGCACATCGAACATTTGATCATGCCGGTCAAGACGGCGCGCATGCGCTTCGACCGCGCCGCGGAATGGTGGGCGGCTGTCAGTTTTAGTTTGTTATTGTTTGCGATCGTGGGATTGATTCTTTTTGCTCATCCGTTTTTGGGCGCGGGGCTGGCGGTCATCCTCCTGCTCTTCATCGTGACCGAATCCATTTTGCGCGGCGCGTTCGTCCAAACCGTCAGCCAGCTTACCGGCTTGCTGGCGGTCATCGGCGCGGTAATCCTGCTCCTCCATTTCTGGTTTTGGATTTTGATTTTTGCTTTGCTGGCAACCGCCACATTTTTGTTGGTCCAGCGTTTGCGCGAATTGGTTGAATAGAAAAATTTAACCGGGAAGGGCGCCAAGATCACGAAGGAGGAAAAAGAAAATCGTTTTTCCCTTGTGGTCCTGGCGCCTTCGCGCTTAAGAATTATTTTTTCACCGCGTTGATAAAATCGGCGAACAAACCGTACGCGGTTGGAATCGGCCCGGCGACCATGCCTTCGCGTTCCGACTCAATGATCGAATAATCGCCGAGCACATCGGTGCGAAACGCCACGCCGGTGGTCGAATTTTCCATGCCATATAACGGATCAGAAACCGCGACTAGTTCCGGCGCAACGCGCGCTTTGATTTGATCTCCGTTTCGCTCTGCGGAGCAGACCAATTTATATCGCTTCTTTTCGACTTTGGCCTGCGCGATCATCGCGGGTGTAATCTCACGAATGCCTTTCCGCTCCACTTGCTGGGGCGTGAACGGCGCGTCCATCAAAACCGTGACCAGCGCCGCGACCTTGATCGCCGCGTCCCAACCGTCTACATCATTGGACGGATCCGTCTCCGCCACGCCGACGGACTGACAATATTTCACAGCCTGATCGAATGTCTCGCCGTTTTCCATGCGCGACAAAATGATGTTGGTTGTTGAATTCAACACGCCGCGAAAAGAAATCAAGTCCGCGGCGGGCATCGTCTCGCGAAAAACGGAAAAGACTGGCGAACCGCCCAGCACCGTGGATTCGAAATAAAACTTTTTGTTTTTCGATTTCGCCAGCGCGGTCAATTCGCGATAAGCATGAACCACCGTGCCTTTGTTAGCCGTGATGGCGTGCATGTTCAAATTGAGCGCGGCTTTGCAATGGTCAATGGCGGGCTGACCGGTGGAATGATTGACTGGGGAATTCTCGAACATGACGTCGGCTTGGGAATGCTGAATTACGGCAAAAGAATCTTGGACCTGAAAAGTGGAAAGTGAAGAAATGGATTTTCCACTTTCTATAATTTCAAAAACTTTATCAATATCAAATCCATTCGGGTTGACGGCAAACCCATGTCTGCCGGTGGCAATTCCAGTGATTGAAAATGTGATGTCATAATCTTTTTCAAGCACAGATTGTTTTCGGACAAGCAGTCGAACCAGCGCTTGGCCAACATTTCCAAAACCGATGAATGCAAGTTTATAATGCGTCATTGAGTGTCTCCCGTAGGGGCAGAGCGACGCTCCGCTCCTACAATTTACAGCGGTGGATATGGATACGATCTTCGTCCCTGCGGAGGATGAGGAAACAGGCGCGAAGCAATCAACGCCCTGGCGCGGGACTTGAGCGCGCGAATCTCGCGCGGGCTGAGATACGCCTCGAGGCTGGCGAGCAGGCTTTGGTCCGAGAGAAGCCGCGAGGCGCACGCTAACAAATCGTCCGGTATCGGTTCGCCTGCAAAGTCCCAAATCACCGTCCGCAATTTATCATATTCATGAAAGCAAATCCCGTGATCAATCGCCCAAAGTTTATGGGCGCCGGCGTCGAAGAAAATGTGGCTTCCTTTTCGGTCAGCGTTGTTGACGAGCAGATCGAACAGGACCACCGGCTTTAACTTTGCTTTGTCTTCGCGGGTGAAATTGAAGTAATGATATTCGGGGTCGTATTCGATGTATTGCTGGAGCGAGCCGGGGCCGTGAGGGCCATCGGCGCGAAGCATGGTAAACGGGACGAAATGAAAGCCCAGCGCCTCGCTGACGAGATACGCGGCGACCTCGCGCTGCGCCAGCGTGTTATCGGGAAAATCCCAAAGCGGCTGTTCGCCCTTGGATGGTTTGTAAACGCCGGGGATGGTCTTGCCTTGATAATGAACATCCACGAGGAAGGTGTAGTTCGAGCCAAGCATGAACTGGCCCTTGAGTTCGAGTTCGCCGTGTTGAAATATCTGCTGGAGTTTGTCGTCAATCATCATCGCTTGCAAGTTGGCAGGTTTGCCGGTTTACTTTGGAACATGCAACTTGAAAACGTTCGAGCGCTAATGCAAATGCCCGTTTTTCTTCGGGCAGAAATGTCCTTCGGGTTCCATCGGCTGACCGCATTGAGGGCAGATGGGCCGGCCGCGCTGAGCCACCTCGGCGCCCCAGCGCGCCATCTTGCGCAGTTGTGTGCGCGTGCACCAAAACCGGATGACCGATCCCGATTCGGGATCCTGATCTTCCGTCAACAGTTCGCGCACGAGCAGGACAACCGTATCACGGTTTTGATCGTAGCCGAGGCCGATCTCGCCAACGCGGAACAACGGATCCACGGGCGGATTGATGCGCATCTGCTCCTCGACATAATCCGCCTCCGCTTCCTCCAGATTCGGATTCTGCCGCGCTACTTCCGCCAGAAATTGTTCCACGCCGACAGCCAGCGATTGAAGCTGGGCTTTTTCGATGATGACCGTGTATGTCTTTTCAGCCTGGAACGCTTGAATATAAAACACGCGCTGTCCCGGTTTGCCGATGGCATCGCTGGTGATATGGTCGCAGGGATCAACGTCAATTTCAATACGAGGCATATGGGAAACCTTCCAAATATCTCGAAGCGAGTATACCAGAATTGGCCTCCGCTTCCTTTTCCGCAACGCGCCGGGATGCCAAAGGACGAGGCGGGCAGAGTCAGGATTGCGCCGCGCTCCACCGGCACAGCGTGCTGGAAAACTCTTTCAAAAAAACTCGATGGATATTTTGCCAATCAACGCGGTTCGTCAAACCCTGCCTGCGGAGCAGGAGCGCGGAACGTATCAAATGAAAGCAGTGGGGAACCTACAGGTTGCCCCGGTCCACGTTATATTCGACAAGCGACAAAATTCCGTCCGGCTTGAGAAAATCCCGCACGCGCCGCCGGGAGTCAAATTTGCGGGTTTCAAAAGATTGACGCGATCGGTGTGATTCATTCTTTGAACCGCGAAGGCGCCATGAACGCGAAGCGGCTTATTAAGCTCCATCGAAATAAATGGGACGCAGAAAAACGCAAACGTACACCGATGCAAAAGAAAAAATCTGCGTTTTCTGCGCGGATCCGCGTCCAAAGTCGGTTTTTCGCTTATCCGATAAAGTCTATTTTTTCTTTGCGCTTTTCGTGCGCCACGCGCGGCACGCTCGCCGTGCGGCGGTGAAACATTTCTCCGCTGATGTTATCATAAACACGTATAATTTCCTTTAGAGGTGCGCCATGATGAACAACAAACAACTGGCAGACACATTCACCCTCATCGCCAATTTATCCGAGATTAAAGGCGAGATCATTTACAAAACGCTCGCCTATCGCAAAGCGGCCGAAAATTTGGCAGGCCTGCCGCGTGAAGCGTCCGAATATTGGAAGGAAGGCAGGCTCGAAGAGATCCCCGGCGTGGGCAAAGCCATCGCCGAAAAAATTGACGAACTGCTCCGCACGGGCAAATTGGAATTTCTCGAAAAACTGAAAAAGGAAGTTCCTCCCTCGTTGGCAGAATGGCTGCAAGTGCCGGGACTTGGCCCGAAAAAGATCGCGTTGATCTGGAAGACTCTCAACATCACGACTCTGGCGGAACTGGAAGCGGCCGCGAAAGCGGGAAAACTGCGCGGACTTCCGGGCCTGGGCGAAAAATCCGAACAGGCGATTCTGGCGGGATTGGAATCGTTGTCGCGCCGCTCCGGGCGGATTCCGCTCGGACGCGCTTATCCGCTCGCGCAAGAGATTATTGGTCAACTCAAAAAGGTGAAGGGCGTCGTCGCCGCGGAACCCGCCGGAAGTCTGCGAAGGATGCGTTCGACCATCGGCGATATTGACATCCTCGTCGCGGCCAAAGATTCAAAGCCGGTCATGGACGCGTTCACAAATCTGCCCGGCGTTGTGCGCGTGTTAGGCAAAGGCGAAACGAAATCGTCCATCGAATTTAGCGACGGCGTGCGCGCACAAGTGTGGGTGCATCCGCCCGAAAGATTTGGCACCGCGCTGCAATACGCGACCGGTTCCAAAGACCATAACGTCGCGCTGCGTCAACTTGCGCTTGAAAAAGGTCTATCGCTTTCGGAACACGCGCTTTTGAAAGTAAGCGGCAAAGGTGATCCTTCGACAAGCCCAGGGCAGGAAATCTTGTGCGCGACCGAGGAAGAAGTTTATCGGACGCTTGGCCTGCCGTGGATTCCGCCCGAACTGCGCGAAGACCGCGGCGAGGTGCAGGCCGCCAGGCAAAACAAACTCCCAAAGTTAATCGAAGTCAAAGACGTCAAAGCCGATTTGCAGGTTCATTCCAATTGGAGCGACGGCAAATTGACAATTCTCGAAATGGCGCAAGCCGCGGCCAGGCGCGGCATCAAAGTCATTGCGTTCACCGATCATTCGGTCAGCCTCGGCGTCACGGGCGGCTTGAGCATGGAAGACCACAAGAAGCAGGCCGCTGAAATCAGGAAGGCGCAGGAGAAACTCGGCGACAGCATTTTGATTCTGCATGCCACGGAGGTCGAGATCAAAGCCGATGGGGCGCTGGATTATCCTGATAAATTTTTAGCGAGCCTCGATTTGGTGCTTGCATCGCTTCACACAAGTTTGCGGCAGCCGCGCGAAAAAGTCACACAACGCCTCATCCATGCGATCCGCAATCCGCATGTGGACATCATCGGTCATCCAACGGGACGATTGATTCCCGACCGCGAAGGCGCGGACCTGGATATGGACGCGGTGTTCAACGCCGCGGCGGAAACGGGCGTGGCGCTGGAAATCAACGCGCATCCCGCCCGCCTCGATCTGGACGATATGTATGCCCGCCGCGCAAAAGAGTTGGGCATCCCGATCAGCATCAACACCGACGCGCACTCCGAGGCGGATCTCGATATGTTGTTCTATGGCGTCGCCACTGCAAGACGCGCGTGGCTGACAAAGGAAGATGTAATCAATTGCTGGCCAACGAAGAAATTGCTGGATTGGCTGAAGAAGAGAGGATGATAACTCGTCAGTGCATGAGCTGGAGACTGTTGCAAGGTTAATCTTGTCTGCTTGGCAAATGCTATAATGAAATCATGAAGCAAAAAGTCTATCTTGAAACGACGGTTATCAGTTATCTCACATCACAACCCAGTCGAGACATCATCACAGCCGCTCACCAGCAAACGACCCAAGAATGGTGGAGCGCGCGCCGTGAACGATTTGATGTGTTTGTATCGCAGATCGTCATTCAAGAAGCGAGTTTTGGCGATCCTGAAGCTGTCAAAAGGCGCCTCAAAGCCATTGAAGAAATCATTGAAATCGAAGTCGCGCCTGAAGCAGTTGCCTTAGCGCAGGCGTTGATCACCGCTGGAGTTGTGCCTGAAACAGCGGCGGTAGACGCGCTTCACATCGCTGTTGCAACCATAAACGGGATGGACTATTTGTTAACCTGGAATCTCAAACATATCGCCAATGCCGCGATGCGGAATGCAATATCCGAAGCCTGCCGCCAACACGGGTATGAACCGCCTATTATTTGTACGCCTGAAGAGTTAATGGAGGTGTAATTATGTGGAACGATGAGATTGTTGAAGAAGTCCGCAAACACCGCGAGGCTTATGCCGCAAAGTTCAACTTTGATTTACAAGCAATATATGAGGATCTAAAAAAGGCAGAAAAGAAAAGCAGACACAAAAAGGTTTCGTTTAAACCCAAAAAACCGATGAAAATAGAAATCAAATCCAAAACCGGGACGAGATAAGCCTGCAAGGCTTACCTGATTTATTGTTTTGCGGCGTCGCCACCGCAAGACGCGCGTGGCTGACAAAGGAAGATGTGATCAATTGCTGGTCAACGAAGAAATTGCTGGATTGGCTGAAGAAGCGGGTTTAATGCTTATCCTTGCGAATGACGCTTTGGCGCACTTTTGACGCGTTCACCCTCACGGCCTCAAGAATGAGCGCCTTTAGCGCCGCCTCATCTACGGTCTCGCCTTCGTGGAAGTCAATGGCGCGCACCGTTTTACTATCCAGCCGCGTGTTGAAGAGCTTCTTCGAATCCTTCATCTGAGCGCCTTTGGGGAATGTCAGCCGCACGGCATTCTTGAGCGTATCTGCCATACATATTATTCCATCATGCGACCAAACAGGGACTCCCAATGGTTTGGACGGCATTTTCCATTTCACTTCTTCGACCACGCCAGAATCGGCCTTCTTGATCACGGCGCGCAGTTCTGACAATTTCTTGCCGCGCCAGCCGCTTGTCGCTTTGATGATGGCGTCTATCTGTTCAGATGCGGGCTTGTCTTTCGACGAAGGATTCGGATTTGTTTTCATTCTCCGCTCACCGCTTTCTTCACGAGCGCGGCGATCTTTGCTTCTTCGACGGCCGTCAACTTAATCAGCGCGAAGCCGGTCGGCCACATATTTCCTTCGTCAAGTTTCGCATCGGGCTGGAAGCCGAACGTCGCATACCTCACGTTGAATTTGCTCGCGGCTTGAAAAAAGCAAATGACTTTGCCGTCCGCGTTGGCATAGGCGGGCATTCCATACCAGGTTTTGGGCATAAGTTCCGGCGCGGCGGCTTTGACAATTTCATGGATTCGTTTTGCGATAGAACGATCAGGTTCTTTCATCTTTGCAATCGCTTCAAGGGCGGCCTTTTCCGCCTCTTCCTTGCTGGCGGCCGCTTTTCTCTCTCGGAGCGTCTCCTTCATGGCCGCTATTTCTTCAGCCGATAACAGGCCCTTGCTCGCCTGGCTATCCCTGACGGATTTTTTCGTGACCTTTTTGGGGCTCATAGGAATCTCCTTTGGGGGGCGGTGGGGATTGCATTAAAACCTTGCGGGAGGACAAGGTTAGTTATATAATAAAGATACTTGATAATAAAGATAATGTCAAGGGTGTCGTCATGACGAAATCCACAAAAACAGACTTGAAAAAACGCGCGCTGGCGGCGGTGAGGGATTATGGCATTCATTTGACGCGGCTCCAACACGCGATGGGCGAATGGGCAGGACTCAATGCGACCGATATGGAATGTCTCAGGCTTCTGTTCGCCAGAGGCATGGCCACGCCCTCCGAACTTGCCAGGCACACGGGTCTCACTTCCGGTGCGGCGACCGCCATGCTCGACCGGCTCGAAAAGGCGGGGCTGATTGAGCGGCGGCCCAATCCCGATGATCGCCGCGGAACTCTGATCGCCCCTGCGAAATCGGCAACCGAAAAGGCCGCCTCATGGTTTGAATCGGCGAGAAAGGCGCAGGACGAATTGATTTCAAGTTACACGGAAAAAGAACTGGAGATCATTTCCGATGCCTTCGAACGATTTACAAAAATATGGGAACAGGAACGCGAAAAACTCGAAAGGAATAAACAGAGGTAGCATTATTCCGCCCCTGCCAGGCATCTTCAATTTTTCCGGAGTCGACCATGCTTGTCATTGCCAGCGACATTCATCTCGTGGACGGTACGTGCGCCAAATCCATTTCGCCCAGCGCCTTCCATCTTTTTGCGGATCGTCTGCGGCAGAGCGCATATCAAGCCTCGTGGCGCAAGGACAACACCTATCGTCCCATTGACGGCATTGATGTTGTTTTGATGGGCGACATTCTTGACCCATTGCATTCCACGCGCTGGCTCGATACCCGACCCGGCGACGCCAAGTACGTCCGCCCGTGGACGAATCCGCACTGCGACGCGTATGTAGCGAAACTTCGCGAGGTGACGCAGGCGATCATCAACACAAACGCCGAGGCTCTGAAGGTTCTCAAGGACATTACCCGTCCGGGCGCGTTGACGATTCCGCCATCCGCCAATGGACAGCCCGATTTTGCAGCGCAGGCGCAAATCCCGGTGCCGGTGCGGATTCATTACACCATCGGCAATCACGATTGGTATTATCACCTGCCCGGCAAGCAATTCGATGAAATACGGCAGGACATCATTGACGCAATGGGTCTCAGCAATCCGGCAAACAGGTTTCCATACGAGATTAACGAGTATGAACCCCTGCAGGCTTTATGTGCGCGCCATCAGGTCTTCTTCCGGCACGGCGATTATTACGACAAATTCAATTTTGATAAAGACAAAGGCCGCGAGGCCGGAACCCTCGGCGACGCGCTGGCCATGGAAGTGGTCAACCGCTTTCCCGTCGCGGTGCAGGACGAACTCGGTTCGGACCTGCCCGAAGGCATCCTCAAAAGTTTGAGGCGCATTGCCAACGTACGGCCCTTGCTGGCCGCGCCGCTGTGGATTGAATCTCAGATCAAAAAGCATGCCGATTCGTCCGCGCTCGAGGATAAACTTAAAGAAATTTGGGATCGAATCTGCGACGACTTCCTCGCCCTGGATTTCGTCCGTGAGGCAAACAAGCCGTTCAAATTTGACACGGTGGATGCGCTCCACCTGGCCATCAAAATTTCGAACCGCGCTTCATTTCGGACGATCAGCGAACTGGTCAACTGGATACGGTCAAAAACAAGCGGCGACGAGATCTCCTACGCGGCGCACGCGCTGAACGAAGCGGCTATTCAAAAGAAAGAAGCGCGCTTTGTTGTCTACGGACATACACATTTCCATGAGGTTGTCCCGCTGGATGTTTATAGCAACATATCCGACCCCGAAAGCCAGGTGTATATCAATTCCGGCACATGGCATTCGTATTATGCCATTGCCGCGAAGAATTATGCCCGCAGTCACCAGCCGGACGAGTTCGTTCCATATCAATCCATGACGTACGTGACGTTTTATAAAGAGGATGAGCGCGGCGGTCATGGCTTCGAATCCTGGTCGGGGACATTTGCGTGATTTAACCCAGGCCGTCAGTTCGTAACACCCGCAAAAGGATTTAACGCAAAGAGAAAGATATTGAAGCCGCAACCGACCATGCTGGACAAACTGAAATCCCGCGCCCGCCTGCTCAAAATCGAAACGACCGCGATTTATCTCGCGGCGCGCGACCCGCGTACGCCGTGGTATGCAAAAGTGATTGCGATGGGAACAGTGGCGTATGCGCTGAGTCCGCTCGATCTCATACCGGATTTTGTGCCGGTGCTCGGCTACCTCGACGACTTGTTCATCGTCCCGGGCGGGATCGCGCTGGCGCTCAAACTGATTCCGCCGCGGGTGATGGAAGAGGCCCGGGAGAAAGCGCGGCAGGATGCGGGTCCGGGGCGGGGCGTGAAAACCGCCGGTACGATCCTCATTGCCTTAATTGGGATACTGTTTATAATCGGCTTCGCGTCAATCATCCTTCATTTCGTCAGGTAAAAAGCATGAACTTGAACATCCGCCGCGCCACGCCTGAAGACAAGCCCGAATGGCTGAGAATGCGTTATGCCCTTTGGCCGGAGGCCGATTTCGAAATTTTGCAGGCTGAGCAGGATCGAATTTTGAACGATCCGATGACACCCGTTTTCGTATTGGAGCGCCCGGACGGCAGACTGGCCGGTTTCATCGAAACCGGTACGCGTAAATATGCAGACGGCTGTGAAACCAGTCCGGTCGGTTACATCGAGGGCTGGTTCGTGGACGAGGATGTGCGCGGGCAGGGCTACGGTCATGCGCTCGTCCGCACCGCTGAAGATTGGGCGCGTTCACAAGGTTTGAAAGAAATGGCCTCCGATACATGGCTTGAGAACGAGGTCAGCATCAAGGCGCATTTGGCAATGGGATATGAAGAAGTGGAACGTTTGATTCATTTTGCAAAAACGCTATAATCATTTGATGAAACGTTCGATTCTGATTCTCGGCGCCCTTGCCCTGACTTTGAGCGCATGCGGCGCACAACCTGCCTACGGCGGCACAAATCAATTGTTTCCAACCCCTGTAACTCAAGAGGCGCCTATGAGCCTGACCATTTCAAGCGCGGCATTCGCATCGGGACAATCCATCCCGGCCAAATATTCCTGCCTTGGGCGCGAAGTCTCGCCTCCGCTGACGTGGAACGGCGCGCCCGCCAACACCCGCTCCTTCGCCCTGATTGTGGACGATCCCGATGCGCCGATGGGAACATGGGTTCATTGGGTGATGTACAACATTCCCGCGGCGACAAATAATCTTCCTGAAGGGATTCAAGCCGGCGGACAGTTGCCGGACGGCAGTTTGCAGGGCAAAAATTCATCGGGCAAATTGGGATACAACGGCCCGTGTCCGCCTTCGGGAACACACCGTTATTTCTTCAAGCTGTACGCGCTCGATGCGATGCTGAGTCTGTCCGCCGGAGCCAGCAAACAGCAACTGCTCTCCGCCATGCAGGGACATATCCTCGCACAAGGCGAGCTGATGGGGACGTTCAGCAAATAAAAAACATCCGCAGATTACACAGAGAGTGCGCCGCGCTAAACGACCAACGTCATTTGCCAAAAGGACAAACCCGCCTTGCGAATCAATCCGCGTAAAGGCGCGGCGCGTCGTTGCGGATGAAGCTTCGATCTCTTCTTTAAAAAAGAAAACAAAGACACATGACTTACCTCGGCGAAATCGCTGGACTGTTGACTTCATTGTTCTTTGCAATCAATGCAGTCGTCGTTACCAGGGCTGTTCAACAGGTCGGCTCGATCATCGGCAATCGGACGCGCGTTGTCTTTGCCTTGCTTTATCTCATCATCCTCAACGCCATTTTGTCCGGCCAGCCATTGCCGGTCAGCGCGGAGCCCCGCCGCTGGGCCTGGCTGTCGCTTTCAGGAGTCATCGGGCTGGCGCTGGGAGACGCCTTTCTGTTTCAGGCTTACTATGAAGTCGGCCCGCGCATCGGGACTCTTCTATTAAGCCTCTCCACAATTTTTAGCGCGCTGGAAGCATGGATTTTCTTTGGCGAATCGCTTCGCCTCGGACAAATCGCAGGTATCGCACTGACGCTAGGCGGAATCATCTGGGTCATCCTCGAACAGGGCAATGGAAGACCACAGGTTTCCCGTTCTACAATCATGGGGGTGATCTTTGGCATCTTCGGCGCGATTGGGCAGGCGACAGGGTTGGTTTTTTCCAAACAAGGAATGCTGGGAAATTTTTCGCCAATCAGTGGAAACGTCATTCGCATGCTGGCGGCTGTTGCCGCTCTATGGCTTATGACTCTTTTGCAGGGAGAGGCCGGAAAAACGATTCAGACTTTACGCGAAAACCCGTCGGCTTCCAAACTGCTGGCGCTGGCCGCCCTGGTCGGTCCCGTAATTGGCGTTTCACTATCCCTGCTGGCGGTTCAAAATACTGAGGTCGGCGTTGCCAGCGTACTTACCTCGCTCTCGCCAATTTTCATCCTTCCAATAAGCCGTTTCTTTTCCAAAGAAAAACTGGGATGGCAAGCCGTTGCCGGCACGGTTTTGGCAACGATTGGCGTGACGGTGTTGTTTCTCACCTGACGTAAAACCTCCCGCGCCTCAAGACGAAGCAGCGCAAGAGTAACCGTATCCGGGCGTTCATCCACAAAACCGGGCGGACGCGTTTTTTAAACACGCTTGTTCCCGCCAAGCAATGCAAAACCGCGACCGTATTCTTTCAAGCAGTATAATCAACCAATATGAGTGTTTTGAAAGACAGGCATATCCTGCTCGGCGTAACGGGTTCCATCGCGGCATTCAAAGCCGCAGATCTGGCATCCAAAGTGACGCAAATGGGCGCGCAAGTGGACGTCATGCTTACGCCTGCCGCCGAAAAGTTCATCACACCGCTTACCTTTCAATCCGTTACCGGCCGCCGCGCCTTCACCGAAGCCGATCTTTGGGGCGGCGAGGCGCACGTGCTTCATGTTGGACTTGGCAAAAGCGCGGACATTCTCGTCATCGCGCCGTGTACAGCGAATACCATTGCGAAACTCGCGCATGGCGAAGCCGATAATTTATTGACCATCACCGCCCTGGCGGCACAATGTCCATTATTGATCGCGCCGGCGATGGACGGCGGCATGTTCGATCATCCGGCCACGCAACAAAATATCGAAACGTTAAAAAAACGCGGCGCGCATTTTGCCGGACCCGCCGAGGGACATCTGGCGTCGGGGCTGACCGGCAAGGGGCGTTTGATCGAGCCAAACGAATTGATCGGTCATATCCGCTTCGTTCTCGGACGAAAGGGCCGGCTCGCCGGCAAAAAAGTTGTCGTCACCGCCGGCGGGACTCAGGAACCTCTTGACCCCGTTCGTGTTCTCACCAACAAATCTTCCGGCAAGCAAGGTTACGCGCTGGCACAGGCCGCGCTCGATGCGGGCGCCGGCGTGACTTTGATTACCACGCCGACTTCATTGACTCCGCCGTTCGGCGCGTGCGTTGTCAATGTTCAAACCGCCAGACAAATGCTGGAGGCAGTGTTAAAGGAATCTTCAGACGCCGACGCGCTCATCATGGCCGCCGCAGTTGCAGACTTCAGGCCGAGGCAGGCCGCTGAAAATAAAATGAAGAAACGGGACGGCATTCCGCAAATCGAACTCGAAGCGACGGAGGATATACTCGAAGCGGTAGCCGCCGCGAGGTCCGAAAGGAAGCGGCCGCGCCTCACGGTCGGCTTCGCGGCCGAGTCGCGCGATCTGCTTGAGAATGCAAGCGAGAAACTCAAATCGAAGAAATTGGATTTAATCGCCGCCAATGATATTTCTTCCAAAGATGCGGGCTTTGGCGTGGAAACAAACCGGGTCACGCTGTTATATATAAATGGGAAGCAGGAATCTTTGCCGTTGATGAGTAAAGCAGAGGTGGCCGAGGCCATCGTCGAACGCGTCGCGGCGCTGTTGGAGTAATCATGCGCATTCTGGTCATTTCGGACATTCACGCCAACTACACCGCGCTCGAAACCGTGCTGAACGACGCCGGCGCGGTGGATGAAACCTGGTGCCTCGGCGACCTGGTTGGCTACGGTCCCGACCCAAACGCCGTGGTCGAACAGATACGTGAGCTTCCACATCTGACCTGCATTTTGGGCAACCATGATGTGGCCGTCATCGGCAAAATGCCTTTGGAAGCCTTCAATGGCGACGCGCGCCGTTCGCTGATGTGGACCGAAAAAGTGCTTACCGCAGATAACATGGATTTCCTGCGTTCCCTGCCGCAAAACACGAAAGTCCGCGGCGAGGTGACGATGGCGCACGGCAGTCCGCGCGATCCGGTTTGGGAATATGTTTTGAATACGCTCTCGGCGCGTCTCAACTTCGATCACTTCGATACGCCGTTTTGTTTTGTCGGACATTCACACATCCAAAGCATGTTTCAGTTAAACGTTCAGAATGACCGCGTGACGATGGAAGTCATGCGCGAAGGCGAGCCTGTGTCGCTGGAGCCGCGCGTCATTTTGAACCCCGGTTCCGTTGGACAGCCGCGCGACCGCGATACGCGCGCGGCGTATGCGATCTACGACAGCCAGGCGGATACGTGGGAGGCGCGCCGCGTAAAATATAACATTGAAGAAGTCCAGCGGCGCATCCTTGACGCGGGACTGCCCGAAAGACACGCCATAAGGCTGGCAGAGGGCTGGTAAACCCGCGGAACTTTTAGAATTGCGTTTCGTCATTAAGGCAAGATAATCGCCTTACGCCCTTTGAAGGAGGACGAAATGAAACGCTTATTCACGGTCATCATTGCTTTCATCGCAATTTTGCTTTTACCGGCATGCAGTTCCATGCGTCTGGCGCCTGCCGTCGCAACCCAGGCTCCTGCCGCCACGTATGCGCCCAGGATGGGCGGCGGCGCGCCGGCTTATGCGCTGCCTCCTGTACAGCCGCAATCGCTGGAGGCTGTGAAAAGCGCCGCTCAAAATTCGGCCGGCACAACGACCAGCGAAACAGCGCCATCCAGCGACCGTCTTGTGATACAAACCGCCGAGTTGACCATCGTGGTCAAAGATGTCAACGCCCGCGCCGCGGCGATTCAAAACATGGCGCAGCAAATGGGCGGATTCGTCGTCTCGGCAAATATTTATCAAACCACAGCCAGCGATGGAACGCAAGTTCCACAAGCCGATGTCGTTGTGCGCGTCCCTGTGGATCAATTAAACGCCGCGCTCAGCCAAATCAAGCAAAATACAGTCGAGGTCAAGAACGAGACGCGTTCCGGACAGGACGTCACCGACCAGTACGTTGATTTACAGTCGCGGCTCGCGGCGAAACAGGCCGCCGAAGATCAATTGATGAGGATCATGCAGAACGCGACGAAGACTCAGGATGTGCTCGATGTATACCAGCAATTACAGCAGGTCGAGAGCGATATCGAAGTGTTAAAAGGTCAGATCAAATATTATCAGCAATCCGCTTCGTTTTCCGCAATCACCGTTCACATCCTGGCGGAAGAAACTGTGAAGCCCATTGAGGTCGGCGGATGGAAACCGCAGGGGACGGCGCGCGATGCGATCCAAAACCTGATCTACTTCTGGCAAGGCTTCGCTAATTTCCTGATCACCTTCTTCCTGTACACATTGCCTGTCCTTGTCACCGTTGGCATTCCGCTTTTCCTGATTTATCTGCTCGTGCGATGGATCGTCCGCAAAGTCTGGAAGCCAAGAGTCAAAACGCTGCAGACACAGGAAGCCAGGAACTAGTTCCAACGTACTCCCCTCCCTTCAAAGGGAGGGGAGTATAATTTTTTTAATCAGGCATGGAAAAGCTTGTTCAGTACGCTCAGGAATTATTTCACGTTCGTTTGACGGGGCGGCAGGTGATGGCGCTGGTCACGTATGAGCGCGAGCTTCTGGATTGGAATCGAAAATTCAACCTGACCGCCCTCCGCGACATGGAATCGATCCGCATCAAACATTTTTTGGATTCGTTCTCCTGCGTACTGGCCTGGGGCGCAAATCCGCCGAATCGCCTCATTGACGTGGGAACGGGCGCGGGGTTCCCGGGCCTTCCCCTGAAAATTTTGTACCCGCAAATGAAGCTGACGCTTGTGGAGTCGGTCGGCAAGAAAGCCATGTTCTGCGAACATATCGTCCGCATGATTGGACTCGATAACGTGGAAGTGATCAAAGCCCGCGCTGAAGATGTTGGACAAAGGCCGGAGTACCGCGAGAAGTATGACTGGGCGGTGGCGCGCGCTGTGGCAGAGATGAAGGTGCTGGCCGAATATCTCCTGCCGTTGATAAAAATCGGCGGGACGATGCTGGCACAAAAAGGCGAGAGCGGACCGGCCGAGGCGCAGTCCGCTGAGAAGGCGATCAAATTATTGGGCGGAAAACTACGTCAGGTGATTCCCGTCAATTTGCCGGGCGTGCCCGACGACCGCTATCTGGTTTTGGTGGATAAATCCGCGGCCACGCCGCCGAAGTATCCGCGCAAGGCAGGCACGCCGATGAAACAGCCGTTGTAATTCTGCACCTCAAGTAACCTAAAAAGTCTTACGGTCCTTTTGACCGGGAAGACTTTTTTATTTTTTTAAACTCATTCAACGTCTAGCAACTCGCCTCATCAACCACCGTGATCTTATCTTCCTTATTGGGAATGATGCACAAAAACTCAAACGGTTCCTCGCCTGTGTTTAAATACGAATGAATCGCACCTTCGGGAATGAAAACTACATCGCCCGCTTTGACATGATGCGTCTCATCGCCAATGGTGATCGTGGCCTGTCCGCGCAGAACGTATTGTTCGTGTTCGAC
This sequence comes from Anaerolineales bacterium, assembly GCA_042408355.1. Lineage (GTDB taxonomy): Bacteria > Chloroflexota > Anaerolineae > Anaerolineales > Villigracilaceae > Fen-1038. The sequence continues at coordinate 31,302 of JBHORD010000133.1, forward strand.
GGTGTTCGTGTGGCGCGGCATGCCTCCGCCCTTTTGCATGGAGAATTTCCGCATGGCAAAGTTCGGTCCTTCTTTGGCCGAAATCAGGACTTGAATCTTCGTGTCTTTGGCATTCAAGACATCTTTCGCTTCGACATCGCTGGCATGTTTGACGGTCATTTCTGCCTCCATTCATTTTGGAACCGCGGCGCTTGCGCTGGGCGCAAGGGCAGGTGAGCGCGCTAAGAGCGCAAGGTTTTCTAAAATTTTCTCTTCGCGTTCTTCGCACCCTTTGCGGTTAGTTCTTCTTTACAGTTCCATCTTCCACTTTCCACGTTTCCGCTTTCTCTATAAACTCTGGAGCGAACACGTTCGCATCGGTGGCGGTGAAGAAAACCTGTTCGCTCTCCCCAACATATTTTAGTAAATCTGTGCGGCGTTGTAAATCCAGCTCCGCCATCACTTCGTCCAATAAAATCACCGGCCACTCGCCTGTTCGTTCCTTCATCCAATTCACTTCGGCAAGCTTCAGCGCCAATAACGTTGTGCGGATTTGCCCGCGCGAACCGTAATCGCCGAGGTCGATTCCATTGGCGAGGAAACGCAGTTCGTCGCGATGCGGCCCGATGGTGGTCACGCCGCGCGCGATCTCCTCGGAGCGGACCTCTTTCAGACGAGTCAAAAAGCCTTTGCGGATGGCCTCCGCTTTGAAGGCGGAACGATCCGTATCGGTCGTCAGCTTCATGCGGATCGGCGGCAGCGGATCATACGCAGGCTGATAATTCAATCGCAAAACTTCACGGCCGTGCGTCAATTCATGGTGGACGCGCGCCGCGAGGCGTTCGATCTGCTGGACGGCTTCGACGCGCCATTGAATGATCTGCGCGCCGAGACGCGCCAGCGCCTCATCCCAGACGTCAAGCTGGTCGCCGCTTCCTCCATTTTCATTCAACGCCTTGAGCAGGGCGTTGCGCTGACTGAGCGCCTGATGGTAATCGCTCAACGTATTTGCATAGGCGGGAACGGCCTGCGCCAACGCGAGATTGAGATAGCGGCGGCGTTCCTCGGGGCCGTCCTCGATAATGGCAGACATCTGCGGCACAAAGATGACGGCGTTGAAATGACCGATGACTTCGTTGATTTGCTTCTTCACGCCGTCCAGCAAAACTTCCTTTCGCAAGCGCTGACCGTTGATGCCGGTCGGCTCGAGGATCAACCGCGCCTCCAGTTTGTGTTTCTTTTTGTTACGTTCGTAATCCGCGACGAGGCGCGCCACCGCCAAAGGATTTTTGGCTTCGACAAAGTTGACCATCTGGCGGTCAATGTTGGTTTGAAACGACGTGAAGGATGCAAGAAAATAAATAGCCTCGAGAATACTGGTCTTGCCCTGGGCGTTATTTCCCACCAGCAAAACAACCCGCCGTGGCAGGTCAACATCCAGGCGGGCAAAATTGCGAAAGTTGGTCAGGGAAAGATGCTTGAGGTGCATGGTTTTGCAGGGACACAGCCGCGCTGTGCGCCTGCCGCTATAAATTCATTTCCAATTCAAGTTCATCACGGATCGGGATGCCGTCGTGACCCGCCAGCGGAATGTTCGGTTTGATTTTGCGAGACTCATTGACCGCGCCGCGATGAAGCGCCGAGAGTTCGAAACCGCGTTTTTGAAAAAATCCAAGCGCCGGCAAATTGTCATTGGTGGTAATGAGAAACAGCCGTTTGCATCCCTTTTCGCGCGCCGCATTGATGACCGCATGGAGCAGCATTGTGCCAATGCCTTTCTCTTCGTGAATGCTGTCAATCGAAACGATCTCGCATCCATCGTCGGAATGCGTCAGCGTAATCAACCCCACAATGTCGGCCCCATCAAAAGCCAGAAATCCCTCCATCGTATCCACATGATAAACAACTCCATGCGCCACGATGGTTTCATCGCCCCAGCGCTCCGTCCAAAATTTACGAACGCGCGCCTGATCCGCATGCGTGATGGGCCGGATTGTAATCATCAGACGGCTTCCTCCTCTTCCTCCGGTTCCGGCTTCCAGACTCTGACGGCGCGGTCCGGGAAGACAATCCCATTGATATGGTCAATCTCATGTTGGAAGATGCGCGCCAGCCAGCCCTCCGCTTTGACCTTCATCGGCTGACCGCGTCGATTCAGACCCTTGACTTGAATCTTGGCGAATCGTTCGACTTCCCCCACCAGGCCGGGAATGGACAGGCAGCCTTCCACGCCCATCACAGTCTCTTCGGAAGTCTTTACGATCTCCGGGTTGATCATCACATAAAGTTTTGGCTTCACTTCTTCAGGCTCTCCGCCGCCCCTCTCTTTCTCCTCCTGCAAATTCTGCGAATTTTGGGAGAGTTGGCGAGGGGCTTCTGCATATTCAACGACGATCAGTCGTTGAGAGATTCCAACCTGCGGCGCGGCCAGCCCAACTCCGGGCGCGTCGCGCATGGTATCCACCATATCATCAATCAGCCTCTGCAAATCCTCGTCAATCTTATTAATCGGGCGGGCTTTTTTTCGCAAGACCGGATCGGGGAGCGTTACGATTTTTCTAAGAGCCATGTTCCATACCTCGAAAATTGTTTCCGGATTTTACTCGTTTTTTGTTTCATCTTTGGGCTGGCGCAATTCAGCCTCGATTTCTTGAATATTTTCATGATAGCTGGCAAGCCAGTCGGCCATACGCTCGCGCTCTGCCGCCGCGCGCGCCTCCTCTTGTTTGGCGCGGCGCGCCAGCCTGCGGTCATCAATATCCTGCTGAACGCCGGCTGGATTGTACACACCGTCATACTCCAGCCGCGACCCGCCAACGGTAATGTAAACCGACCCGAAATTGAAGAGGTAGCCGAGGATGCCTGAGCGTTTCGATTCGGTCGCCAGAATATTTTCGAGCGGCGCGGCTTTGCGGTCCTCCGTGCCGAACGGTTTTCTATCAATGTCTATGATCTGATCCTCCGTCACTTGATAGATATCATTGCTCCAATCGAGATATTGATAAACCAGCCGGTAAAGCATATACACAAAGGCTGCCAGAAAAAAGATAAAAATAAAATCTACTTGGAAGATCTTTTCATGAATCCAGATCACAAACCGCCAAAACATCCCAATGATGAAAATCAGGCACATTAACGCCGAAAACCAAATATGTTCCACCAAAACAAAAATATGTTTGCGATACGTAATCGTGCCGGCCGATTCGAAGCGGACTTTAAAAAGCAGGGAATCCTTGAACAACCTGGACGCCAGCACTTTTAATATTCCGGGCTTGTATAAACTGGGTACAACGGCCTCGGCTTCCGGCTCAGGCTTTGGAGTCTTCGTTTGCTCGGTAAGCCCAAGCTTTCTGCGAATCGCATTGCGCATTGCCTCTTTCTCGCCCGCCGAAGCCACATGTTTGCTTCGCCCCCACAATTCCTCCACGATGGCCGCGGCCTGGTTGGGATGCAAAACGTGGTGAAACGGGATCTTGCCCACGAACGTCCGCACCACCACGTTGCCATAATCCAACATGCGGCCCGTGAAATCCGTCTCGACGCCCACGGAAAGAATCGTGGACAACGGGGCCTCCATGCGGCTGTCATAGAGCAGAACGACCTTCTCAAGCCAGACCACGCGCTGATTCGTAACGATATAATAATCGTTGCCCCAGTCAATGACGCGCCACATCGTCCATCCAATCAGATACAGCAACATAAACGAACTTATCACAATGGCAACCCAGGAATGCACATAAATGCTCCATACCCAAAACAGGAAAGCAAAGAATGCCAGTACAAGCGGGAGAGCAAGCGCATCAATCAGTAAAATAGGATGTTTGCGGGCGAGGAAATACACCACCTCATCCTTTCTCAGCCATTTAAACTGAAGCTGGCGCGCCAGTCTGCGGCTCGCAATCGAGATTTCGAAAGCCGCCCGCATTTTTGGGAAACGCTTGATCAGTTGGTTGAAATCCTGCCGTGTCAGAGAAAATATAAAAGTCTTTTCCGCCGCGGTGATGCTGGCGGAGCGCTTCCGCCCCACATAAAGAGCCTCTTCGCCAAAATAATCCCCCCCCACCAGGGAAGCCAGCTCTCTCTGTTCGTTACGCCGCATCTGCGTAATTCGCACCTTGCCCTGATAAATGATAAAGAATTTATCCGCCTGCGAACCCTGCGAGAAAATCGGCGCGTTCTCTTCAAAGGTTTCTTCTTCGAGTTTTTCGGCAATAGCCGTTAAATCCTCGTCCTTTAAACCGCGGAAGAGGTGGATACGTTTAAGAAAGGCAATGCGAGCGGGAATGGATATCACATTTTTATTCTACTGCTTCGCGAATGATGGCGCAACCATAATTGGCGATTACCCATTGGTTGAGCCTGATTCGGCGGGGACTCACGTCCCGCTTCAGCCCTGCGATAGGAATTGCGGGGAAGCGCCGCAACCATAAGCGGGAGTCTCCGCCAATGCGGGCAAACGCCCATTGGGCAAGCCTCCGCCGCCTCGTCCACCGCGCCGCGATTACACAGGATTCCGCCGCGGTCAATCACGAAGACATGAGGCGCGGTCTGGTTCGCTGATTTGCACGTCAGAGATTATAACGTGCGGCCATGATAAAATCACCTTCCTATGAAACGATGGCATTTTTGGCTCGGAGTTCTCATCAGTGTGATCTTCATCTGGCTCGCCCTGCGCGGCCTGCGCCTCGATCAATTTTGGGAGGTGGTGAAGCACGCCGACTACTGGTGGCTGATTCCCGGAATCATGATTTATTTTGTCGCAGTGTGGGCGCGGGCGTGGCGCTGGCATTATTTGCTCAGACCAATCAAGAAAATTCCAACCAACCGAATGTTTCCGGTTGTGACGATTGGCTACATGGGCAACAACATTTACCCGGCGCGCGCGGGCGAGGTTTTGCGCGCGGTGATTTTAAAGCGCAAGGAAAATGTTCCCATTTCGGCGTCGTTAGCGACCATCATCGTAGAGCGCATCTTCGACGGCGTGGTGATGCTGTCATTTGTGTTCGTCAATCTGCCGGAGCTTGCCCGGCTGACGGGCGAATCAGGTTTTGTCGGCAACATTCAGCAGGCGGCTGTGATCGGCACGGCCTTCTTTATCGGGGCGTTGGTCGTTTTTTTGCTGGCCGCCATGTTTCCTCAAATCACCGTCAAAGCCGGCGGATGGTTCATTGAACATTTTCTGCCCGTACGCTTTCGCCAGCAGACAAACAACCTGATGCACAAATTTCTCGACGGTCTTGCATCTCTTCGCTCGCCGCTGGATATTCTGATGGTGTTCATCACCTCTGTGGTCATCTGGTTACTGGAAACCGGGAAATACTGGTTCGTGATGCACGCCTTCAATTTCAACGTTTCATTCTTTGCGCTGATGTTGATGAACGGCATCGTCAATCTGGCAACCACCATTCCGTCCGCGCCGGGATATATCGGCACCTTCGACGCGCCGGGCATTGCAGTGCTCACTGCCTACGGCGTGGATCAAGCCACTGCCGCAGGTTACACACTTGTCTTGCACGTCGCGTTGTGGCTGCCGATCACATTGTTGGGCGCGTACTTCCTGACGCGCGAAGGAATCCATTGGAGCGATTCGCTGCGCGCAGAGACCAATGAAATTAACGCGTAGAGGCACAGCGACGCTGTGCCCCTACCGGAGGAATTATGAAAATTGCAATCATCGGCGCGGGCTTCGGCGGGATGGCCGCCGCCTTCGACCTGCGCAAAGCCGGACACGAAATCACCATCTTTGAATCTGCCGATTACGTCGGCGGGCTGGCCAGCGGATTCAAGGAACCGCATTGGGACTGGTCGGTCGAAAAGTTTTATCATCACTGGTTCCAGTCCGATAAATCCATGCTGGGGCTCATCCGCGATTTGGGCTGGGAGGATCAAGTCATTTTTCCGCGGCCATATACCGTGTTGCTGTATAACGGAAAATGGTATCCGTTCGATTCGATTCTGAAGGCGCTTCTTTTTCCGGGACTTGGATTTGGTCTCGATAAAATCCGCTTCGGCCTCGTCGGTCTCTATCTCCGTTTAACGAACGACTGGAAATCACTGGAAAAATTTACAGCCGACGAATGGATGCGAAAATATGCGGGCGCGGCTGTTTACGAAAAAATGTGGGAGCCGCTGCTGGTCGGAAAATTTGGGCCGTACTACAAAGACGTCAACATGGCGTGGATGTGGGCGCGGCTCAAAGCGCGCACGACGCGGCTCGGGACGTTCAAAGGCGGCTTTCAACGATTTGCGGATAAATTTGCGGAGCGTCTGCGCGCCATGGGCGTCGAGATCAGATTAGGGACGCGCGTCAAGTTCATTAAACGGGAGCCGGATAAAGGTCTGCTCGTTGCCGCGGGGCAGGTCGAGTCCTTCGATAAGGTGCTGGTTACCACATCTCCAAACCTGATGGCGAAGATGTGTCCCGATCTGCCCGAAGATTATTTGCAGGGTTTGTTGAATCTAAAATCCATGGGCGCGGTCGTGATGGTGTTGTCGCTCAAACATCGGCTTTCGGAGCAGGGCTATTACTGGTTCAATCTTCCGAAGGAGGAAGGCTATCCGTTTTTGGCGCTGGTGGAGCATACAAATTTTGTATCGAGCAAACATTTCGGCGGCGATCATATTGTGTATGCCGGGGATTATCTGGAAAACGGTCACGAATATTTTTCAATGAGCGGCGATGAATTGCTCGAACGCTTTGCGCCCGCCTTCAAAAAATTCAATCCGGCATTTTCTCAAGATTGGGTAAACAAGGTTTGGGTGTTCAAAACCAATTACGCCCAGCCTGTGCCGCTGGTGAATCATTCGAAAAATATTCCGCCCATCGAGACGCCGATTGAAGGATTGTATTTTGCTTCGATGAGCCAGGTTTATCCATGGGACCGCGGCACGAATTACGCAGTGGAGATTGGACGACGGGCGGCAAGCCTGATGCTGAAATGAAAGTTGTTGGCATTGATCTTTCCGGACCGCGCAATGTTGCAGATACCTTCGTAACCATCTTTGAAGAGGACGGAACTCATTTAAATTTCGTCGAGTCAATCGAAGAGGCAGACGATCAAAAAATCTTTACGGTTATTTCCAATTTTGAAAAAAGTGAAGCCGTCGTGATTGGAATCGACGCGCCGCTTTCCTACAACCCCGGCGGCGGGGAGCGCGAATCGGATCGGGAATTGCGCCGCCTCGTTTTGGAAAAGGGCCGCGGCATCGGCATCATGCCGCCGACGATGATCCGCATGGTTTATTTGACGCTGCGCGGCGTTGCTCTGACGCGCATGCTGGAAACATTGAAGCTGAATCTCGATCTTCAAATCATGGAAGTCCATCCCGGCGCGTGCATGTTGCTGCGCGGCGCAAATGCCAAAGACGTCGCGGGATTCAAAGGCGATATGCAAGCGCGCCTGAATTTACTTGATTGGCTGGAAACAAAAGGATTGCTTGGATTGCCAAAACAAAATGAACCAGCGGATCATTTTGCCGCGTCGTGCGCCTCGGCGCTGGGCGCGTGGCAGTGGGCGCTGGGCAAACCGGTTTGGGTCCATGCCGCCGAGCCGCCGAACCATCCGTATGATTTTGCATGCTGAACGCGACGCCCTTTCGGCGTGAAAGGGCGTCGCGCGGGTTCATGATTTCGCCAACTCGTTACTGAGTTGGAACCGCCGTTGGGAACGACTGGAGTCGCAGAAAGAAAACATTGGTCTTCTTAGTCTGGCTATCCTGACCGGCAATGATGGCAAGCTGAATATTCTCCTTCTGCTTCTCAAAGACACAAAAGACGCCAACCTCCGAAGAGCCCGTGTTGCTGCCGCTCACGCATGTGGAATCCTGACCGGCATCGTCCCAGCCGCCGGCAACCATGCGCGCATTCGTGTAAAAGTTTGCAACATCATCCGGCGTCTTATCGGTAGTGAAAACGATCCAGTCAATGTTGCCGGTGGTTTGATCCTGTCCCTGCGGATTGAGGCGGCCCATATTGCCGATGATCGTGCGCATGACAAGTTTGATCGGGAGGGGCAAATCCATCTGAGAAGGCTGTAAACCATCCATCGGAGGAACGTCACTCCATAATGTCGAGACGGCTGTATAGTTGTTGTTGCCTCCCACAGCTTGATTGACGGCATTGTTCAGCAGTCCGCAGGCAAGTGTGGCCAGCGCGAGTAGCGCAATAAAAACAAGGAACCGAAAAAAGGAATGTGATTTCATGCTTTGGCGCTCCTTTCCAAACCTAAAATTCATGCTGTGTGATTTCCGCTTTGTGAATTTATTTTGCGCCAAGCGTTCGGCAAATGAAATAGCCCGTTTGACCTACCCAAGCTGAAACAGAGCCGACGCCGGGAAATAAACGACAGCCGCCCGAAAGAAGCCGGACGGCTGTCTTGAAAGGAGGAGAATCTTTGGCCTGCTCTTCTGGCCCTGCATCTCTTATTCTAAACCGGCAAGATGACGCCGCCATGAAAACTTTTTCACCGGAAGCGGGTTGCTTCCATTGCTCCGCAAGACTTATTCTAGCCAAACGCTAATATAAACCTACAAAAACTTGTGTTGACCCTGTTGATGCTTGGCTGCAAAATTGATAGCATGAATTTCAGCCCAGCGAGGGATAATGCAAAATCAAAAACGATCGCAAAATAGCAAATCTCACATACCTGAAAATTCGGTGCTTTTCGAAAAGATCATTCCTGCGGCGCTTGTACTGCTGGGAATTCTGACGGTTGCACTGATACTTTTCGCCTTTGCCGTTTTGTTCGGAATCGTCCACCTCTAATCTTGATCGGAGGCAACATGTCAATTCTTCAAATCCTTCCTTTTGTTTCGACCGCCATCATGCTCGGTTTCACCATTTATGTTTTACAGCGGTACTTTGTCCGCCGCGCCCCGCACTTTTTATTCTGGGGACTCGGCCTGGCGATGTTCGGCGCGGGAAGTTTCGCCGAGGCTTACCTTTCACTGGCATGGAGCCGGGCAATTTTCGTGGTTTGGTACCTGTTCGGCGCGATTTTGAATCCGGCATGGATTGGCCAGGGTACGCTCTATCTATTGGTCAGGCGGCGCTGGGTTCACATTGTCGCGGGCATTTTGATACTGGCAAGCCTCGCCAGCGCAGTCCTGATGTTATCCATCCCGATCAACGACAACGCTTTTCATTTGGGGATACCGATCAGCCAGCAGTACAAAGCGATCATCCCGCCTGCCTCCTTCAGGCTCATTCTTATCCCCACGATTATTTTCGGAACCGTTGGGCTGGTTCTGCTGGTGGGCGGAGCGCTTTACTCCGCATTCCTGTTTTGGCGCAAGCGCGTTCTGCCGAACCGCGTCATTGGAAACGTTCTGATTGCAGTGGGCGCCCTGTCGGTAGCCTCCGCCAGCGAATTAACAGGCCTGGGCTATGGACAATATCTGTATGTTGGCGAGTTGATCGCGGCAATTTTGATGTTTGCCGGATTCCTCGCCGCCGCCCGGCCTCAGCCGAACGAGACGCCGCAAGCTGTTCCTGCCACTGCCGATTGATAACGACCTTAGCCTTTAAAATTGACCGCCACCGGAAGCGGCGGTCAATTTTTTTAAATCTCCTCGCAACGATAGATAATAAGTGTAAAATGGAAACAACAATCGTCAACGCCGCGACTGCGGCGTTCCCTTAACTCAAAAGGAGATGCCATGTTTCATACAATTATCATCGCCGGCAATCTGGGCAAGGACCCCGAAATGCGTTATACGCCATCGGGGCAGGCAGTCACTTCTTTTTCCGTCGCCACAAGCCGCAAATACACCTCCAGCAACGGCGAACAAGTCAATGAAACGATCTGGTTCCGCGTTTCTGCTTGGGGAAAACAAGCCGAGATCTGCAACCAGTACCTGAAAAAGGGTTCCAAAGTGCTGGTTGAAGGACGATTGACGCCCGATAAAAATACAGGCGGACCGCGCATTTGGCAACGACAGGACGGAACTTCGGGCGCGTCCTTTGAAGTAACCGCCCAAACGGTTCGTTTCCTGAGTTCACGCGGCGAGGGGGATGCGGGCGGCATGATGGCCGATGGCGGTGATATGACCGCGGCGCCCGCCGAAGATGATATTCCGTTCTAGTTTGCTCGTCTTGCACGCCGCCGCATCGGACGTGTAAGACAGAAAGACTTGTTGGGACTCATCCCATGTCTCTGCCTCCGCCTCCTGCTTCTCCAGTCCTTATCGTACCTGACGGCCTTGAGATCGCTTACGCCAATCTGGCGCGCATCTCGCATTCGCCCGCCGATATTGTGATTGACTTTGCGCACCTGCTTCCCGCCGAAACGAAAGCCACCGTCAAAGCGCGCGTGTTGATGTCGCCGCTTTCCGCCAAATTATTGTTGCGCGCCTTGGCCGAAAACATTGCGCGTTACGAAGCCGCCTTTGGAGAAATTGCCGTGCCTATCAACTCATCGCTGGCGGAGAATCTTTTCCGTCCGCACCAGCCGCCGGAGCCTCCCAAAAACGATCAAACTTGATTGGCTTTCATAGTATGCACAAACTGCAAAGCATTGCTGAACAAATTCGCCAAGATTTCGAGGCGCGGACGTCTGCCCGCGACCAGGCGCTTGCCCAGGCGCGTCAATTGACACGCGCCTGTTCGCTTGCCATCCGCGCCCTCCACCGCAATGAAGCAGAGGTCATGAATGAACATCTGGCCGAAACGCGCCGCCTCGCCGCGTCATTAAAGAACGATTTGATTGATTATCCCGATCTGTTTTTTGCAGGCTATACACAGGATGCTTTAAAGGAATTCGTTGAGGCGAACGTCACTTGCGCGCTGATTCAAAACCAGCCTCTGCTCACGCCGGAAGAGCTCGGCGTTTCCGGCTTTACTTATCTAAATGGCCTGGCCGAAGTTGTAGGCGAATTGCGGCGCAGGACCCTCGACATCTTGCGCCACGGATATTCAGAGGAAGCTGAACGTCTGCTCGGAATCATGGACGAAATTTATTCCGTGCTGGTGACGATGGATTATCCGGATGCAATTACCAGCGGTCTGCGCCGTCAAACCGATTTGGCGCGAGGCATCATCGAAAAGACGCGCGGCGATATCACGTTCAGTCTGCGCGGCGAACATCTCGAACAAGCCATCGGGCGTTTGAGCGCTCAATTAAACGGCGGCGAGTCCGGCGTCGAGAAAAGAGGCGGGCGGCTGGTACCGTCAAACGATGAAGAATAATGTCCATGGCAAGAGCGGGCAGACGTTATCCACTTTTGATTTACACACGCATGATGGATCGCTGGTGGCCGGCGGTCTTTTGCATGGGGCTGGGATTAATCGCGCTGGCCTGGCCGTTTTACAACGATCTTTATACCCGTCTGACCGAACCATGGCGCTGGATGACGCTGGCCGGATTGGGCGCAGCGGTGATTGTCATCTCGTTCGTCATGCTTGCACTGCGCAAGAGCGCGTATGTCCAGCCGTTCGGCGATCACCTTCGGCTGGTCACGCCGTTATTTCGGTTGAATATTTCATATCGCCGCGTCCAGCGCACAACGACGGCAACCATGCATGCGCTGTTCCCGCCGCGGTCATTATCTGGAAACAAACGCGACATCATCGAGCCGCTTGGCAATCTCACCGCCGTTGTGGTCGAGTTGAACTCATTTCCGGTTCCTCCGGCGACCTTGAGGCTTTTTCTTTCACCGTTTTTCTTCAAAGATAAAACGCCGCATCTTGTCCTGCTGGTTCAAAACTGGATGGGATTCAGTGCAGAACTTGAAAGCATGCGCGCCGGCGCGGATCAGCCTGTGAAGCCGAGGCCGCCCAATTATTCGATCCTCTCGCGTTTGCCCAAGAAATGAATATCTACTTTGCGTGCTCGATTACAGGCGGGCGCGAGTTTGAACGCGTCTATCAGGAACTGACAGCGGCTCTGCTTTCGGATGGTCATTCCATTCCGACCGCGCATCTCGCCGAATCAAATGTATCGGCAATCGAATCCCTGATGGCGCCGCGCGATGTTTACGAGCGCGATGTGAATTGGATTCGTTCTGCCGGGATGTTGATCGCGGAGGTCAGCGTTCCTTCGCATGGGGTGGGATACGAAATAGGGTTTGCACTTCAAATGGATAAACCGGTTCTTTGCCTTTATCAAACCGGCCGCAAAGTTTCAAAGATGATTACCGGGAATCCCCATCCAAAATTGTTCGTGAAAGAATACAAGAATACGCCGGAGGCAATCTCGTTGGCGCGTGAATTTATCTTGAAACAGCGGTTATAAATGGCGGATTTGTTGAATTTTCGCCTCACGCTACATACGGTTTATTTGTGAATATAATCACCATGTATCGGTGACATTTGATAATGACTTGACTCTGCCGCGTAGTGTATTATGAACGCGGAGACGGAACAAAGACACCTCCAAGATGCTCCTCACTGTCTCCTCCTTTGGCGAAAGCCACCGCCGGTTTCCCCGGCGGTGGCATTTAATAGTACAACGATTTTTTATTCCAACGGCCTGACATTTTGACTTGGGGCGCGGATACCGGAGAATGCGTGCAGGCAAATGCAGATTTAAAACAAGAACGATTGATATCCGGGTTTTCAGTGTTCATCCGCACCCCGTTCCAAAACTGTCAGGAGGCTGCATTTTGCTGATTTTCCTGTTGTTCGAAAGCGGGCAAAACAACAAAAAACGAAGCGCCTTGATCGGGCTTTGACTCCACCCATACGCGGCCATGATGTGTTTCCACAACCGACTTTACGATTGCCAGCCCAAGGCCCGTGCCTCGGCTGGTCTCGGAAACGTTGCTGGCCCGATAAAATTTTTCAAAGATGCGCGTCTGCTCATCGAGCGGAATCCCCGGCCCGTTGTCTGAAACTTGCAAAATGATCTGATGATCCTCGGCGCGCAGAGAAACGTCAATCTCGCCTTCGTCGGGCGTGTATTTGATAGCATTGCCGATCAAATTGTCAATCATTTGCCGGATGCGAATCGGATTCGCCCGCAGAGGCGGAATTTCCTTCGCAATCTTCTTCACCAGGCGAATGTTCTTCTTTTTCACCAACGAATCTAATAGACCAAGCGAGTACTCCAGGATGCTTTCAATTTGAACCGTTTCGCGGCGGGTGTCGAATCCCGCTTCGAGTCTTCCCAAATCCAATAAGTCATTGACCAACGCCGTGATGTTTTGGACACTGCCTTGAATTCGATGCACGAATTCCGTCTGTTGTTCATTAAGCGGGCCCACGCGTTCGACGAGTTCGGCATACCCCAAAACAGCCGTCAACGGCGAGCGCAGATCATGCGAGACGGTGTGTACAAAATCATTCTTCATTTGGTCAAGGCGTTTGAGATAGCTGATATCCTGCATGGTGATTGCCGAACCGATGCCCGGAATGGGCGTGTACTGGGCATTGAACACGCGGCCGTCATCGAAATTCAGCTCATAATATTTGACGCCGCCTTCCTCGGACCTGGCCATCAGGGCTTGAAAATCGTTGTTGGAAATCACGTCAGAAACGGCCTGGCCAACCACATCCAGCCCATCTAACGCGAAGGCTTCCCGCGCCACGCGATTAATCAAAAGGATTTTCTTGTGGTCATCCAAAACGATGACGCCGTCTTCGATTCCAGCAATGATCAATTCAAGGCGATGTTTTTCGGCCTCCGAAATCTCGGCGCGTTTCTCGAGGGAGGAGGTCGTCTTCCTGACCTCGCGGCGAATCCAATCGCCGAGATGCCGGGCGCGCGCCAGACTTCGTTTAACGGAATCCACAATATCGTCCGTTTTGAGAGGCGGGTAGAGGTAACCGCTTAATCCTGCGTTGATGACCGCCTTGACAATGCCGGTCGTATCCCTTTCGGCATATAGAAGAATCGGAAGAGTCGGGAAGCGATCGAGCTGTTCTGCGGCGATTTCAATCCCGCTTTGGGAATCGAAATTCTCGCCGATCAACAGCAATGCCGGCGACGATTCTTCCAACGCCTTGTCCAATCCGGTGCGATCATGAACAATCGCCACATCATAATCAACGGCCCGCAGGGCGCGCTCCATAAGCTGTCGAATCTGCGGCTCGTTCATTGCCAGAAGAATCAGTTCGCGCTGTTCCATGAAGAATCACTTCGGTTTTATGGCGGCGGGCGGAATCGTTTTCTCCGAGGAACGAGACAGGCGCTGCAGGGAATTTTGTATGGTTTTCAAAGCCTGCGCCTGCGCTTCCGTCAACGAACCCGCCTTGCCGGAGATTAATGCCTCGAGCGGATATGTCGTTACTTGAATTTCTTCCCGAATCGATTCCCTCAAAAATTCAAGCATGGCTGTGCGGGCCTTTTCGGTGAGCTTGGCGGCTTCCGCCGTTTGCTCGACAGCGCGAAACAGCCGCGCATTGACCAGCGAAATGGATGCAAAGTCAGCCACCGCCTCGAGCAAATTCTGTGTATTCTGACTGAACTCGCGGTTCATCTTGCGGACGACGATCAGTAATCCGATCACTTCATTCTGAACTTTGAGGGGTATCACCGCCGCAGATTTCCCCAGCATGGACACCTTGAAATTCTCCAGCGGATCACCGTGAATGACCAGCGTCTCGCCGGAAACTGCCACCAGCGAACTGATGCCATCTTCCAGCGGTTGATTGATTTTTTTCGCCCAACTGTCCGGCAAATTACGGCTGGCCGCCAAAAGATACATCTTGGTTTGATCGTCCCGCAATACCAGCCAGCCGATATCCGCTTCGGAAACTTCCAACGCGCCCTCGACAATCCGGTCAAAAAGCTGGCGCTGATCGTTGATGGAAATGACTGCTTTACCGATCGCCAAAATCGTGGTCAATTCGCGGACTCGCTGTTGGAGTTCCTGATTGGCGGCCTGCAATTGCTGATCCAGTTTTTGACGCGCCCGCGCCTCATGCGTCTGCTGTAATGCGCGTTCCACCACGCGGACGATCTCGGCATCGCGCGCCGGCCAAAATAACGCGTCTACCGCCCCAAGCCGAAAGGCCTGAATCACGCTGGATTCCTGCCCCTTTTCGGTGATGACTACCAGCGGGGCATGGATTCCTTGCGAAGTCAATGCCGCCAGTAAATCCTTTCCGCTCAAGCCGGGTAAATTCAAATCGGCAACGATTAAATCCGGCGGGTTTTGGACAGCCTGTTTAATAGCGGAGGCGGCATCCGCGACGAAAACCGTTTCATAGCCAAGCGGCTTAAGAGCCTGCCGGGCGATGAAATCGCTGATGTCGGGGTTGCTTTCAACGATTAGAATCCGTTCCCTCGAAGACGCCATATTTGCCTGTCAGAATCCCATTTTACCGAAATCTGGCTGTAATTCTAACGCAAAAAGCATAAATGCTCCGCCCAAGGTTCGATTACAATTATTTGAAAATGTTTCAACCGATTGATCTTCAAAGATATTGTATTGCGGCGGTGATTCCGGCCTACCGCGTGGAAGGCGAGATCGAGTCCGTTCTGACCGGGCTCCCGCCGTTCCTCACGCATATCATTGTTGTGGATGACGCTTCGCCGGATCGCACCGCCGACTTGGCAGCTGCTTCCGCTAAAAACGATTCCCGCATCGTGCTGGTTCGGCACGCCCAAAACCAGGGTGTGGGCGGCGCGATGATCACCGGCTTTCAAAAAGCGCTCGAACTTGGATCACAAATTATTGTCAAGTTCGACGGCGACGGCCAGATGGACGTCAGCCGCCTGCCCGATTTGTTGATGCCGTTGATCGCCGGAAAAGCCGATTACGCCAAAGGCAACCGCTTCCGCGATTTTACCGCCCTGAGACAAATGCCGATCATCCGGCGCATTGGCAACATGGGGCTTGGGTTTCTCGCCAAAGCCGCCACCGGTTATTGGAATCTTTTTGATCCGACCAACGGATTCATCGCCATCCGCGCGGAAGCATTAAAACAATTGCCGCTGGATCAAATTGATCGCGGCTATTATTTCGAAACTTCGATGCTCGCCAATCTCTATCTGCTCGGCGCGGTGGTGCAGGATGTTCCCATGCCGGCGCGTTATCAAGGCGAAGCGTCGAGTCTCGTGATCCATCGGGTGCTGTTCGAATTTCCCCCGAAATTATTTGGCACATTCCTCCGCCGTATTCTTTTGAAAAATTTCATTTATGATTTTTCGATGGGGAGCATTTATATCCTTGTCGGTTTGCCGCTTCTTTTATTTGGTCTGATCTTCGGCGGCCTCAAATGGATTCACTACGCCAGCGCAAATATTCCCGCGCCGACCGGAACCGTAATGCTGGCGACGCTTTCGGTTTTGCTCGGCATCCAATTTCTTCTTTCAGCTATTGAGATTGATCTTCATGCGGTTCCGAAAGAACCGCTCTCAAATTCCTTATAAACACCAGCACCGAAGTGAAGGTTGTTTTTTATTTGGGGGATTGTATACTTAGTGCATGGAGAGTCTGCCGTACATCCCCGGACTCAAACCGGCTGACCCTGGCCCGCTATCGCGATTCATTCCGCCGCTCGAAGAAGGGTCGTTGTCAACCTGGCTCTCGCATCATATCCCAACTTCAAGCTGGCTGCTTGACCCCTTTGGCTTCGCTCCCCGATTGCCCCTCGAAGCCGCGCGCGCGGGTTATCGCGTGCTGGTCACGGTCAACAATCCGATCACGCGTTTCCTGTTGGAAATGGCGGCGAACCCGCCGTCCGAATCGGACTTCAAAGCCGCGCTGGCAGATTTGGCAATCTCCAAAAAAGGCGATGAACGCCTGGAGACCCACCTTCAATGGCTGTATTTGACCAGGTGTGAAAAATGCGGGAGCGAAATTCAAGCCCGGGCTTTTCTTTGGCGCAAAGGCGAAGACACACCGTTTGCCAGAATTTATGAATGTGAAAATTGCGGAGATAAAGGCGAACGCGTTACAACACCCGAGGATATTGAGCGCGCAAAAAAGATTGCGGCGACGGACGCATTGCATCGTTCACGCGCCCTCGAACGCGTGACAAGTCTGGAGGATGAAGACCGCGTTTTTGCAGAAGAAGCGATTCAACATTATCTGCCGCGTCCGCTGTATGTGTTGACCACGATCATCAACCGCCTGGATAGTTTGAATCTCACGCCTGAACGCCGCCGTGCATTGACCGCGTTGATTCTCATGGCCTGCGACGCGGGCAATACATTGTGGGGACATCCGGCCGAAAGACCGAGGCCGAAACAACTGTCCACGCCGAATCAATTTCGCGAGCACAATCTTTGGAAAATGCTTGAGGACGGAATCGCTTCATGGACGGAAACCGCCTCCGGCGTCCCGTGCGCGGCGTGGCCAAATCGAATTCCGGAAAGCGGCGGCATTTGCATCTACGAGGGCCGGCTCAAGGACCTTGCACACGAGGTCAAAAAGGAAATTCCCATCGCGGCGGTGATCGGTTCCCTGCCGCGTCCGAATCAAGCGTTCTGGACGCTCTCGGCGTTGTGGGCCGGATGGTTGTGGGGGCGTTCAGCGGTCGAACCCTACAAGATCGCCTTGCGGCGGCGCCGTTACGATTGGGCATGGAACGCGACCGCGCTGAATTCGGCGTTCAATCATCTCTTTGAATTGCTGGCGATTGGCACGCCGTTCTTTGGATTACTGCCCGAAGCTGAACCTGCTTTTCTGAATTCCGCCGTGACGGCGGCCAGCGCGGCGGAGTTCGATTTGAAGGGCATGGCCTTGCGCACGGAGCACGATCCGATTCAAATTGTGTGGGAACGCGGCGAACGTCTGAAGCGCGGATTTGTTGATCCGGAGGTCAAAAACATTCGCCATGCCGTGCAGGATTATCTGACCGGACGCGGCGAACCGGCGAGTT
The DNA here is from genome assembly GCA_042408355.1 of Anaerolineales bacterium. Taxonomy (GTDB): domain Bacteria; phylum Chloroflexota; class Anaerolineae; order Anaerolineales; family Villigracilaceae; genus Fen-1038. The sequence continues at coordinate 49,048 of JBHORD010000133.1, forward strand.
ATCTGCATGTCCACGCGGCCGCGTTGCTGGCACTGCATGAATCTCATTCGTTGAAAAAGCCGGATCAGGGATTCGACGTTGCATTGAGAACCATCCAGCCATTGCTGGAAACGGCTTTGAAGGAGGATGATCGCTTCGTTCATCATTCAACCGGCGAAAGCCTCGAGGCCGGATTATGGAGCCTGCGCGAACCGCCGCGCAGGGAATCGCTGACGGACCGCGTGGAAGTGGAGATCGTGACCTTTCTTCAAAAGCGCAAGGAGAGCATCTATCTCGAAATCGAAAACGATCTTTATCAAAAATTTACAGGTTTGCTCACGCCGTCCAAAGCCATGATTTATGCGGTGTTGAACTCATACGCGGAGAAGAATGGAGCAAGTTGGAAGTTAAGGCCCGAAGATCAAGCCTCCGCGCGGCGCGCGGATTTGACAAAGACCGGGGAATTGATTCTGGCAATTGGCAAACGATTGAAATATCAAACGCGCAGGCAGGATCAAATTTTATTTTGGGAAGAAAATGGAAAGCCTGCGCTCATATTTTTTGTTCTGGCTTCGGCATTGGTCAGACGCGTGCTCGACAACAATTCTTATCCGCCTTCGCAATGCGTCATCGTCATCCCCGGCGGGCGCGCCGGGCTTGTCGCTTACAAGGAACAGCGCGATCCGCAATTCGCGGAACGGCTGAAAAATTACCGGCTGGTCAAATATCGTTTGGTGCGCGCCCTCTCGGAGGTCCCGATTTTGACGCGGGAGACGTTCGAAGAACAGATTGCCACCGATCCGGTCGAACAGGCAAAAGGTCAGATGATGATGTTCTGAACAGCGTGAATTTTCAATGCGTCGAACGGTCCACCGGCCGTATTGTAAAAGAAAGAAGGAGATGGGTATGAAGAGAATCTTCAGCGCGGCCTTTCTGATGCCTTTTCTGCTTGCGGCCTGCGGCGGCAATGCGCCGATAAAACCGTCGCCCGCCATAACGCCGGTCCCGCCGACAATCTCAACCTCAACGCAGGCTCTTGTTACGGAAACATCAACGCCTGTTCCAGCCACACAAACGCCGACGACTCCACCGCCCACCAATCCGCCCGATTGCACTGACGCGGCGTCCTTCGTTGCGGATGTCACCGTGCCGGACGCCGCCGTCTTCCGTAAAGGCGCGGCGTTCACAAAGACCTGGCGCGTTCAAAATACCGGAACCTGTTATTGGAACAATCAATATCATCTTGTGTTCTTTTCCGGGGCACAGATGGGCGCGCCCGATTCGATCTCATTGAGCGAGACGAAGCCCGGCGATATGCTCGATCTTTCCGTGAACATGACCGCGCCGAATGAAGCGAACACATATCGTGCCAACTTCGAAATCCATAACCCGGCTGGCGTGAAAATGATGATTGATAAAAACACCAAGTTGTGGGTCATCATCGTTGTGAGCAACGCCCCTGCGGCTTCGGGCGGCGAATCGGGGACCGGCTCCGGAGCAGGCGCATCCGGCGGCTCCGCTTTGCTGGTTTCAACTTGCGCATTCACAACCGACTCGAGCCGCGTCAACGATGTGATTGCCGCCATCAATGCTTATCGCGCCCAGAACGGGCTGACTGCTTATAACCTCAACGCGCAACTGTCTTT
>JBHORD010000135.1:0-17650 GCA_042408355.1 Anaerolineales bacterium
AAACCGATGGACATCATGGCAACCGCCAGGGTCACTAACGAAGTCCACAGGGCGGGTTTGCCGCAACCTTTGAATGCCTGGATGCCGAAAAGATATTCAAGCGAGGCAACAAAGAAACTGCCAATAGCGATTCCGCCGAAGAGGAAATACACCGCCACCCACAGCCCCCAGACCACTGCAGAGCCATACGAAACATAGTCTTCGCCAAAGGCGAGACGTTCGTAGAAGCCCCACAAGCCAAACAGCAGGGCAATTGCGCCCAGCGCGTAGATTGCTTTTTTCAACATGGCTCGCCTCCTACACCAGATAATAGACGCGCGGCTCGGTACCCAGTTCTTCCTTGAGCCGTGTCACGTTATTGCCGGAAATCAACTCGGATACCAGCGAGTTTGGATCGTTGGCATCACCGAAGTAGGTGGCGCGTCCGATGCAGGTGGTGGTGCAGGCGGGCAGGATGCCGTCCTTGACGCGGTGCAGGCAGAAGTGACATTTGCGCACGTTGCCGATCGGAGATTCGTATTTGCCGTTACGCGCCCATTCTTCGCCGTATTCGAAGTTGGGGAGATGTTCATATGTACCTGCGGTGTTACTCCCGATGATGGCATCCTGAACGGGCAATCCCTGTGTGTAGGTATAACCAAAGTCGAAAGTACGCGCGCCGTACGGGCAGGCCGCAATACAGCTGCGACAGCCGATGCACTGATCGTAATCAATCACCACTACGCCATCTTCATTCTTGTAGGTCGCGTTCACCGGGCAGACTTCGGTGCAGGGCGGATTGTCGCATTGCATACACGGACGAGGCAGGAACTTCATCGTTGTGTTTGGATAGGTTCCAATTTCCTCGACCAGCACTGGGCGATAAACTACTCCCGGGGGCAGTTTGTTTTCGGCAATGCAGGCAACGGTGCAGGCATTGCATCCCACGCATTTGCGCAGGTCAATCACCATCACCCAGCGCCGTTCCGAGGCAGGCTTGGCCAATGCGGTCTTGAGTTCACGTTCCATGCGCACCAGCACATCCTCTTTCACCGGAAGGTCAACCGCGGGAAGGGCGGAAATCTCCAGCCCGTCCAGCACGGGGGCGACCAGGCCGGCAAACGCCTCGGAAGCATACTTGCTTAGCAAATTTGCTTCGTTCGGTTTGGACATTGAGCTTCTCCTTATGAAATGGATTCGGACAAAAGTCCGATCATGCCAGTGTCATTTTCAACCCAATGGGGAAATTCTTATAGCGGGAAAAGTATGACTGTTTTTTGCGTTTCGTCAGGAAAAACCTGACAGAGCAAGTGACAAACTGCAAGCCGTTCCATGACAACCGTCGCACAGCTTGCCAGGTTTCCGATTTGCTTGACAATCCAACTGGTCAAACCTAAAATAACATTCGTCAGGATGAATGTTATGGCAAAGCGAAAATACAATTACGATCCGCAGGCAAAATTATTCAAGACTTTGATGCATCCGGCGCGTCTTGCTATTTTGGATGTGCTTCGGACGCGCGAAGCCTGTGTTTGCCATCTGGAAGCGGCGCTGGGGTACCGGCAGGCGTACATTTCCCAGCAGTTGATGGAACTGCGAAAAAATGGAATCGTCGAGCCGAGACGCGAAGGGCTGAACATTTTTTATCGCATCAGCAAACCGGATGTTTTCTCCGTGCTGGATTCTGCGCGGACAGCGTTGGGAGAAGAAACACAATTCACCTGGCCGGAGACATTGTCCAATTGTGATTGCCCGCATTGTTCGAAATCATAGAAACAGAGCGGGGTGAGTTTTTTTTCAACAAATATATTCATCTTTTTGAATAAAAGTCATTCTTGGCTTGTGATTATAGTCACATTGCGTTTGTCTTGTTTTGGATGTAATATATTCACAAGAATGAATATTAATTATGATTTTAATATGAGGCCGCCTTGTCATCCCAAAACAGTTTTTGCGCACGTGTAGATGATAAAGGCAAGATCGTTCTTCCGCCTGAAATCAGTGAGCGCTTGGGGCTGGCATCTGACGCGGAAATCCTGTTTGATGAGAATCCCAATGGCGTGATCCTGCGCCGCGCCCCCGCCGCTCCAGCTAAAATCTACATTGAGCCGACCAGCCGCTGTAACCTGTCCTGCCGCATGTGCATCCGCAATTCGTGGCAGGAGCCGCAAGGGACAATGAGCGAGGCGACCTTTGCGCGGCTGATGGAAGGCATCGAGGCGCTGACTGAGAAACCTGTCATCGTCTTTGGCGGATTTGGCGAGCCGCTCGTTCATCCCAAAATCCGCGAGATGGTGAGGCGCGCCAAAGCAGTCGCATCGCGCGTTGAACTGATTACCAACGGGATTTTGTTCACTGAAGACGTGGCGCTGGAGTTCATCCGCCTCGGCGTGGACATTGTCTGGTTCTCGCTCGACCGCCTCCATGCTGACGCCTATGCCAATGGCGCGAACCCCACGCAGAACATCGAAAAATTGAATTATCTGCGCTACACCCATAATGCCCGTCTGCCCGAAACGGGAATCGTTTTTGTGGCAGCGCGTTCCAATATGAACGAATTGCCCAATCTCCTGCGCGTGGCCAGCCGCTGCGGGATTTCGCATTACATGGTGACCAATGTCCTTCCGTACACGGCGGAGATGTGCGAGGAGATGCTTTACTCACGCGCACTGGATGCGATGGAAAGCCGGCCCTCGATATGGTCGCCATCCGTGCAACTGCCGCGCATGGATTGGAACGAGGACACGCTCATGCCGCTGTACCAGACCCTGCGCGCCCGTCACAACGTGCAGATCAACGAGGCGCGGCTGAATCCCGCTCAGGGGAAGTGTCTGTTCATCGAAACGGGAGCCGTCGCGGTGTCCTGGGATGGAAGCGTGAGTCCCTGCCTCGGGCTGATGCACAGCCACGTGAGTTATCTCCACAATAAGCCGCGCGCCGTCAGCCGTTACGTCGTCGGCAACATCAACGACGCACCGCTGTCCGAAATCTGGAACGATGCGAATCATCTCGCTTTTCGCCAGCGAGTGCATGAGTTTGACTTTTCGCCGTGTACGTTGTGCGGCGGTTGCGACATGGCCGAAGCCAATCAGGAAGATTGTTTTGGCAATACCTTCCCCACCTGCGGCGGATGCCTGTGGGCGTGGGGAGTGATTCAATGTCCATGACATTAGAAAGGATGAATGATGACGACAGATTACAGTGAGACCTATCGCCATTTGGAAGAACGCCTGACTCAACTGGGGCAGAGCCTTCCCGGACCGATGAGCGGTTTTGCCCGCCTGCACAAAAAAGCTGTGGAAGACGGCGCGCTCCCAGCGAAGGTCAAGGAAATGATGGCGCTGGCAATCAGCATCGTTGTTGGCTGTGACGGTTGTATTGCCTATCATGTTCACGATGCTGTGAAAGCCGGCGCCACACGCCAGGAGCTTTTGGAAACCATCGGCGTGGCGCTGCTGATGGGCGGGGGACCTGGTTCCATTTATGCCGCCCATACGATGGATGCCATTGAGCAATTCCTGCCGGAAACGATGAACACGGAATCACAAGGAGACAAGTCATGAGCGAATTTCTCGAAACCACCGTAGATAAGTTTATTTTCAAAGTCGCGACGGACCGCTACTACAGCAGCGAAGGCTTGTGGGCGCAGGCGGACGGGAATCGTGTTCGCATTGGACTCTCGGATTTCCTCCAGCAGCGCAGCGGCGACGTGGCATTCGCCGATGTTAAGCCGGTTGGAACGGTATTGAATGTCGGGGATGAAGTGGCAACCATCGAAACGATCAAGGTGAACATCAGCCTGACTGCCCCGGTCAGCGGCAAGGTGGTTGAGATCAATCCCGCGATGGAGACCGCGCCCGAAGCCATCAACCAGGATCCATACGGTGAAGGCTGGCTGGCAGTTATCGAAGCCGACCATTGGGAAGCGGACAAAGCCGCACTGCTCGACCCGCAGGCTTATTTCACACTGATGCGGGGACAGGCAGAAGAGGAGGCGAAGAAATTATGACTCATCCACGCAAAGTAGTCATCGTGCCTTGCAGCGGTATCGGCAAGACCTACGGCACGGTCAGCCGGGAAGCCGCGTTCGAAGTGACCGAAGATGTCCGCCCGGCGGATACGCAACTGGTGGCGCTCTCCATGCTGGTATTGGGAGACGAGTCCGCCCGGGCGGCTGTCGCCGAAAGTCCCGCCATCACAATTGACGGCTGCAAACTAGCCTGCGCGACCAAGATGGTCAAGGAAAGCGGCGGTACGGTGGCGCGGGATTTCGCCGTGCTGGATGTTTATCGGCGATACCGGCAGTTCAAGCCGCAAGGTATCGGCGAACTCAACGAGGGTGGCCAGCAACTGGCGCACGCGCTGGCTGAGGAGATCGCGGGCGTTGTGGATTCCATGGGGAAAGTTGACTCTGAAGGCCGCGCCTTACTGCTGCTATAAAGTGCAGATCAAAGCGTTGTGGATTCCATGGGGAAAGTTGACTCTGAAGGAGGTCAGAATGGTTGACCTGCCGAAGAAAAAAGTTGGCATCGTGGCTTGCTCCGGCGAGGAAATGGCCGAAGGCGCGGTAACGCGTCTGGCGGCGCTGAAGGTGCTGGAACAACTTCGCCCGGCTGACACCGTGACAATTTGCCTGCCGCTCTTTCTGGCGGGCGGCGAAGGCGACCGCGCCTTTGCCCGCTTCTATCCGACCATTGCCATTGATGGCTGCGACAAACGCTGCGCGGCGCGCGCCACCGAATTGTATTCGGGCAAACCTGCCGCCAGCGTGGTGCTGACGGATCTGCTGACCGAACGCGGCCTCGGCAAACCCGCAGGCTCGCGCCGCTTGAACGAAGCCGGTTTGCAGGCGGTCGAGGCTGCCGCCGAACATGTGGCCGCTTTGGTGGACGAATTGCTCGGCAAACGCTGGGACCGCCGCGCCGGAGAATTCATCGAAGAGGTTCCACAGGCTGAAACGCAGGAACCGGTCGAGGCAACCTGTTCGTGCGGATCGGGAATCCCCGTTCAAAAAGTGGAAATCAACGGGCAAACGGTCACGCTGGTCGCCCTGCCGCTCATCTTCCAGCAATTCCGCGCGGCGGGAAAACTCCCGGCGAATGGAACCGTGCGCGAACTGCTGGAAACCGTCAAGATTTACAACCCGGTGCCAGCCGAGGAAGAACCCGCTTACGCGGCGGCATTGGAACGTGAGTATGCCAATTATTGTCAAAAACAGGAGGCCACTGCATGAGCCGCACCGCCGTCTATAACACCACCGTTTCCTGGAAGGGCGAGCATTGGGGACATATCGCTCTGGGCAACGGACCCGAGATGGATTTCTCCGCCCCGCCGGATGCCCAGGGTCACCCCGGCGTGCTCACCCCCGAAGACGCCTTTGTAGCCGCCGCCAACACCTGCATCATGATGATGTTCATCTGGGCGACCGAGCGCTTCAAACTGAATCTGATTTCATACGACTGCCGCGCCGAAGGCACGAAGTTGATCGAGCTGGATCGCACCGAGACCTTCACACACCTGCGCTTCTGGCCGGTCATCCGCATCGCGGCGGGCGATGAGAAACCGGAGATCATCGAAGCGCGGGCACGCCGCGCCCTGCAATCCGCACAGAAGTACAGCCTGGTCGCCAATTCGGTCAAGTCTGAAATCATCATCGAGCCGACCATCACCATTGAAACGGAAAAGGAGGTTTCTTTATGATCACCGTCAAAGTTTTAGGACCCGGCTGCGACAACTGCAAGAAGCTGGAAATGATCGCGCGTCAGGCAGTGGGCAGCATGGGCTTCGAGGCTGAAATTCTCAAAGTGGAAAACTATGCTGAGATTATGAAGTATCCGATTCTCTCCACCCCCGGCCTGGTCATCAATGAAAAATTGGTTTGCGCCGGGCGTATCCCCAGCGTGGCCGAAGTGACCACCTGGCTGGCGGACGCCGCCATGCAAGAGGCGTGAGTCTGAATTTCCGCAAGCGATGAATTGTCTTCCGCCATAACTCGAGAAAGTCTCCTAAAGGAGGATGGCATGAAAATCGAGATTTTGGGAACTGGCTGCTACAAATGCGTCGAACTCGAAACACTGATTGACGAAGTTCTTCAGGAACTCGGCAGGACCGATGTTGAAGTGGCGCGCGTGGACGATGAAAAACGAATTCAACACTTCATCTCGTTGGATGAAATCCCCGGCTTGCTGATTGACGGCGTGCTGGCGAACACGCGCGAACTCCCTCCGCGAGAAAAACTGGCCGAATGGCTCTCCGGTGTTTCTATATCAGGAATAAGATAGATTTTGTTGCCCGGTATTTTCAAAGGTGATGGCTTGAATATCGAGCAAGCCAGAATACCGCGCAACTGATTGCTGCATCAAATCAAGAAAGGAAGAACAAGCATGAGCCTGATTGCGCCCTTGCTTCAGACTTCGCACACCTTCGCCATCGTCGGCGCCTCGCAAGACAAAAGCAAATACGGCTACGAAGTCTTTGAAACGCTCACGCGGCACGGACACACCGTCCTGCCCGTCAACCCGAAATACGCGGACATTGACGGCGTACCCTGTTACCCGTCCCTGCCCGACCTGCCGCATAACCCCGATGTGGTTCTGACCGCCGCGCCCGCGTCCGTCAGCGAGAAAATCGCCAGGACCTGCGCCGCGTTAGGTATTCCGATTTTCTGGATGCCGCCCAGCACCGAGACCGATATTGCGCTCGAAATTTGCAAACAAAATAATGTGACCGCCATCCACGGCTTTTGTCCCATCTTTGTGCTGAAGTTGCCGCGCGAACGATGGGTCGAACTACCGTAAGGAGAAAACAATTTGACGCGCCTCCTCACCCTCTTAGCCCTCATCCTGCTCGCCGCCGCCCTGACCGTTTTCTCCGCCTCCGCCCAAACCGTCAAGCCGCCCATTGTTCATGCTGTACTTTTTTGGATGAATGGCTGTCCGCACTGTGAGGAAGTCATCCAGAATGTGCTTCCGCCTTTGCGTGAAAAATACGGCGAACAATTCGATTTGTTCATGATCGAAGTTGTAACCACTCAGGATGTCGAAGTTCTTTATCAGGTTGCCGCATCGTACAATATTCCCAGGGAACAGACAGGCGTTCCGTTCCTCATCATTGGCGACCATGTTCTGATCGGCTCACAACAGATTCCAAACGAACTTCCCAGTTTGATCGAACAATACCGGGCGCGCGGCGGCGTGGACTTGCCCGCGAATCCCATCGTCGCAAAACTCCTGTCGGGGACATCGCCCGCATCTTCCTCGACCCCTGACCTGCCCGCCGTTACCGAGACTCCCCTCCTCGCTGACACAGCTCCCATTGCGCCCGCCCACATGCAATCCAACGGCTTCACGTTGGCTATCGTCATCATGGTTGGCATGGGAATCGCATTGCTCTACAGCCTGATTGCTTTTGCAATAGGCAAGACGTTCCATCTTCCTGCCTGGGGCGATTGGCTCATCCCCATTTTGATTCTCATTGGCATCGGCGTAGCGGCGTATCTCTCCTATGTGGAAACCCAATCCGTTGAAGCCGTCTGCGGACCCGTCGGCGATTGCAACACCGTTCAACAAAGCCGCTATGCCACCGTGTTTGGCTTTCTGCCTGTCGGCGTGTTAGGACTGTTTGGTTATTTGAGCATGCTTGTCGCCTGGCTGACGCGGAAAGTTCTCTCTAAATTGGCAAGGCCCGCCAATCTTGCCTTCTTTGGAATGGCGTTCTTTGCGGTAATTTTCTCGCTTTACCTTACCTACCTCGAACCATTTGTCATCAAAGCCGTGTGCATCTGGTGTCTCACCTCCGCCGTGATCGTGACCTTCCTGCTCCTGCTCGGCACGCCGCCCGCTGTTCTTCAATTTGCAATTCCAGACGAGGACGAATAATGCCTAAACCAGCGACCAGAATATACAAGGTTTGAATAGCGAATCGCCTTTAGATCTGAATCAGGTTAAACGTCAGGTTGAAGCGGTGATCGAAAACCGCAGATGAGCGGAAGAGTTCCATATTGAGCCCAAAGTATGATGTTGAGGAATGCCTAAAAAATTTGACCCTCCGGATAATGCGATGAAAACGCAGGAAAACGAGATAATACTGTTTCTGCGCGCCATGCTGAACGAGATTACACGGGCACACGCACTAACGGCAAACGATCAATCCATTCCTGCCATGCGGAGCTTGCTGCTGGCAAAGCGCGTGGGCAAAACGGCGATTGCTGAGCTGTTGGTCAATTGCCTGAAGGCCGAAGCCGAACAGGCGGATGATGTTTCCCTCGCGCGGCTGGGAGAACAAATCGGGTTCGCACAACAATCTTTGTGTCCCGCCTGCCGAAGCAAAGTTGGAAAGAAATGGAAGGAGTCTGAACATGTGTAAGTCATATGTTTTGGAGAAACCGAACCTCGAGACAATGCGCGAAGAGGCTTGCGTTCACAACCACGAGCGTAACCAGATCCATCATCACTCTCCCTCTCATTCACATCCTGACTGATAAGAATGGACAACGGCCAGTGTTGATCTGCATGCGATGTACTTGGAGATAGATCCCAATGAGCAATGTGGTGTGTTGTGATTTCAACGATTTTGCAAAAGCCATGGCAGATGAGACCCGCCAGCGCATTCTCTCGCTTTTGCAAGCAGGTGAGATGAACGAAAGCGACATCGTCGCGCAACTCGATTTGACACAGCCGACCATCTCTCATCATCTGTCCCTGCTTCGGCGCGCAAACCTGGTGACGACACGGCGCGAAGGAAAATTCGTGTTCTACCGCGCCAATCCTGCCTGTGTTACAGAGTGTTGCAGGGAAATGTTATCTCGTTTCAAAATTCGCTAGGGACAAACGTAACGCGGAATTTTTCTGCAATCGAATACAAGTCTCAGATTTGGGCTGCAAATGGAGACACGCATGAGCGATACAAAATTCAACGTAATTGGCAAACCCATTCCCCGCGTAGACGCGCAGGGCAAAGTCACCGGCCAGGCGCTCTTCGCCGGCGATCTTTCCATGTCTGGGATGTTGCACATGAAGATCCTCTTCGCCGAACGTCCCCATGCGCGCATCAAACGGCTGGATACATCAAAGGCTGAGTCTTTTCCCGGCGTCGTGGCTGTTTTCACCGCTAAAGACGTGCCGGTCAATGAATACGGCTTGCAGAAACCTGACCAACCCGTGTTGTGCGGCGATGTCGTTCGTTTTGTCGGCGACCAAATCGCCCTGATCGTCGCCGAGACGGAGGAGGCCGCAGCGAAGGCGCGTGACTTGATCGAAGTCGAATTCGAAGATCTGCCGGTCGTTTCGGACCCGGTAACTGCGATGCGCTCCGACGCGCCGCTCATCCATCCCGAACTGGGCGAAAGCAACGTATGTGTGCATTACAAAATCCGCAAGGGTGACGTGGAGACGGGTTTTGCCGAGGCAGATGTCATTGTCGAATCCGAATACCGCCTGCCGTTCCAGGAGCACGCCTACCTTCAGCCTGAAGCGGGATTGGCATACATTGACGAAGAGGGGCGTGTCACAGTGCAATGCGGCGGGCAGTGGCCTCACACCGACCGGGCGCAAATTGCTCACTCCTTGAATTTGCCCGAGGAGCAGGTGCGCGTCATCTATCCTGCCATCGGCGGCGCGTTCGGCGGGCGCGAGGATATGTCGGTGCAGATTGTGCTGGCGTTGGCGGCCTGGAAATTAAAGCGGCCGGTGAAGATCGTCTGGAGCCGCCGCGAATCCATCATCGGGCATTGCAAACGTCATCCCGTGTTCATGAAAGCGAAGTGGGGCGCGACGCGCGAAGGCAAGTTGGTCGCTGCCGAGATGGAAATCATTGCCGACGCGGGGGCGTATTTCTACACCAGCAACAAGGTGATGGGCAATGCCACCGTCGTTTGCACGGGTCCGTATTTCATCCCTCACGTCAAAGTGGATACGTACGCGGTTTATACCAACAATATTCCCACCGGCGCATTTCGCGGCTTCGGCGCGCCGCAGGGTAACTTCATCGCTGAAATGCAAATGAACAAACTTGCCAATGCTATCGGCATGGATCCGGTCGAGTTTCGGATGCGGAATGCGCTCAAAGAGGGCGAAACGCTCGGGGTCGGCACCGCGCCTCCGGGAACGGTCAGCATCGGGCAGGTCATCGAAACGGCGGCGCAAAAGGCCGGATGGCAGAAAACAGGCCGCGGCTGGGAAAGAGCGAAAGTCAGCAATCAGTCAGCAGTGAGCAGTGAGCAGTCAGTTCTGCGCGGGTATGGGTTTGCGGCGGGATTCAAAAACGTTGGCTTTAGTTTTGGCTATCAGGAGAACTGCTGGGCAAAAGTCGAATTGCACGGCGGGCGCGAGATCGAGCGCGTGGTTGCATATCACGCCGGGGCGGAGGTGGGGCAAGGCTCGCATACCGTGATGTCACAGATGGTGGCTGAGGCGGTGGGCGTGCCGCTGGAGAAGGTGACGCTGTTCGCTTCGGACACAGCGACAATGGGAAACTCGGGCAGTGTCTCGGCCTCGCGCATGACCTTCATGGCTGGCAACGCCATTCGCGGCGCGGCGCAGGCGGCGCTGGAAAAGTGGCAGGCGGAGGAACGCCCGGCCATTGGCGAATACAAATATCTTGCCCCACAGACTACGCCCTTCACCAAAGAGACCGGTCAATCCATGCCCAATTTTGCTTATGCCTACGCGGCCCAGGCAGTGGAAGTGGAGGTGGACACTGAAACTGGTTTTGTCCGTTTAACGCGTGTGGTTTCTGCCGATGATGTCGGGCAAGCCATCAACCCGCAGCTGGTGGAAGGACAGATTGAAGGTGCAATTGCCCAGGCGCTGGGCTATGCCCTCATGGAAAACTTTCAGGTGAAGGATGGATATGTGCTGACTGATCAGTTGAGCGCCTATCTCATCCCCACCGTGCTGGATGTCCCCGACGAGGTCGAGCCTGTGATTGTTGAAGTGCCCGATTCACGCGGACCCTGGGGCGCGCGCGGCGTGGGCGAGCCGCCCTTCCTGCCGCTGGCTCCCGCCATCCTCGCCGCCATCCACGACGCAACCGGAATTTGGATGGACGAGATTCCGGTCACGCCAGAACGCATGTGGAAGGCTTTGCGCTCCAGGAATCGGTCCGATGTGTAATATGTGACCATTTATCTTGATTTGTAATACTTATCAACACCTTGCCGGCCACAAGGCAACCTCGGAGGCATTGCTGTGACAACTCATCCAATTGAAATTTTGGCGCAAGCCATTGCGAACAAACGTCCCGCCGTGCTGGCGACGGTCATCGAGGTTCAAGGCGCCTCGCCCGCCAAGGTCGGCGCACAGATCGTTTTGCTGGAGGACGGCACAACTGCGGGGACGGTCGGCGGCGGGAAACTGGAAGCCGCCATTTTGGAGGACGCCCGCCTCGCCCTGACCGAGGGCCTGCCGCGCCTCCCCAAATATTCCCTCACCGAAGAGGGAGCCGACGCCGTCGGGACGCTGTGCGGCGGGGAGGTGCGCGTCTTCATCCAGCCCTTTCTGCCCCCGCCGCGACTCGTCATCGTTGGCGGCGGACACATCGGGCGGCCGCTCAAGGTGATGGGCGAGACGGCGGGCTTCGACGTGGTTGTGGTGGATGCGGAGGCGGGGCGCGCGAATGTCCCAGGGTTGGATTCGGTTCGTTTAACGGCGGACAGTTTCATCGTCCTGATCACGACCGACCACGTCTCGGACGAAGCCGCGCTGCGGCAGGTCATCCATTCGCCCGTCCGCTATATCGGTATGATTGGCAGCCGTCACAAATGCGAAACGATTCTGGGTCATCTGCGCGCGGACGGAATCAGTGAAGAAGCGCTGAAGCGCGTCTATGCGCCGATTGGTTTGAACTTGGGAGGTCCCACGCCTGAGGAAATTGCCGTTTCGATCCTGGCGGAAGTCATCGCCGTGCGGCGCGGCGGCAAGGCGGGTGTTCGATAACTCAGCCTTGACAATATTTTCTTTCCGAATATAATTCAACGCATGTTGAACTATATTTCGGATGGCTTCCATCCTGCTCCTGTCAACTTGGAAATGCTGGCCGAACGGCTCAAAGTGCTGGCTGAACCCAAGCGCCTGCTGATCTTCAACCTGCTGATGGAGGGCGTGCAATGCAATTGCGAACTGGGCGACGCCCTGCAAATGGCGCCCAACCTGATTTCGCATCACCTGAGCAAACTGCGTGAAGTCGGTCTGGTGAATGTGGAACGCGACGTGGTCGATTCGCGCTGGGTATACTACTCGGTCAACCGCGCCGCGCTGGAAGAACTGAATGCCGCTTTCGGCGCGTTCTTCGACCCGAACCGCATCCAGCCGCGCCGACTCACCTGCGGACCCCAGGCAGTGATTTGCGCCCCTGACTTGAGCGTTTCTGAAAAGTAAAAATTTTTACCAAAACCTTTCAATGGAGATTGAACTATCATGAACAACGTTATCCCGCTTCTAAACACTTTACCGACCTCCATCGCCCCTGCGGACGTCGAATTCTTCGACCCGCCGATGTGTTGCCCGACAGGTTTGTGCGGACCCACCCTCGACCAGACTTTACTGGATGTCAATGAAATGGTCATGTCGCTTCAGCGCGATAACCTGCGCGTGGAGCGTTATCAGATGACCAGCCACCCCAACGCGTTTCTTGGTAATGCCGAAGTGATGAAACTCGTCCGCGAAAAACAAATGGACGCCCTGCCGATTGTCGTGGTGCGCGGCAAAGTCATCAAGGTCGGCGCGTACCCGACGGCAGATGAAGTAAGAGCCGCGCTTGGATAGTACTGCGACATTCATGTCGCATGAGCAGCGAGATAAATCTCGCACTACGAACAAGGAAACCCATATGACCCAATTCATCTTCTTCTCTGGCAAGGGCGGCGTAGGCAAAACGTCAATGGCTTGCACGCATGCCGTCCGTTACGCCGACGAAGGCAAACGCACGCTGATCGTCACCACCGATCCCGCCTCCAACCTGGCGGATGTTTTCGAGCAGGAAATCGGGCATCACGTCACGCCGATTGCGGGCGTTCCGAATCTATCCGCGATGGAAATTGACCCCGACAAAGCCACGCAGGAATATATTGACCGCGCCATGGCGCCCATCCGCGCCGCCTTCCCGCCGCAAATCGTGCAGGTGATGGAAGAGCAGATGAGCGGCCCCTGCACGGCGGAGGTGGCCGCCTTCGACCGCTTCACCGATTTTTTGGACGTCCCCGCCGATAACGGCGCGGCCTTCGACGTGGTCATCTTCGACACCGCCCCGACAGGTCACACCATCCGCTTGCTGGAACTGCCCGCCGAGTGGAGCGCCTCGATTGACGCGGCCAGCGCGGGCAGCGGGCAGACCTGTCTTGGTCCTGCCGCGGCCATTCAAGACGCCAAGCACAAATACGAGCGCGCCCTGGCTGCCATGCGCCAGTCGGCGCAGACGCAATTCGTGTTCGTCCTGCATCCCGAAGCGATTTCCATCAAGGAAACCCGCCGCGCGATTGACGAACTGCGTAAACTGAAGATTCAGAATTTCCGTTTGATTATCAATGGCATCATCCCGCCCGCAGGCGCGCAAAATCCGCTCTTTGCGGCGCGCGCCGAAATGCAGGCGCGTTACCTGGAGCAAATCGAGCGCGAGTTCGCTTACCCCAAACAGCGCATGATTTTGCTGGCGGATGAAATCAAAGGCGCGGCGAAACTGCGCGGGGTGGGGAAAATCTTCTTCGACGGCGAAAGAGAGTTACAGGTTGAAAGTTTTAATGTTGAACGTCAAACCGCACCCGTCGCTCAACCTTCAACTTTCCAACCTTTCAACATTCAACCCAAAAATGGTCATCGCCGAACGATCTTCTTTGCGGGCAAGGGCGGCGTCGGCAAGACGGTCGCCTCGTGCGTGACCGCCGTCTGGCTGGCGCGTCAGGGACATAAAACTCTGCTGTTGACCACCGACCCCGCCGCGCATCTGGGCGATGTGCTGGATACGCCCGTCGGCGACGAAGTGACCCCCGTGAGTGGACAGCCCAACCTGTGGGCGGTCAAGATTGACCCGAAGGCGGCCGCGGAAACCTACAAGGCGCGCATCCTCGACGACGCGCGCAAACGCGGACGCCCCGAGTCGGCCATCAAAGTGATGGAAGAGGAACTCAACTCGCCCTGCACCGAAGAGATGGCCGCCTTCGATAAGTTCATCGAATACGCCTCGCAGGACGAGTGGCAGGCGGTGGTCTTCGATACCGCGCCGACGGGTCACACCCTGCGCCTGCTGGAACTGCCCGTGGACTGGAGCAAGCAGATTGACGTGAAGGTCTTCGCCTCGGTGGACGCCACCGCCGCCGATGACGTTGCCAAGGCGCGCTTTGGAAAAGTCATCGCGATGATGTCCGACCCCGCCCAAAGCACGTTTGCGTTTGTGATGTACCCCGAAGCGACGCCGATTCTCGAAGCCTGGCGCGCCGCACAGGAGTTGGGAACGGTCGGCATTCACCCCAGCTTAGTGGTCGCCAACATGGTCATCCCGCCTGAGCAAGCCTCTACGCCGTTTGTGGGAGCGCGCCGCGCTATGCAGGAAAAATACCTGGCGGAGATTGGCAAACGCTTCGGCGTGCCGCTGGTGCAAATTCCGCTCCTGCCGCGCGAGGTCAAGGGGATGAAGATGCTGTCCGAGTTGGGCGAGCAGGTGTACGGTCAGGTTCCCGAAGCGTTGGAGGCTTAAAGTCTAAAGCCACATGTTCACCCGCGTCCTTTCCCGACCGATTTTTCGGAGTGCGCCGACGCCGCCTTCCAGGTGGTGAAGCGGCTCAAGTCGGCGGGGACGAAGCGGGTGACGGTTTTGCATGTTCAGGATGAACGAAATATGCGCCAGCGTCTCGCAGAACAGATTGCTGAGTTCGACCGCTACAGCACCGAACGGTTGGAAAAGTTGTGCAACGCCCTGAGCATGTTCGGTTTGCAGGCGCAGCCCATGTTACGGCACGGCATTCCGTTTCGAGAAACCTTGCGCGTGGCAGATGAAATCGGCGCGGGCTTGATCGTTTTGGGCTCGCATGGCAAGAGCGCCGTGCGCGAAATGCTGGCGGGAAGCACGCTGGAAAATGTCATCAGACTCAGCCGCCAGGCCGTGCTGGTGGTGCGCCCGACTCAAAAGGAGATGGAATGAACAATGTTGAATTGAACGATATTGATGTGGCCTCGCCGTCAGTGGTGAAAGCCGCGGCGCGCGATTTTGCCGCCGCGCTGGCTGAGACGCCGCAGTTTAGGGCATTTGAACAGTCCTATGAAGCGCTGAACAAAGACTCGGCCGCGCGCCAGGCGCTTTCCGCCTATCAGGAGAAGGTCAATTCACTGCGCGCGCTGATCATGCTCAACGCCCTCAGCGAGGCTGACCGCGCCGAATTGGAGCGGCTTCAAAACGAGTATGTGACGCGTCCTTCGGTTCAGGCGTATGCCGTTGCCGAAGCTGAATTGACCGCGCTTTGTCAGCCAATTGCCGCGATGATTTCCGAAGCCGTCGGGCTGAATTATGCCGCCGCCTGCGGCGCGTCCTGCTGTGGGTGATGCCATGAACAACATTTCAACCCTCTCTCCCGAACTGCAACAGGCCACTGAAAACCTGATTGAGAATCTGCTCGCTTCCGAGGCGTTTATGTCTTACCATCAATCGCGGGGGGCGATGAATTCCGACGCACAGGCGCGCTCCCTGTTGGAACGTCTCTCCACACTGCAAGCCGAGTTGCGGCGCAAACAAAACAGCAATACCGTAACCCAGTCGGACGTGGATGAACTGCGCGCGCTCCAGAAACAAGTGCAGGCAAATTCCGTCATCATGGCGTATGCCCAGTCCCAGCAGGAGGCGGTCAATTTTCTGCGCGAGATCAACGCGGAAATCAGCCAGTTGCTTGGCGTGGACTTTGCCGCGCTGGCAAAGCAGACGACTTGTTAGGAGAATTGCCATGCCCTTTTATGATTATCAATGCAAGCAATGCAGCGAGACTTTTGAAGTGCAAGCCACGATAAAAGAAAAAATGGATGGGCTGAAAGTGATCTGCCCCAAGTGCGGCAGTCACGAGGCGCGCCAACTTTTGACGACTGCGGCGGTACTGCATGGCGGCAGGGAAATCTCCGCGCCCGTTTGCGGTCCAAACGCGGGGTCGGGGTGCTGCGGATGAACGTGCCAATCAAAGTTCAAATCATCGGCGCGCCAATTGCCTGTAAGGACGGCGTGAAAGATTCATGGCGCGAGGTCGCCGCGTGGGCGGCGGGACAATTGAAGGCGCGTTTCGGCGAGGATGTGCAGGTCAAATACTACGATCTGTTCGACGCGGACTGCCCGTCCATGCCTGCGGGCGCGCAGTTGCCGCTGGTATTGGTCAACGGCGAGGTGTTGAGCAGCGGCGGAAAGATTGCCATTCCCGCCATCCGCCGTAAAATTGAAGAAGTTGTACTGCGAGATTCATCTCGCATTATGGCGGAATGAATTCCGCGTTACGGAGAAGCATGAAGCGAAAAGTTTTATTTCTATGCACAGGAAATTCCTGCCGCTCGCAGATGGCGGAGGCGATTGTCAACGCGCGGCTGGGCGACAAGTGGCAGGCCGTCAGCGCGGGGACGAAGCCGGCGGGCTACGTTCATCCCAAGGCGATTGCCGCCCTCGAAGAGATCGGCATTCATCACGAGGGCCGCTCGAAGCACGCCGACGAGTTCCGCAACGTGGACTTCGACCTGGTCGTCACGGTCTGCGATTCGGCGGAGGAGGAATGTCCCGTCTGGCTCGGAAAAGGGAAGAAAGTCCATCGCAGTTTTCCCGATCCCGCGTTGACTGATGACATGGATGATTTTCGCAAGATGCGCGATGAGATGCTGGTTGTCATTCCAAATTTAACATGAATTCGGGTTAGGAAACCAAAGCGGGCAGGGAGCCCAAGCCGAGAGAAGGTTTCTTGGACTGACGACAAAGCAATCACACCAAAAAGCAGGCGGAAGCGTTCCCGCCGGATCAGAAATCCTTTAAGTAGAGATAATCCCCGTTTGTCCAACGGGGATTTGTTTCGGCCAGATAATATTCAAAAGGATGAATATAATACGGATATTGTGACATTATGTACCTTTCAATTTGCGCCTGCATGGTTACAATCACATTCAACAGATTGAATAAGGGCATCCATGTACGATTATTCTGAAGAAGTCAAATTGCTCAAAGCGCTTACCCATCCAGCCCGGCTGGCAATCCTTGAAATCCTGCGCGGCGGCGAGGAATGTGTCTGTCATTTGGAGGCAGTGCTGGGCTATCGGCAGGCTTATATCTCCCAGCAGTTGATGGTGCTGCGAGACGCCGGTCTCTTGCAGGACCGCCGCGAGGGCTGGAACGTGTACTACCGCGTCATCCGCCCGGAAATTTACACTGTGTTGGATGCTGTGCGTAAGATGACCGGTATGCCCGACGCCCACTTGACGCTGACGCCCATTGCCTGCTCGTGCCCAAATTGCAAAGAACATAATATGCACCGGATGAATATCCCGGTCGAACTTCAAAATTTATCAAAACCAGAAGGTGAACAATGCTAAGTAGTCGTTCATAACAGTTTAGAAAACGACATTCTAAAAATGCTGGTTGGGTCGTTCTGTTGCATCAGCATGTATTCAGCAGAAGCAAGAACGTCGTCCATCGAGTCATGCAGTTTGTTTACACAAGCGAGTTCTTT
>JBHORD010000138.1:0-2723 GCA_042408355.1 Anaerolineales bacterium
TCCAAATTTCGTCTTGCAGAATCCAAATCGCCGAAGCCGATCTCCGAAGTTCCCATTTGATGAAGCGCCCAGCCCTCGACCGCGTCGTCGCCCAAAACGGCGGCGGCCTGATAAACTTCAACAACGAGATGATGCCAGGCGCCCCAGAGGCCGTTCAACGTCAGAAAAGGATCGAGAGCGCGGCCAAGGGCGATGACCTCTTTCCAGCGCTGCTGCGACATCGCCCAATCAAACAAGCCCAATAAATTACCCAGTTCATCGCGGATAAAATCGAAGTCGCTCCATCTGTTTCTTAACTGTTCGACAAAGTATTGAAGAAGTTGTTCCCTTGCCGGCGCATCGTCCTGATTTTCCATCACGACTTCGCGCAGGCCGGAATTCATTCTCAAACGCGGACTGTTGGCGTACAGCAATTGAAGCGATTCCAATTTCCTGCTGACATCTTCGCCATGACTTACACGTTCCAGCCATTTTCTGTCCACCGAGATGCCCGGGACGGATGCCGTTTCGATCAACATGGCGCGTTCATCTGCGGACAGCGTTGAAATAACCAGACGGTATGCGCGCGCCATCGCAGTCCCGGCCGGCGTTTTGGTTCCGGGGTTAATTGCATTCAAGCCAGCCGGCACCTCTTCGAGTTTCAGCCGATTTTCTTTGAGCGCGCTTCCAATAATTGCAAGCGCCCCGGGAACATCGTTGAGGATGCTTGCGATCGAATCAAAAATGGGTTGCGACGTCGAATCGACGGGTAAGCCGGAGCGGTCTGCCAGCAAAGCAAGCGAGTCATCACGCTTGAATGGGCCAAGCGGCATATCTTCGTAGTCGTCGTCGCTAACCGGCGCTTCGGTTTCGATCAAAACCGGTGTGGAAGGAAACAAGCTGGAAAGATTATCAAGGTCGGCGCTGGTCAGCGAAACGCCATTAAGATAAACCAGCGGCCGAACGTTGCTCAAATAGGTGCGCGCCGAGGCGACGTCTACCTTGAGCGGCGGATCAGAATCGAATAAAGCGTCGAACATGAGTTGGACCACATCGTCGAAGCCCAGAATTTTCCCATCCACATCTGGGCTCTCGATGAACACAACGCCGTTCGGCATAGAAAGCACCGCGGGGCCGTTTGCGGCCTGCTTGGCAAGCGTTGTTTTGCCAAGCCCGGGCTGACCGGAAAGCAAGACCGGCGCATTGCCTGCAATCCAGTTCTCCAACTGAGCCAGTTCCTTCGCGCGTCCAATGAAGCTTTTTGGCTTGCGCGGCGGCTTTGGAGTCACCGTGCGCGCCGAGACGCGCGGCGTGGCTTGTTTGTAAATTATCGTTCCGTTATTGGTATTGACAACAAAATTGTTGTCGCCATAGACGATACTTCCCTCGACGTTGCCCTGGACGACAACGGAAGCGGCGAGCGGAGGCGCGGCCATGATTATTGTTTATTACGATTATCGGCAACTGTGTTGTTGTTACCGATAATGACGTTTCCCTCGACATTGCCGCCAATGGCAATCCCGCCCTGCCCTGCCGCGACGCCGCCGTGAGTCGCGATGGCGCCGCTTCCCTGCTGATTGATAATGGCCTGCGCATTGTTAACCAACGCTTCAAATTCCGAGGCGAAGTCCGGGTCTTCCTTCAACAATTTTCGCAATTGAGTCTTGAAGGCTTCCTGATTATCTTCGTCGTCCGGTTTGCTTAACAAATCCCTGGCAGCGTCTTCCGCCGCCGGCTTGTCGTGAAAACGCTGAGCGAGCTTATCCCATACCTTCCCCACCGCCTCGGGAAGTTCCTTTGCGGCATCTTCGAGAACAACTTTGCCTGCTTTGGCAAGATACGGCGCAAGGATTGTAGTCGCGGTTGCGGCTAATGTGACGGGGTCCATTGCGAATCTCCTCCGGGTTGGCTTTTGACTGAATACAGTATACAAAATTCAAGGGCGGCATACAAGCAGGCAAAATCAGGTGATTACCGCTAGGGTGTTACCACAAATTCGCTTCCTGCGCCTCGTCCGCCGACATCGGGGAAGTAAAACTCGGATGCAGTCGGCGGGATGACGTTGAACGTCCCGGCGGTGCTGGCGCGCGCAAGATAAGTGTAAACGTATGTGCCTGCGGGCAGATAATCGGCGGAGAGAACAACCTTTTCATCGCGCAATTCGGTGTGCGTAAAATACCACCAGCCAAAGCCGCGCTCGTTGTAATCCTGGACGGTGTATTTTGTCGGCACGGTTGTGTCAGTGGCGATGGAGGCGTCAATGGCTTCGAGACCAGCAGGCAAAGGATCGTTAATGACGATGTAATGCAGTGCGTCCGGCACGACCATCGTCAGGCGGACGCGCACCAGCTCGCCGCGCTGAATTTCGGTGATCGGGTTCTTTGAATCGTCAAGCGTGAAATACTGGCGCGAGAGACTCATGCCCTGGTCGAGCGGCTGGATGGATGGAACCGGCAGAGTTACGCTGAGATACGCGTCGTAATACAAATTGCCGGTCCCGGCGCCGCGCGTGAACACCAGATAATTGACCGTGTCTTTTAGCAAATCCTTCATCTGAACTTGCAGTTTGACGGTGTCGGTCAAATTATCTTTTGTCACCTGTTCCTGCTTGAGCAGTGCGCCGTTCAAGCCGACCGCAAATTGATAATTCGATTCATATTCTTTGGATGCGGTCAGCCAATTGGTCAACGCGATCAGCGACCAGGATGTCTCCTGCGTCGAATGCCAGTGTCCACTCTGGCGAT
>JBHORD010000139.1:0-15622 GCA_042408355.1 Anaerolineales bacterium
CGAATGCCAGTGTCGACTCTGGCGATGAGCCATCAGCCAGCGGACGGCATTGGCGGTAATCGGATTTTGCGGATCAATCTGCACGAAGGCGTTCAGCACAATCGCCGTCGTGCGCGTGTCGGTGTTCCAGTTCCAGTAATCAACGGGGCCTTTTTCCTCCCAGTGCGCGCCCGCGGCTGACATAACGGTGGCCGCCGCGAGGTCCGACATGAGCGAATTGACGCGCGTGTCTTTCGGGTCCAGCATGTAAATCGCCTGCGCCAGATACGCCTTGCCGTACAAATCCAATGAACTGCGATGATCATAGATGAAGTTGGTTTGTCCGGCTTGTAGAACGTTTCCACGCGCCAGCACATAAATCATAAAAGCGTAACGGTTGTATTGCCACGCGGCGGCGTTATCGTAAAGGTTCGGAAGATTTTGGTTCAGATATTTGACGCCGTTATCGAGTACATCCTGCGAAACGGGATAACCAGAATCTTTGGCTTCCATCAAACCCAACACAACATACGCGCTGGTTTGTGGATCGCTTGCTGGACCGTCCCACCAATTCCATCCGCCGTCCGGCAATTGCCTGGCATAGATTTTTTGCAAAGCCGAACTGACCTGCTGATCGAGATTGGTTTGCAAAGTTGTATCCGTAATGCCTGCAAGTTTCAACGCACGCGTCGTGACCACGTTTGGCAGAAAGCTCGAGATGGTCTGCTCCATGCACATGTACGGATAGTCTTTGAGATAGGTCAGGCTGTCCTGCATCGAAGCCGCCAGCGACGGCGATACATCAATCGAAAGCAGCGCGTTGCTGTAGTTATATGTGGTTGGAAGCTGGACGCTTTCGGTGGCGGAGTTTGCCGAAGTCAACATGCCGGATGTGCCAACGCTTTCAAGCGCACTGTAGGTATAAACCGGGATGCCCTGATTCGACAGCGTGCCAAGCGGCGGCTTGCTCGAATCGGTAAACGATCCGCTGACGGCTTGCGCGGTCAGGTCAACGCGTTGCGCGTCTTCATTGACGTTCACATCCCACGTGACATAACTTTGACTCTTCGCCGCCACATCCACGGATTGCGCGGCGGGCGTGATCAACTCAACGCCCTGCGCGTCGAGACTCACGTTGACTTTGAGCGGCGCGGCGCCATTGTTGTGGATGATTGCCCCGACGCGCGCCTGGTCGCCCGCGACGAAGAAGCGCGGCGTCTGCAAATCCACGAAAAGCGGCTTCGTGCTGACGAGTTCATTCGTCGCCTGCCCAACGCGCCCATGCACCGTGGCGGCGCGCACATCCGCAACCCAGGTTGTCAAATTCTGCGGAAGTTTTACAGCAACTTTTGCCGTACCGTTTGAATCGGTCGTGACCTGCGCCTGGAAGAAGGCTGTATCTTTGAAATCCTGCCGAACAGTGATAATCCCATAACTGGTTCCTTCGCCGCCGCCGCCGCTGCCTCCGCCTTGTGGAATGCTCTGACGGTATTGCGCGTTGAAATCGTCGGCGTTTGCAACGAGTCCAAGTGAGGTCTGCACGCCGAGCGCTTGATCGGGATAGAAGCTGTCGAGGATTTTTCCTGAATTGGACGGAGCCAATGCCAGCGCGGCTTTATCCACGACAGCCAAAGAAACATCCGCCGAAACAGGTTTGCCGTTTGAATCTTTGGTTGTGATTGTGTACGTAACGTTATCGCCGGGCCCCGCGGTTTCTTTATCGGGCGTGACTTTCACATCCAGCGCCTGCTGACTTGTATCCACGTTGATGCGGACCATGCCGATCTTGAAATCGGGCGTCTTGGTGTTATCCGCGCCGCTGACAACGACAACCGAAACATACGCCATCGGAGCCATATCAGCGGTGATTGGTAATTTGTAAATCGTGCTGTTGCCGTTCAGCAAAACAACATCTTGCTTGTAAATGTGCCCGCGTTCATAAGTTACCAGCGCATAAACGCTCCCCTGAAATGGCTGGGCGATCAAGAGTTCAGCCGTGTCGCCGGGCGAATACGAATCCTTATCGGCAATCAAATTGAATGTACGGTCATTTGTTTGCCGCCAGGGGATGAAGCGGTCGCTCGAAACCCAAACGTATGTGGACGATTGTTGTTTATTGCCCTTTGAATCGACGACAGTCACGACCGCTTTGTAGACTCCGCCCTCAGGTGGAATGAACGAAGCCGAGGCTTTGCCGTCCGCTCCGGTAGTGATCGTCTGCTGGCTGATGGGAATATCCTTGACCGACGTGACCCAACTCAACTGCCCTTGTTCGTCCTGCTTCTGCACGCTGAACCACTGGCGTTCCACGAACTGAACGGTGACGCTTTGATCCGCGATGGGATTCGAATCCCAATCCAGCACTGCGATTTCAAAGGGCTGTTCTTTGCCTTGCGTCCCGACGTAACTCAACGAGCGGATGCCTGCATACAACTGGCTTTGATGGACAACGATGCTGGTCTGCCCGCTGACGGTGTCGCCCGCCACATCGGTGACGTTGGCGTTGAACGTCACCTGTTGGTCGGTTTTTGTCTCGCCAAGATCAATGGTTTGCGGAAGATCGAGATGACCATTCGCATCAGTCGTGGCTGAGCCTTCTGCGAGCGTTCCGGCTTGCGCGGGTTGCTCCGGCATCATGTAGTACATGTCGCGGTCCCAATCCGAAAAGCTGAACTGGCTGTATTTGGGACTCGGGGTAAACGTGTACGGCGACGCTTCCGTGAACCAATCCACCTTGCCGTTGCCAACATTCCCGCCGGAATAATACGTCGCATCAAGGCTGAACTTGACCTGATCGCCGGCCAAAACATTTGATTTATCAGAGGTCGCATTCACCTGGAAAGTCGGCTTGTGATATTGAGCCACGCGGAAATTCAAATAGCCGAACGGATCGGCTTTTGCATCCGTGGCAACTGCAATCGTGTACGTGCCTAAAGCCGCATCGGCACCCAATTTGAAATCATCGCTGATGCTTCCCAATTGCGAGAGCGATAAATATCTGGCATAAACTTGTTGGCCGGATTCATTAATAGTTACATATAACTTTGGGTTGTTGAGCAGACTGTAATGGAGATCGTCGTTTTGGCGGACGAGTCCCTTAAAATAAACGTCCTGCCCCGGACGATAAACGGGCCGGTCGGTATAAAGATAAACAAACGGCGCGTTGGTATTGCCGTAATAATTTTGCTGGATTCCCAAATCGCCGGCCCATACGCCGCTGCCCCAATTCGTTGCAACAAACGCCAGATGTCCCGACCCTTCGACGCGCGCAAACATCGGCAAGTCGATGTTGTTCAAATAAACAAGGCCGTTGGCGTCCGTGCTGGCCGTACTGCCGACCTGTTTCATGTCGCTGTTGTAGAACATGACCGGCACATTGGCTTGCGGCTTGCCGCTCTCGAGATCAACGACCCATGCCAGCCCCTCGGTTGAAGTCGCTTTGAAAGTGATGTTATCGGTCGCCACGATGAACAGATAACCTTGATAGAAATTGCTTTTGTAACCCAGCGGCGAGCCTTTAACACCGATGAAGTAATACCCCGGCGGAAGCGCATTCCCCTTTTGATCTTCGAGTTTGATGTTGAGGCTGTGGATTTGATTGCGCGCCGCCTGCGTATCCGGCGTCCACTGATTGATGGGCTGAGTCTGCGGATTGAAGTTGACCGTCGAAGCGCTGTTCGCTCCTTTGCCGTCGTTGCTGTTCAACATATTGCTGAACTCATTGAAGGTCAGTGGGTAAAGCGAGATCGCCGCTGAATCCAAATTGGTGTATTCGAAGAAGACCTCCTGCGGACCCTTCGCGCGATACACGAGCGGCGTCCACGGCATGACGAGCCGCGCGTACGGATCCATGTCGGCGGTGTTGAAGCTCAACGAAGATTCGGTCTTGATCGTGTTGCCATAAATATCCGCCATGCCGGGCAGGACGCGCACGATGTAATTTGTGCCGGGGTCCAACCCGTACGTGGAGTAGCTGTTGTCGTATTCGTTGTAATACCACTGCAATTCCGCTTTCGGCGCAGGCGTGACGACGATGCGATTTTTCAAACTATCCAATTTCATCGGCGACGCAAATTGAATGCTGAGCGAGCCATCGAATCCATGATCGGTGCTGGGCGGAACGATCTTTACGACCTGGGGTAACGGCACAGTGCTGAAGTGCGCGGTCAACCCATCCTTCAATACGCCGCCGTCCGCAGCCTGGGCGGCGCTTGCGATTTGCAAATCGTAATAACCGGCAATGTCATACTTGTTGTGCGGCTGAATCGTCAGCACGGTGAAATCTTTATTCCAGCTCAAATCAAGGCGCACAGGCGCTTTTGTTTCGCGATTAATGATTGTTGTTGCGCTTGCAACACTGTCTGGATTCATCGGCTGGAGGAACGTAATAATGAAAGCCTGGTCAAGCAAAACGTTCTGGATGTTATCCAGTTGCGGATTCTCCGCTCCGTTCTTCAACGCAACGCTGGCGATGCCGGGCGCCCGCGTGGTAAATTGCCAGACGAAGGATTTGTCCAGCGCGTCGCCGCTCGTATCTTTCAATCCGGCTCCCACGCGGACCGTGTAGCGGGTTCCGCTTAATAAAGCTTGATCCGGCTGAAACACATACACCGACGAGTTGAGCCATTGGCCCCGTCCCGTGACTTGCGGAGAAAGTTCAATCGGCTGCGGCAAACCGGTTTGCTCTTCTTTGATCGTCAGCGGAACAATGGGATGATTGAAGAGGACCGTGATGTTGGTAGTTTGATCAACGTCTTCGGCGTCTGCCGCCGGAAAGACCTGCCCGACTTGCAAACTTTCGGTGGTTGTGAAATCAACTTCGATGGCATCTGCCGGCGATGTCCCATCGAGCGCAGTTGCGGACGTGGAAAAGATTCCCCGATAGGTTGCGTCAGGTTCAAGCCTGGCGTCGGGCGTGAATTCAAAGGTCCGGGCATCGAGCCAGCTCGATTTGCCGGGGACCGCCTTCCCATCCGGGCCGAGAAGCGAAAAAGCCGCGCTCGTTTTGTCGCGGTTCATGTCGCGGTTGAATGTAATCTGAATCGTCCCTGATAAATTCAGCCGTTGCCCGGCAATTGGATTCTGTGCGGCGACCTGCGGACCCGTTTGCGTCGGCTGTGCCTGCACGGAAAGATTTTCAGGCGGCTTCAACAAGATTCGCAGTGCGAACAGCGAAGCCGCAAAGATCAGCACGGCAACGACAAATGGAATGATTTGACTCAGCTTCTTCTTCATCGGGGGACTCCGTCATTTTCATGGTAATTTGCCAAATCCGCAGATATGCGTACAATAGATGCTTTCCGCCGCCCAAAAGTTCCATTAAACGCCCAAATTAGCGCGCATGTGTTCCATGCAAAAACAGTATGCCCTTTGTTCGTTCGAGTGTCAAGTGGCGGGCGCGCGAGCATTTTGACCGGAGATATGATTTTAGAATTTCTTCATCTTTTCTTCAGCACAACGACAATCTGACAAGGTATAACTTGCATTACAGGAGAAAGAATGAGTTTGGCATCGAATCTGGCAATCCCCATTATCGTTCTGACATTTATCGGTGTGGCCGCCGGCGAATTTCCGGGCTTGAAGATGAACCGCGCCACCATCGCGCTGGTTGCGGCTGTGCTTCTGGTGATTTTGCAAATCATATCGCCGTCTGCCGCGTTGAAGGCAATTGATATAAATACACTGCTGTTGTTGTTCGCCATGATGATCATCAACGCCCATTTGCGCATTGCCGGTTTCTTTGACTGGGTCGGACAATTCGTCGGACAGCGCGCCCGGTCGCCGCGCATCCTGCTGGCGTGGATTCTTGTCAGCGCCGGCTTCTTATCGGCTCTCTTTTTGAACGATACCATCGCGCTGGTCTTTGCGCCGCTGGTTCTGGACGTCACCCGTTCGCTGAAACGGAATCCGGTGCCGTATTTACTTGGGCTGGCCGCGTCGGTAAACGTCGGGTCGGTTGCGACGATCACCGGCAACCCGCAAAATATCCTGATTGGTTCCTCGTCCCACATTTCCTTTATAATGTTCACAAGCCGGCTCGGTCCCGTCGCATTGATTGGGCTCGCCATCGTTTGGGTGATTCTGACGCGGTTATACAAAACCGAATTCGATCAGTCGTGGCAAAATGACGCGCCGCAGATCCATCACGACGGCATTGACAAAGTTCTGCTTCGCAAAAGCCTGATCCTGAGCGGCATCATGGTCATGGCATTTTTAGCGGGGCTCTCAATGCCGCTGGCCGCCATCGCCATCGCCGCCGCATTGCTGATTTCGCGCCGCGTCCAGCCGGAGAATGTCTTTGAACATGTGGATTGGTCACTGTTGGTTTTCTTCTCCGGTCTGTTCATCGTCACCGGTGCGCTGGAAAAAACATACGTTGTGAACATGATCTTCGCATTTGTTAAACCCATCGCGAATTCAGGCATCGGAATGCTTGCCGTTGTCACCGCCATTTTGAGCAACCTGATCTCCAATGTTCCCGCCGTGCTTTTGTTCCGCTCCGCGATTCCACAATTGGCCCATCCAGCGCAGGCGTGGCTGACATTGGCCATGGCATCCACACTAGCCGGCAATTTAACATTGCTCGGTTCGGTCGCCAACCTCATTGTCGCTGAAGCCGCACGTTCGCAGGGTGTGAAAATCTCATTCCGCGAATATCTTCGGGTTGGGCTTCCAATCACAGCCGCAACGATTCTGGCGGGCATCATCTGGTTGAGTATTTTTGCGTGAGGGCCAGATGAGCGCCATGATCGAAACGCCCCTGCGCATTCTCGTCATCGAAGACGAGCAGACCATCGTCGAGTTTCTGCGCGTCGGTCTGACGTATGAACACTGCGAGGTCACAATTGCGGAAGATGGTCTGTCGGGATTGGAATTATCAAGGCGGGGCGAATTCGACCTCATTATTCTCGATGTAATGCTGCCAGGCATGGACGGGTTTGCCCTTTGCCGTCAATTGCGCGAAGAGGGAAACGAGACCCCAATCATCATGCTGACCGCGCGCAAAGAAACGTCGGACCGCGTGAACGGATTGAACTTCGGCGCGGACGACTACCTGACCAAGCCGTTCAATTTCGAAGAATTGCTGGCGCGCATCAACGCTGTTTTGCGCCGGCGCGGAAAATCAACGGAGCGGCCCATCTTGCACGCGCTGGACCTGACGCTCAATCCAGAGACGCATGAAGTTTACAAAAACGGAACACTGCTTGATCTGTCGCCGATTGATTTTGCCATCCTCGAACTCTTCCTACGGCATCCCCGCCGCGTGTTCACGCGCGAAACACTGCTCAATCGCATTTGGGGTTATGAATATGTCGGAGATACGAATGTCGTTGACGTTCACATTGGGCATCTGCGCCAGATCATCGGCGACAACGAACGACGCCTGATCCGCACAGTGTACGGCGTCGGTTATAGTTTCAGGCCCGACGATGCGTAACAGGTGGCGAGACCTTTCTCTGGGGGCGCGCCTGACGACGCTTTCAGTCGGCTTGCTGACCGCACTGCTTGGAATACTCGGAGGGGTGCTGTATTTCAATTTACGCAAGTTCTTGTATAACAGCACTGCATTGCGGATGCGCGCCCAGGCAAAGCCGGTGATCGAGCGGCACGCAGTGCGCATCCAAAACAACGATTTGGAAAACATTGCCGCCGATTTAAGCCATGCGCTCACCTCCCGCGATACCACCGCATTGATCTTTGATCGGCACGGAAGATTACTGGCCAACGGCAAACAATTACCCGAAGAACCCGATGCCGCCCGTCCGCGGCCAAACGAACTGAGGCGCGCATTAAAAGGGGAAAAGGAAATCACCTATACCGACATGTCCGGCAATCAACGCGCGCTTGTGGCGTTGATACCGCTGCGTTCTGCGCCAAACGCGGACGACATCCACGGCGTTGTGCAACTCACCACCCTGCTGACACAGGCCCATCAGATTCTCTCGCGTCAACGAAAGGTGCTTGGATCGGGAATCGTTCTGACGATTGCGCTTGGAATTTTAGGCGAATGGTGGTTAACGCGTTCTTCGCTCGATCCATTAAGGCGCGTCATCCAAACCATTCAACGCATTGCCAGAGGCGATCTGCGCCAGCGCGTGCAATTACCGCATTCGCAAGACGAAGTCGGGCGGCTTGCCTCCGCCGTGGATCAGATGGCGGTCAATCTCGAATCCGCATTCGAAAGCCAGTCCCGCTTCGTTTCCTCGGCGGCGCACGAGTTGCGCACTCCGCTCACGGCGCTGCTGGGTTCGCTCGATGTCCTTCAGCGCGGCTCGCAGGATGATCCCGACGCGATGCGGTCTCTCCTCCAGGGTATGCACAATGAAGTGATGCGTTTAAGCCGGCTCACAGAACAATTGTTGACATTGACTCGCATGGAGGCGCCCAAAGCGTTAAATCTCCAAAAAGTCAACCTCGCGAAATTTATGGACGGCGTGCTCCAGCAAACAAAATACATCGTTGGGAATCGCACTCTCAGGATTCAAAAAGGCCCGGAGATCGAGATCGAGGCGGACCCGGATCTGCTCATGCAAGTATTCCTGAATTTAACTGACAACGCCGTTCAGCACACGGATTCCCGAGGCGTCATCGAACTTGGCTGGGCCGCCTCAAGCGGTTCGGTTGTCATTTCGGTGGCGGACAATGGCGAAGGCATTTCATCTGAAGACCTGCCGCACATATTCGAGAGATTTTATCGCGGAGACCGATCGCGCTCGCGTCGGCGCGGCGGAACCGGGCTGGGGCTGGCTATCGTTCAAACAATCGTCCGGGCCCATCGAGGAAACATTGAAGTCGATTCGCGCCCGAGTCAGGGAACACGCTTCAATATCAGCCTGCCTGCGCATGCGCCGTAATCGCTTTATGCCATGAGCATAAACCGTTGATGCCCATGCCTGCGATTCAAATTTTCCAACGTTTCGGGAAAACCGTTTTCAACCACAAAGGCTTGTGCTGACTGGCAAAGCCGTGTCGAAGTGGCACGAAGGTCGCAAAAGAAATTTCCCCGTTAAAGCAATGAAGCGCCGCCTTCTTTCGGGCGGCGCCTCATTTGCTGGGGGCAACGGATTCGAACCGCTACTGGCTGATCCAGAGTCAGCTGTCCTACCATTAGACGAGCCCCCATCATTCCAGCGGGCGATATTTTAGCACGCCGCCGCGTTTGGCGCAAGCAAGCCGCAGAGGAAACGATTTATTTTCTCGCCACGCGTCGAAGATTATCTTCGAGATCAAGAAAAATCAAAAGTCCGTGCGATACCGCCTGAAGTCCAATGAAGTAAAAAAGTCCCGGCAGGGGTTGCGTCAAATATGGAGAAAACAAGTTAATCAAATTCAAGAGCGTCATCCCCTTATCAAAGATCAGACCGGCGCTGAGTTGGGCCGCGAATTGCGCCAATGAGACGAGCCAGGTCAACACATAGGCGCCCAGCACGATCCACGAAGCGATGCTAGCCCAGTTTGAAACGCGCAGAACAAAATCCGGATTGAAGTACGTCCCAAGGAATCTCGTTTGTTTCTCTTCACTCATCGCGCCTCCATTCGACTGATTGCAGAAAAGCCGCATCTCTGATTATAAACCACCGCACCTTTGTTATAATGTGAACCATTCGCTTCAAACAAGACGTACGATTTTCTCGAAAGTTCCCGAGGATCATTAATGGACGACGAATCAACCAACAAACCCACAGACTTCATCCGCGAAGCCGTTGCCGAAGATTTACGCACCGGACGCTTCAACTACGTCCGCACGCGCCTGCCTCCCGAACCGAACGGTTATTTGCACATCGGACACGTCAAGGCGTTCATGATTGACTATCTCATTGCAAAGGAATTCAACGGAGAATTAATCCTGCGCTTTGATGACACCAATCCTGTAAAGGAAGATGTCGAATACGTGGACGCCATCATGGAGGACGCCCGCTGGCTTGGCATTGAATGGTCCAGGGTCACTTACGCATCCGATTATTTCGATCTGCTTTATGAATGGGCGGTTAAGTTAGTCAAAATGGGCAAAGCCTACGTAGACGATCAAAGCCCGGAGGAAGTCAGCGCCAACCGCGGCACGTTTACGGAGCCGGGCAAAGAGTCGCCGTACCGCAATCGCTCGGTCGAGGAGAACCTCGATCTGCTCGAACGCATGAAGAACGGCGAATTTCCCGACGGTTCGCGCGTCCTGCGCGCCAAGATTGACATGGCGCATCCCAATCTCAACATGCGCGATCCGGTCATGTATCGAATCATCCACGAGCCGCCGCATCACCGCACCGGCTACAAATGGAAAATCTATCCCATGTACGATTGGGCGCACGGACAGAACGACTCGATGGAAGGCATCACGCATTCCTTATGCTCGCTGGAATACCGCGACCATCGTCCGTTGTATGAATGGTTCCCGGAACAATTGGGCGTTTTCAAGCCGCGCCAAATCGAGTTTGCGCGGCTCAATCTCAATTACACTGTAATGAGCAAACGCAAACTGCGCCGCCTTGTGGAAGAGAAACGCGTCAGCGGCTGGGACGACCCGCGCATGCCGACTCTGCGCGCCATGCGCCGCCGCGGCTATCCGCCGGAAGCGATCATCGAATTTGTACAGCGAATGGGAATTTCCACCGTCGCCACCTCCAACGCCGGCGTGATTGCGGACGTCGCTTTTCTGGAAGAATGCGTGCGCGATCATCTCAACAAGAGTTCGCCGCGCCGCATGGCTGTGATCCATCCGCTCAAAGTCGTGATTGACAACTATCCTGAAAATCAAACCGAAGAGATGGAGGCGGTCAATAATCCTGAAGATCCAAATGCGGGTACGCGTAAAGTTCCGTTCTCAAAGATACTTTACATCGAGCAAGACGATTTCCGCGAGACGCCGCCGCCGAAATATTATCGTCTCTATCCCGGCAACGAAGTCCGCCTGCGATACGCCTATCTCGTCAAATGCACACACGCCGTCAAGAATGACAAAGGCGAAGTCGTCGAGGTTCATGTCACATACGATCCCGCCACGCGCGGCGGCGATGCGCCAGACGGGCGCAAAGTCAAATCAACGATTCATTGGGTTTCTGCCGCGCACGCCAGGCCGGCTGAATTCAGATTGTATGATCGCCTGTTCACAAAAGAGAATCCCGAGGAAGGCGAGGACGATTTTCTGAACTGTTTGAATCCGAACTCATTGCAAATCGCGCATGGATATGTGGAACCGCTTCTTTCCTCGACGAAAGCGGGCGACCGTTTCCAATTTGAACGCCAGGGATATTTTTGCACTGACCCCGACTCCACTGCCGGCAAACTTGTTTTCAATCTGACGGTGCCGCTCAAAGACACATGGGCAAAGATAGAAAAGAAACAATAAATTGTACTCGAAGACGAAGCAATTTCCTGGTTACGAATGGGGAGATTGCTTCGTCGCTGCGTTCCTCGCAATGACCTGCCGCCTTACATTCTCTCCAAAATCTCAATCGCTTTCTTCAACCGTTCCAAGACTTTATCTTTGCCAATAATCTCCATGCTTTCGAACAGCGGCGGGCTGACTTTTTGTCCCGTAGTGGCTACGCGCAAGATGCCAAATACCTGATTGGCGCTCAATCCCGATTGCTCCACATAGGCGCGCATCGGCGGCTCGGCGGTTTGATGCGTTAAATCCGGCAATGCCGAAAGAATTTCATACGTCTTGCGCGCAATAGCCGCAGACCGCCTTGCGTCCAAACCTTTTGCGATCAGCTCTTCGGGATTCGGCTCGACGATGTCTTTGAAGAAAAATCCAGCAAACGAAACACAATCGTCCAGCGTGACGAGGCGTTCGCGAATCAACGGGACAATCCTGATCAGCAGGTCGTCTTTAACGGAATAACCTGCCTTGATGAAGAAAGGCTTGAGGCGCGCGGCCAGCTCCGGGTCTGGCAAGAGGCGGATATGCGTGCCGTTGAAATGATCCAATTTCTGGAAATTGATCGCGGCCGGAGAGGCGGTCAGTTTGTCCAATTCAAAGCGTTCAATCATTTGATCCAGAGTCATGACATCGTCTTCGGGAACGCCCCACCCCATCAATGCAATCCAATTCAACACGCCTTCGGGGATGAAACCCAGGTCCCGCATATCCTTGATAAAGACCGAATAACCATCCTTGATGGCAATTTCGGAATCGCGTTTGGATAATTTGCCTTTGCCGCTCGGCTTGAGGAAAAGCGAAAGATGCACCCACACCGGCTCCTCCCAGCCGAAAGCCCGAACCACATTGACGTGAAGCGGGAATGTGCTCAACCACTCCGAGCCGCGCAGGACATGCGTGATTTGCATGAGATGATCATCCACCATCGCGGCAAGATGATATGTCGGCAGGCCGTCCGATTTGAGAATAACATAATCGTCAATGTTTTTATTCTCGATCACAATGTCGCCGCGCAAAAGATCATGAGCCGTGGTTGAACC
Source organism: Anaerolineales bacterium (assembly GCA_042408355.1). GTDB lineage: Bacteria > Chloroflexota > Anaerolineae > Anaerolineales > Villigracilaceae > Fen-1038. Next base: position 12,400 of record JBHORD010000139.1, read on the forward strand.
TTCCTGCGGCATCTTGAAACGAATCACATGCTTCTCGCCGTTCGCCGCGCGGCGCGCCGCTTCATCGGGAGAAAGTCTGCGGCAAGTGCCGTCATAATGAAAAGGCTCTTTGCGTTTCTGCTGTTCCTGGCGCATTTTCTCCAGGCGATCCGGAGTGCAGAAGCAGGGATAGGCATGGCCTTTGTCAACCAGGATTTTTGCGTGTTGCTGGTAGATGTCGCGGCGTTCCGTCTGGCGATACGGACCAAACGGTCCGCCGATATCAGGGCCTTCGTCGTAGTCAAGCCCGAGCCAGCGCAGGCCGTCCATGATCTCCTGCTCCGAGCCGGGGACTGTGCGCTTTAGATCAGTGTCTTCCACGCGCAGGATGAACTTGCCGCCGGTTTTTTTCGCAAGCAAATAATCATAGAGGGCCGTCCGCGCCGTGGCAAGATGCATGTGGCCGGTCGGCGAAGGCGCGACGCGCACACGCGCGGGTTTGGTGTAATCGGTCATACAATAATAACCTTTCTAATTTCGCAAACGCAGAATTTTTTTAGAATTCCAGCTCTTTATGGCGCATCACGACGCTCTCCACAAGCCCCACACCGATCATAAGCGCCATCAGGCCGGAACCGCCATAACTGATGAAGGGCAGCGGCAATCCCGAAACCGGGATCAGATTCAAATTCACCGCGATGTTTGCCGCGCCCTGGAAGAACAACAGGATGGCAACGCCCAAGGCGATCATCGCGCCGGAGACATCCCGCGCTTTTTGCGCGGCGCGGATACAGCGCCAGATGATAAACGCTTCAAGCAGGATTACGGTGATTGCGCCGACCATGCCAAATTCTTCCGCCGTTGCGGAGAAGATAAAGTCGGTCTGGCGGACTTTCAGGAAGCGCAGTTGCGTCTGCGTTCCGTGGCCATAGCCTTCGCCGAACAATCCGCCGGAGCCGATGGCGATCAACGCCTGCTGAACGTTGTAAACCGCGCCCTGCCGCGCCGTCTGATCGGGCTGGATAAAATTAAGCACGCGCGCCTGTTGATACGGCTGAAGAAAGCGGAAACCGACCACTGCAATTACGAGAAACGTCAAACCCAGAACAATAATTTGTCTGACCCGAACCCCGCTCATCCAAACCAGGCCTGCCCAGATCACCATGGATACGATCACGTTGGACAAATTCGGCTGAAGTAGAATCCAGATGACCAATCCCCATACCCACAATAAACTTTTCAACAGCCATTTCAAATCACGCGGGTCGTTTTGACTCTTTTCGAAATAACGCGCCAGCACCAGAATAATTACAATCTTTGCAAATTCGGTCGGCTGCAAGAACAAAGTTCCAACCTGAAACCACCGTTGCGCGCCGAAAGCCGCTTGTCCGAGGCCGGAGAGCGCGATCAGAAAAAACATGATGCCAAGATAGATGGGCCAGTGAATGGAAAGCCAGTAGCGGTAATCAATGCTGGCAAGGAGAACAATGACAGCAACACCCGCCAAAGCGAAATAAACCTGGCGGGTATCGTAACCTGCCAGCGTTTCGTTCCCGGCAATGGCCGAACGAATCATCATCGCCCCCAAGGCGCTCGCCATGATCACCGCGCCCAGAAGCAAAAAATCGAAGTTGCGCCAAGAAAGACCGCGCATAAACTATCCTGTGCGATGGCGAGACGCGCTCCTCAAGGGGATATCGGCCAGAAGCCGCTGTGTGCGGCCATCGTGTTCCAATTGGATTTGCACGGCGTCCGGATCAATTTCAACGTGGCGCGAGATCACGGTCAGAATTTCGTCCTTCAGCGCGGTCATTTCAGCGGGCGTCAAGGCGGTGCGGTCATGGATCAAAACCAACTGCAAACGTTCCTTGGCGCTTTCGGCGCTGGCTTTGCGGCCAAACCATTTGAACATTATTTCCTCCCCCCGGCCAGCTTCTGGATTCGATTCCAAAAGCCGTCCTGTTTGCTCAGTTCCATGAACGGGACATTTTCGCCTTTCAGCCGGCGGGCAATATTGCGGAACGCCTGCCCGGCGCGGCTCTTTGCGTCCTGGGCAACCGGCACGCCGCGGTTTGAGCTGACGATCACATCTTCATCTTCCGGCACAATGCCAATCAATTGAATGCCCAGCAAATCGAGGACATCTTCCGCGGAAAGCATATCATGCTGTTTGACCAGAGTCGGATTCAACCGATTGATGATAAGGGCCGTCTCGCGTTTTTCTTCCGCCTCGAGAATACCCACAACGCGGTCCGCATCGCGCACCGCCGAGACCTCGGGGTTGGTCACGACCAAAACGCGGTCGGCCGGAGCGATGGCGTTGCGGAAGCCGCGTTCGATCCCCGCGGGCGAATCGATCAAAATAAAATCCACTTCAGGGCGAAGCTCATTGCAAAGGCGCGTCATATCAGACGGCGAGACGGCGTTCTTGTCCCGCGTTTGAGCCGCAGGAATCAAATACAGCTCCGTTAGATGTTTGTCGCGGATCATCGCCTGGCGCAATTTACAGCGGCCTTCGATCACATCCACAATATCATACACGATGCGATTCTCGAGGCCCATGACGACGTCCAGATTGCGCAGGCCAATATCGCCGTCAATGCAAACCACTTTGGCGCCGTCCGCCGCCAGCGCCACCGCGACATTTGCGACGGTCGTGGTTTTGCCGACGCCGCCCTTTCCCGAAGAAATTGTGATTACGTGAGCGGTCATGATTTATCCTATATTCCCCGGTTGCCAAATTTCAATAACGACTCGTTGATCTCGAATAAAAGCCATTTCGGGTCTGTTGGTTTCCTTCCGGCCTGAAACATTCATCGCATCCTGTGCGATCTGCAAACGCATCGGCGCAAAATCCAGCGCGCATATCACCGCGTCTTCATTTCCTTTTGCCCCGGCGTGAACAGCGCCGCGCAGTCGTCCCCAGATCAGGACATTTCCTTCCGCGACAATTTCCGCGCCGGGATTCACATCGCCAAGCACAACAACATGACCCGCAAAATCAACCCGCGTGCCGGACCTGAGAGTCTTGTTCAGGAACAAAGCCGTCTCTTCGCCTAAATCCTGAATCGCGAACTGGCGCGTGTCTTCAGGGCGCGGTTTCGAAATGCGGGTTGCCAGGCCCAGCAATTGAGCCGTTTTCTCTGTCGTAGGCGATTCGCTGATTACGGCCCATAATGAAATGTTGCGCTCCGAAAGCCGGTCGCGCAGTTCGACCAGCTCATTTACTTTGATGACCTGCGAA
>JBHORD010000140.1:0-9043 GCA_042408355.1 Anaerolineales bacterium
CGAGAAGGCGGTTGCGGAGGGGACCGATCCGCCCGCAGATACCGTCGCATTATTCAACAATCAAATTGCCGGGCGGCAGGTCAAGGTGTTGATTTATAACAGCCAGACCGTCACGCCGGTCACGACCAATCTTCAAAACGAAGCCAGGCAAATGAACATTCCCATCGTCGCCGTTTCTGAGACCATGCCGTCCGGTAAAACATATCAGCAGTGGATGCTCGACCAGCTCCAAGAACTTCAAACGGCTTTAGGCGGTTAATGATTATGCAGGATTCGATCATTCTTGAAAATGTCGGCGTTCGCTTCGGCGAGTTGTCCATCCTGAACGATGTAAACCTGTCCATTCAGGCGGGCGAGTTTATTGTTGTGTTGGGGCCGAACGGCGCGGGTAAAACCACGCTGCTAAAACTTTTATTGGGATTGATTCGTCCCAGCGCAGGAAAGATTCAAGTCTTGGGACGAACGCCTCGACGCGGAAATCGGGCGATTGGCTATGTGCCACAGCACCGCGAGATTGAACCGGAGACGCCGCTGCGGGCGCGGGATTTGGTCGGCTTCGGTTTGGACGGTCATCGCTGGGGAATAGGTTTGCCCAGCCGCGCCCGCCGCGAGACGATTGACCGCGCCCTGGAAGAAGTGGACGCTTTGCCTCTTGCTGAATCTCCGGTCGGGTTATTGTCCGGCGGCGAACAACAGCGTTTGATGATTGCACAGGCTTTGTTGACCAATCCGCAGATCTTGTTGCTGGATGAACCCCTGGCGAATCTCGATCTCGCTCATCAGCAGGAAGCGGTCAATTTGATTTCGAGAATTTGTAGGACGCGCGGCGTCACCACTTTGCTGGTGTCCCATGATATCAATCCATTACTCCAGGTCACGGACCGCGTGCTTTTTCTCGCTCGAAGTCATGCCGCGCTTGGCGCGCCACCTGAAGTGATCAACAATGAGACATTGAGCCGCTTATACGGCCTGCCCGTCGAAGTTGCGCGCGTGGCAGATCGTTTCTTTGTCCTCGGCGCGGAGTTGTGAGAATAAATCGCGCTGAGCGGAACGGCGTCCCAGGCGCCGCGCAGCCGAAGCGTGACGCCATAGTCAATCCTGAATATCCTTCGACTTCGCGGCGCTCCGCTCAGGACGAAAGACTCAAATGCATTTTCCCTGCATTCGAGCGAAAGATTGACTTTATGTTCAACATTTTTGAATATAGCTTTCTTCAAAACGCCTTTATCGCCGGTTCGATTGTCGCAATCGTCTCGGCTTTGCTTGGGTATTTCCTCGTAGTACGCGGCTTGACCTTTGCTGGACACGCCCTGTCGAACGTTGGCTTCGCGGGGGCGGCTGGAGCGGTACTGGCAGGGATCCATCCGGTTTACGGTTTGCTCGTCTTTACCGTAGGCGCAAGCGTGTTTATTTCCATTCTGGGAAGGCGGATTCGCGAGCGCGATATTGCAGTGGGCGTCGTCATGACGGCGGCTCTCGGCTTGGGCATTCTATTCCTTTCGCTTTACAACGGTTTCGCCGAAAGCGCGTACAGCATTTTATTCGGTTCGATTCTTGGCATCAGCCGAAACGATGTAATCGTGACTGCCGTCCTAAGTCTGGCGATCATTGTAGGGCTCGGTTTTTTGGCGCGGCCGCTGATGTTCAGTTCGTTCGATCCGGAAGTTGCGGAGGCGCGCGGCGTCCCCGTCAATGTGCTGGATGTTGTTTTTTTGATACTGGTCGCGTTATCAATTTCTCTGACAGTGCAAATCGTCGGTGTTTTGATTGTCTTTGCGTTGCTGGTGGGCCCCGCGGCCACCGCGAATCGGATAACGCCTCGGCCGGCGCGGGCAATGGGGTTGGCAATTGTCCTCAGCCTGGCGTATACATGGCTGGGAATCCTGCTGGCCGCCAACACGGTTTGGCCGGTTAGTTTCTTTATCGCTGCGCTTTCTTTCGTTGTGTATTTGCCGGTGCGTTTGCTGTCATCGCGCTGGTGGGGGCGCGGCTGGCGAGGCGGGAATGTCGCTGTTTGATTTATTGCATCAGGAATTTGTACGGAACGCCTTCCTTGCCGGGACGGTCATCGCCATACTTTCCGGCCTGGTTGGATACTTTGTCGTTTTGCGCGGCCAGGCGTTTGCAACGGAAACGTTGTCACACGTTGGATTTGCCGGCGCGGCCGGCGCGGCTTTGATCGGCCTCAATGCCTTGGCTGGAATGTTCCTTCTAACCATCCTCACTTCGATTGGCATGGGCGCTTTAGGCGAGCGCATGAAAGGACGCGATATTGAAATCGGCATGGTGCTCTCGTTTATGCTGGGCCTTGGCGCTTTGTTTTTGAGTCTTTATACGCAAAGCGCGGCGGGGGCCGTCAATCTTCTTTTCGGTTCGATTCTGAGCGTGACGCGCGAAGACGTGATTTTGACTTTCGGTTCGAGCGTTGTTGTTTTGGCTGTATTGATCGGTTTATTTCGCCCTTTGCTCTTCGCATCCCTCGACCCGGTTGCGGCGGAGGCGCGCGGCGTGCCTGTGCGCGTTGTTTCGATTTTGTTCCTGCTCGTGTTGGCGCTGACGGTTTCACAGGCGGTGGAAGTCGTTGGCGCGCTGCTGGTCTTCGCTTTGATCATTGTTCCCGCGGCTTCGGCCGAACGTTTTGCGATAAAGCCGTTTTCTGCATTGACTCTGTCGGTTGTGATCAGCCTGGTTTCCACCTGGTCGGGCCTTCTGCTTTCGCTTGTCGGCCATCGGCCTGCAAGCTTTTATATTGTGGCTTTCACTTCATTGTTTTACATCGTTTCGCGTCTTGCCGGCCGCTTCTATGTTTCGCGCCGGTACCGCGGACGTCCGCATCCCAGCCGGGAGATATAACACGATCGGGCTGCGTCCAAAGACCAGCCGCAGAAGAAAGAATCTTTATGAAAGAGACGCATGTAAATTCCGGGTCCAGCCGGATCGGCGAAAAGATTCGCGCTGCGTTTGAAGCGAACGGCCGGCGTCAAACGGCCGCGAAAAATCAAATTGCCGAGCGGCTTGCAAAAATGAGCGATAGTCAGGCCGATTTTACAGTGGAGAATCTGTGGCGCGAACTCCGCCGCGCCAATCCGCATTTGGGGCGCGCAACCGTTTTCCGCGCGGTCGAGATGCTGGTCAATCAGGGATTGTTAAATCGAATTGATTTTCCTGATGGAAGCCACAGCTATCGCGTTTGTGGCGACGCCCATCATCATCACATCACTTGCATCCGATGTCATCGGATTTTGGACATTGACATCTGCCCTCCGCTTGAACAGCTTGACGCCATTGCCCGCCAGACAGACTTTACAATCGAGGGACATTCCCTGACTGTCTTCGGCGTCTGCGCAGACTGCCGGAAACGGAAAGTATTTAAGTAGCCTGCTTTTGTAAAACAAAAACGATAGCCGCGGCGCTTTTGACGCTGCGGCTATTTTGTCATTGCCTGTGTTAAAACAACTTGCCAACTCACCTTACGCCGCAATGCGAAATTTATTTCGCCTTTACGAACGCGCTCCGAATATGATGGCGGCATGAATGTCGAACTACGGGAAAACTGCGTAACATCAATTACCAATTCTGACGAGTTGCAGGCGAGTGACTGGTTATATTGAGTCCATTATCTTCGACTGGCTCAAATGCGGATTGGATGGCAATCCTTCCCGGACCTGTGACGCGCAGCCAGAGATAACGCAACGTAAAAGCCGCCAGGCCGCCCAATAACAAACCGGCAAGTTGCTGGGCGCCTCCCAAACCGACGCCGGGATGCTCGAAGTGAAGCTGCATTTTTACATCGGGGTCTTTGAAGATCAGCGCCGTCGGCTTGATCAGAATGGATTGTCCCGCGGCAAGGGTTCGAATGAAGACGTTGCCCGATGCGTGCAGTAATAGAAGCCCGGGCGTTTTGCCTGCCGTGAAGCGATCCAGCATTTGGCCGATGGGATAATGTGTTTCGGTTTCGTCTCCATTTTTGGTTTGAAACCAGATGTTTGTATTCGTCCAGCTGTAATCAATCTGGCTGGTGGCAACCAGCATAAAATGTTCGCGGACATCCACAGCCTGCCCCGGTTGTAAGGGGATTGGCAGCAGCTCACCGGGATTATCGCGTGAGAATGCGATATGTCCTGGGCCTTTGGCTTGTGTCATGAAGACCGGCATCCCGGCCAGCGCACGTTTCCATGCGCCTTTCATCGACATCATGCTGATGTTAACCGAGTTCTCTTTCCACAACAAAACATGATGCGCGAAATAAACGCTGTCTTCAGGAGATAGGTTGAAGTCGGCCACCGGAACGTACAAGCCTTCGATCTGGCATGATGATTTGCCGATTTGCAGTTTGGTCATGTCTTTGCGGCCCGGGACCTCGACCCAGCCGGTCGGCGTGACAATCTCTTTGATGTTGATTGTTGCGCCGCAAGCCGGACAACTTAACGCGGCGCCGTCTGATACCGTGCCGCACCAATTGCAGGTGTAACTTCGGCCGGCGATGGGAGCAGAAGGTATTGCGCTCATGGCTGACTAATCCGTGTGATGATGGACGTACATGGATTGAATGCCGACGCGTCCGGGCCCGGTCATTTGAGCGAGGCTCATCGCGGTTCCTCCGAACAAACCGGTTGTTAGTTGTTGCATTTGAACATTCATTTGAACCGACGAATCTTTGTAGAGATAAGCGCCAGGCTCAATCAAAATGGATTCGCCGGGTTTGAGTGTCCGCTCGAAGACATTGCCATATCCGTGCAACAGCAATAATCCAGATTGGTTCGTGGTGACAAAGCGATCCATGTACATACCCTGTCCGCCGAACAAAATATTTCGCAGGCCTTTGATGCGTTCGAAGCTGTAGGCGATGTTGTACGAGGCGAGGAGAAAGGCATGTTCGCGCACATCCACTTCCATTCCGGGATGAAGCGGAAGGGCAACCAGCTCGCCGGTCGCGTCGCGCGAAAAGGCGACTCGTCCGGGGCCCTGCGCGACGCTGATCAGGAACGGCATACCGGCCAGCATTCGTTTTGTGCCGCCCGGCAGTTGCATCGTGGACATCGGCACATGCGGATCTTTCCACAGCATGACATGGTGTTCGAAATAGACCGCATCGCCCTGCGCCAGGTTGATTTCCGCGACCGGAACGATCTCGCCTTCGACTTGACAAGTGCTGTTTGCAAAATGGAATTCAGTCATGTCTTTGAGCCGCGGCGCTTCGCGCCATCCCGATTCGCTGACCACGTCCTTCAAGTCGAGCGGCGCGCCGCAAAACTGGCAGGATAACGCTGTTTTGAGATTGAGCCCCTGACACCAATTACACTTCAAGCGCTCCACTGCATCCGAGACATTTTGAACAGGCTGCACCATAGAACCTGACTCCTTCCTTTGACGTTGGGATTTATAAGGCCTTTTTCGCCTGCGAATTAAACCACATGGATGGATGGAGAGGGATGACCCATTAGGGGGAATACATGGTTTTCTCAAGAGACAAGCCATGCTCCCCGGAACGCGGATGCCGTCCATCCTCTTCGACGGCGATGTGGACGGACGAGCCTCGCGGGTTTTCCAGCATTTATTTGCGTTTAAAAATTTTCGTTCCCGGGAGAGTCATAAGCGGAAATGAAAGTCTCCGCGCAACTTTCGATTATCGTGTATCATTGGCAAAATCAACAACGCGCTATGTTTATTTAGACCTGAGGAGTTTTTATGGCTACTGAGATTCCGCTGTCCAGCGCCTCTGACGTTCAAACGGCCGGCCAATATAATAAGCGTGTCTTATCCTGGGCCTGGTATGATTGGGCCGATCACGCGTACATTACGACAACCGCTTCGACATTTTTCCCGCCGTATTTCGTTGCCATTGCCGCACCGTCTTTTATCGCGGCGGGCGCTGCGGCTACCGATCAGGCCGCGCAGGCATTGGCTCGCGATACCGCCTCCAATTTTTTCGCGTTGACCGTCTCGCTCGCATTATTTGTCGCCGCGGCGCTTGCGCCGGTCATCGGCGCGTTCGCGGACATTACCGGCAGACGGAAACAATTGCTGGTTGTGACAACAGTGGGGGCAAGCGTTTTCTCCTCGTTGATGTTTGTCCTGACGACGGGCATGTGGCAGATGGGATTGTTGCTCTATTTTCTGTCGCAAGTGACAATGAATTTCTGCCTCGGTTTCAGCAGCAGCTTGTTGCCTCATGTGGCCCGCCAGGACGATATGAACCGCGTTTCCAGCCTGGGATATGCGATGGGGTATGTGGGCGGGGGAGTGCTTCTTGCTCTGAACACTGCTCTGTATTTGTTTTCTGACAAAATTGGAATTGATAGCGGCCTGGCTGTCCGTATTGCATTTCTTTCCGTGGGAATTTGGTGGGTGTTGTTTACTTTGCCTGTGATGCTCAACGTCCCCGAGCCGCCGCCCACGCCGCTGGCGCATAACAGCCGCGGCAGCGCTGTTCTCGATTCGTTGATCCGCCTGCGAAACACACTGCGAGCCGCGCGTCAATATCAGGAATTGTTCAAAATGCTGATAGCCTTCTGGTTTTATATGGAAGGCATCGGCGCCATTATCTTGTTGGCCACTTCGTATGGCGCGGCTTTGGGCTTGAATACGGCAATTCTAATTGGCACATTGTTAATGACTCAATTTGTCGCCTTTCCTTATGCGTTAATCTACGGAAAGATTCCCGCCGCTGACAGCAAATGGCGAAGCGCGTTCGTCTCGATGTTGATCTGGACAGGCGTGACGTTCCCGCTGATGGGATTGTATGCGAACCGATCCGGCAGTGTCAGCGTGCAGAACACCTTTCTTATGATTTTTGCAAATCAATTGCTTGGCGCTTTATTTTCATTTGTTGCCGGGCGACGTCTCTTTGCAAAATTTACCTTGCAGTTGGATACAAAGAAAGCGGTCATTCTTGGACTTGTGATTTACACTTTGATCCCGGTCTGGGGCTTCTTTCTGAAGACGCAGGCCGAATTCTTTTTAATCGGGTGGCTGGTCGGCACCGTTCAGGGCGGGACGCAAGCCCTCAGCCGTTCGATCTACGCTACGCTGACTCCGCGCGCCAAGTCCGGTGAGTTCTTCGGGCTATATGGCCTCAGCGAAAAGTTCGCGGGCATCCTCGGTCCATTGCTTTATGGAATCGTCGGCGAGATCACACATGATCCGCGCGCCAGCATTCTCTCTATTTCGGTGTTTTTTGTAATTGGAATTTACATGCTCTGGCGCGTAGATGAGCAAAAAGGCGCGCAAATGGCCTCGATGGAAGAAGCTCGAATCGAAGAACTTCACGCCGCGGATTGACGCATGCACGAATTGCCGGTGACACAATCCATTCTGGAGATCGTTCTGCGCCATGCCAACGAGGCGAAGGCAAAACGCGTTACCGACGTTCATATTGTGATTGGCGAGCTTTCAACCAACGTGGACGACTCGGTTCAGTTTTATTGGGACATCATTGCGAAAGGCACCATTGCGGAAGGGGCAAAACTCCATTTTCGCCGCGTGCCCGCGGAGCTTCAGTGAATGGCATGTTTTACAAAATATCATCCAAAGGAGGGGGAATTGGTCTGCCCCAATTGCGGAAGCGTTGGCGCAAGGATTCTTGCGGGCGAGGAATTTTCAGTTGAAGCAATTGATGTAGAAGATCATCAGGAGAATCCGCCTTCCGGTCGTTATTGAAACGCGTGAGTCGCTGGCTGGGCGTCATTTGGATTTGTGAGGAAGTATGTCTTTGCACTCTGAAATTTTGGAACAGCCCAAATGTCTCGCCAATCTAATAATGTCTCAGCGCAAAACTGTGGAAGAGATTGCGCGGGCGATCAAGTCTGGCGGCATTTCGTACGTTTTTCTGGCGGCGCGCGGCACGTCGGATAATGCCGGACGTTACGCCAATTATCTTTGGGGCGCGGTTAACCGTTTGCCGCTGGCGCTGGCGACTCCATCGTTGTTTACCTATTATCAACAGCCGCCGAACCTGGCGGGCGCGTTGGTGGTTGGCGTTTCGCAGTCGGGGCAATCGCCGGACATCGTCAGTGTTTTGGAGGAAGGCAAACGTCAGGGGTGTTTGACGCTCGCGATCACAAACGAAGCGGATTCGCCTTTGACCGCGCGAGCGGATTTTGTCTTCGACGTTCAAGCCGGCCCCGAACGCGCGGTGGCCGCCACGAAGACCTATACCGCCGAATTGATGGCGATTGCCATGTTATCCGCGGCGTTGAGCGGGGACGAATCAAATTGGGATTCGCTAAAAAAAGTTCCAGACTGGGTCAACGAAGCTTTAAGGCATGATGAAGCGATTCATCAGATTGCGGAACGTTATCGTTACATGCAGCAATGTGTTGTGCTGGGACGCGGCTTCAATTACGCCACAGCCTACGAGTGGGCGCTCAAGCTGAAAGAATTGACTTATGTCGAAGCTGAGCCATATTCTTCCGCAGATTTTCAGCACGGGCCGATTGCGATGGTTGCGCGCGGCTTTCCTGTGATGGCGGTTGTATCGGCCGGCAAAGTCGCCGATTCATTAATGGGCTTGCTCGAGCATTTGAAGAAGGATTTATTGGCTGAACTTGTTGTTATCTCAAACGTGGATGCGGCGCTGAGCATGGCGCAGGCGCGCCTGGCAATCCCGCCTGAAATTCCGGAGACATTAACGCCGCTGGTAAATATTGTCCCGGCGCAATTGTTTTCATATCATTTGACTCTTGCTAAGGGCTATGATCCGGATCGGCCGCGTACGATCAGCAAAATCACGGAGACGCGCTGAACTGCTTTAGCCTGCAAAATTTTTGAACCGCCACGCATGCCAAGCGGTAAGCCTTTGCGGTTTTGGCCTGTCCGAGTCAGGGTAAAATTCCAGCCGGGATTCGAATGTTGTCTGCTGGTTTACGAACGCTGGCCGCAAGTCTTTTACTGCTTATATTGAGCGTCTCTTGCGCGCCATCCACGATGGTGAACACACCGACGGTCACAAGCGTTTCTCCCTCTGAAACATCAACGCTTGTGCCGGTTCCAACCGATGCCGCCACCGCCACGGCAGTGACTCAAGCCCCGTTTTGTGTATGGG
>JBHORD010000012.1:0-47868 GCA_042408355.1 Anaerolineales bacterium
GTTTTTTCTCGAATCGCGGTTCTGCTGGCGCAGTTGTCGGCGGGCCCAAGCGTTGTGCTTTTCCCGGGCGTGATCGGATACGTTGTGATCGCCGTCCGCCGCCGTGATTGGGCGGCCATATCGGCCGCCTTATGGTGCGGAGGCTATTTGCTTTTGTATATTCTGCGTTTGCCTGCCTACCAGCATGGACGTTATCTCATGCCCGCCATGCCGATTTTCTTCTTGTTCGGCTTGCTGGTATTTTTTGAATTTTTAAAATCGAATCTTTTCGGAAAATGGCATTGGTTTATTCAAATGGGATGGCAGTTATGTCTTGCCGCGGTAACGATTTTGTTTCTCGCGCTGGGAGCGCGGTCGTATGGCGAGGACGTCGGCTTGATCGAGTCGGAAATGGTCGTTACTGCTAAATGGGCCGCGTCGAATTTGCCGCCGAATGCCATTATCGCCGCACACGACATTGGCGCACTCGGATACTTCGACCATCACCCGTTGATTGATCTGGCTGGACTGGTCTCGCCGGAAGTTGTGCCGTTCATGCGCAACGAAACGCGCCTGGCGGCGTTTTTGAATCAGAGACATGCCGATTATTTGATTGCGTTCCCGGCTTTTTATCCGCGCCTGACAAGCGAAGCAACGCCGGTCTTCACAACGAATGGAAAGTTTGCCCCGGAAATCGGCGAGCAGAACATGACCGTCTACCGCTGGAATAGCCCGCCGTAAGCCGCCTTGCCGAACCATATTGATTTTACGGTTTTCGGTTGCAATTCGGTTAAAATTGATTTTAGCCGCTGTGCTATACTCAGCCACACAAGGTGACTTGTTTTGGAATGGACAAAATAACTGTTCTTATCATTGACGATCATCCGCTGTTCCGCCAGGGTGTCTCAGATTCGCTTACGCTCGAATCCGACATGAAGGTTTTGGGACAGGCCTCCAGCGGCGAGCAGGCGCTCGACTTGATCCGTTCCTTGAAGCCTGCTGTTGCTCTGCTCGACGTCAATTTGCCCGGAATCAATGGCCAGCAGATCACGCATCAGGTTACGCAGGAAAAATTGCCGAGCCGCATTGTGTTGATGACCGGCTATGACGATGTTGAGCAGTCGCTCCACGCGGCGATGGCGGGCGCGGCGGCCTATTGCGCCAAGGATATCGAGCCGAAGAGTTTGATCCGCATCGTGCGCGATGTTGCCGCGGGGAAATTTGTCTTTGGCTCCAAAGCGATGACGCGCCGCGAACTTCAGTCCTGGATCGAGGAGCAGATCGAAGGAGCGCGTCGCTCTTATAGCGAGCCGGGCAGTCCATTTCATCCGTTGTCGGACCGCGAGATGGAAGTGCTCGAATGTGTCGTGCGCGGATTCAGCAACAAGGAAATTGCAGGTCTGCTTGGCATCAGCCATCAAACCGTCAAGAATCATGTCACTTCGATCCTGCGAAAATTTGGCGTGGAGGACCGCACCCAGGCCGTTGTCTACGCCTTGAAACATGGCTGGGTGCAGTTGAAACGTTCAAATTTTAAATCTCAATAAGTGGACCTTTTATGGAAGAAGAAAAATTGCTTGGCAAAAGTCTGGATGTTGCCTCCGAGATGGAAGAGACGCGGCGCGCCTTGCGCGAGATCACGTTGATGATCGAGCAAAGCCAGGGCGAGGTTGCCAAGCTGACCCAGCGAAATTCCGCCATCACGACCCATCTGCAGCAATTGCAGAGTCAGGCTGGCAAGACATCCGCCGACGAACTGCGCATGGCGTATGATTCGGCCCTGGACGCACAGCAAAGACTGTTTGTGATGCGCGGCCAATTGGAAAAATTGCAGAGCGATAAGGCGCATCTCGAAAAATATATGCTTGCGTTGGAGCAGATGAGTTCGGCGCCGCCAGGATCGGCGGGCGATTCTCCCTCGGGCGAAGCAAAAGGCGCTTTGTCTGGAATCGAAATGATCGTCAACGCGCAGGAGGCGGAACGGCAACGGCTTTCGCGTCAGATGCACGACGGCCCCGCACAGGCGATGTCCAATTTTATTTTGCAGACTGAGATCGCCATGCGTCTGCTGGATGTGGACGCGGGACAAGCGAAGGAAGAATTGAGCAACTTGAAGACGTCGGCGATGAGCACGTTTCAAAAGTTGCGCAACTTCATCTTCGAATTGCGCCCGATGAGCCTCGATGATTTGGGTTTGATCCCGACGATCAGAAAATATGTGGATGCTTTCAAGGAGCAGACGAATCTCGATGTCAGCCTGACTTTGACCGGCGCAGAGCATCGGCTTGAGCCGTACCTGGAGGTGATGATCTTCAGAGCGCTTCAAGAATTGATGGGCAATGCCGCCCGGCACAGCCAGGCAACCATGATCAAGATTCTGGTTGATATGGGAAGCCATATGGTGCGCGTCAGCGTGGACGATAACGGCAAGGGGTTCGATCCGGAAGTTGTCCGCAGTGGCAACAGCCTCGGTTTGAAATTGATTCGCGAACGTACAGAAATGCTGGGCGGAAAGTTCGAAATTGACAGCGCCGCCGGCAAGGGCACGCGGGTTGTTTTCACGGTCCCAACACAGGCGTGATTAAAATTAATAACTCGCCTTACGCAGTAGCGCGAGATTTATCTCGCACTTTCAGACGGCATGAATGCCGCGCTACGAGAAAACTGCGTAACATCAGTTAATAACTCGCCTTACGCAGTATGGTGAAATTTATCCCGCGTTTTCAGGCGGGATCGAAAGTCCCTGCTCCGTTCGCGGAAGCGGCGCGAGGCGCGGCGGGCGGTTCAAGGCAAACGAGAAACATCACATGACTCGCCCGGCGATTAATCAGGGTGAGTCATGTTTGCTATCCCGGAACCCGTAAATGCGAATGATATTGTTGATGATTTGTATATCGGAAGGTTTTAGCTTACGAATCTCGAAGCCGGTGGTGTAATGGTCGGGTGAAATATCCGGCTCGCACCACACACTTCTGGCTTCGAAGGTCAAATACGGATGTTCGTCTACGTCGTTCGTGAGCTCGAGTTTGAGGGTGCGCGTCTCGCCGACGGGAAACGGCTCCTCGCTAAGAAGCATAAAACCATCTTCTGTAATATCAACCAGATAGCCGAGTTGCTTTCGAAGATCAGAGTCGTAGACCCGTCCATAGTAGAGTAAATGCCTGCGCTGAGTCTTGCGCCGTTCAATCATACTTTTATCTTACTGAGATTTCCCGCCGCGCACCGTTATCGAATCGTTGCTCTTTTTGCCTGCCGCGAAACATTCATAGAGTCGGGCTGCGAAGGAAACGCAGCGCGGTCTCTGCAAGGATTGCCGTCCCGATGGGCAGCGCCCTTTCGTCCAGGTCGAGGCGCGGGTGATGCAGGAAGCGTTCATCGCCTTCGATCAATGTTCCGAGGGTGAACATTGCGCCGGGCGCGATCTCTGTAAAAGCGCCGAAATCCTCTGCCCCCAATCCCTTTGGAATCGGCGTGACGTGTTCCCGGCCGAGCAAATCCACCGCGACGGATTCGATTAAGTCGGATGCGCTTGAATGATTTAGCATCGGCGGCGATCCGATTTCAAATTTGAGTTCGTAGTCGCCGCCCAGCGTCTTCGACAATTCAAACGCGCGTTTGATTTCCTCGTGAATCTGCGTTTGGACTTTTTTCTCGGTGTATCGGAGCGTTCCGGAAATATCCACGTGAGCGGGAATGACGTTTTGTGTAAAGCCGCCGTTCAAAGCGCCAATGCTGATCACTGCCGGGTCGAATGGATCGAGTCGGCGTGAGACGATTGCGTTCAACGCAATCATTATATGCGCCGCGATGGAAAACGGATCAACGGCGTGATGCGGCATCGCGCCGTGTCCGCCTTTGCCGATGATTTTTCCGTACCACGAGTCGACTCCGCCGGAGGATGGGCCGGCGCTGATGTGAATATCGCCGACCGGCGTGGCCGGGTCCACGTGAAGGGCAATGATCATGTCCACGCCCTGCATGGCTCCGTCTTCGATCATGCGCGGCGCGCCGCTGACGCCTTCTTCATCGCCGGCTTCTTCCGACGGTTGAAACAGGAAGCGCACCTTTCCGGGGAATCTCTCTTTGGCGAGCAGAGTTGCCGCTCCCAAGGCCATTGCGGTGTGCGAGTCGTGTCCGCAGGCGTGCATTGTGCCTTCGTTCTGAGATTTATAGGGTACCTCGTTGGCCTCGAGAATCGGCAGGGCGTCCATATCGGCGCGGATGGCAATGCACGGACCGGAATCGGCTCCCAGATCGGCAACCACGCCCGTTCGTCCGACATTGCGGCGGATTTTGTATCCGAGCTTTTCCAATTCGTCTGCCACTTTTGCCGCCGTGCGGAATTCCTTGAATCCCAATTCGGGGTGCGCGTGGAAATCATGCCGCCATTCAATGATCTCTTCTTGAATGTGGTAAGACTGTTTGAGCATATTCACCTCTAGGCGAAGCTCAATTATAGCGGAATCGATTCCCGCCTATCGAAGCAATTCTGCGGGCTTCTTTTCCACCGTTGAAATGATTTTTGCCATCTCGGCGCTGACCTTTGGATCGAGCGGTTCTGGTTGATGTTCTGCAAGAATCTTGCGGGCTTTGGCTAACGCCCAATCACGCGCGTCGTCTTTTTTGGCTTCCCATTCGTTGTACGGACGGCGGTCCATGAACTGCGGCTCGAACAGATCGCGCATATGTTTTCGGGTGTGTTTCTGCGTGAGATAATTGCCCGCCGGTCCGACTGCCGCAATGGTGTCCAGCGCCAACGTCTCATCGTCCACAACGATGCCGCGCATCATCTTCTCGATGATCGAAAAGATTTCGCAATCCATCATCATCTCGGCATAAGACCAGATGCGGCTTCCGTGCAAAAAGCCAACGCCCAGCAGCATATCGGACATGACAACACTGGCCATAAAAGTTGACAGGCTGTTCTCAATGCCTGCCTGCCAATTAGGCTCTTTTGCGCCGGTCGCGAACGATCCCATCGAAAGCGGAATGTTATAAAAATCTGAAAGCGCGTTTGTCGCCGCGCCGAAAAGAAAATCTTCCGGGCCGCCGCCCGTGTACGCGCCTGTGCGCGGATCGGACGCGGTTTGCGCCGCGGCATAAAAGACCGGCGCGCCGGGGTGCGCCAATTGTAAAAGCGCGGTCGCCGCGATCACTTCCGCGTTGCCCACTGCCAGCGTGCCGGCCATTGTCGCCGGGCCGGTTGTGAGACACGCGGCCATCGTCATGAAGCCGGTCGGAATTCCGGCTTCCGCCGCGACCAGCGCCGCATCGAGCGAGCCGCCATCGTGTCCGAGCGGGGAGGCGGTGCATTGCATTAAGGAAAGAACCGGACGCTTCCTCAATTCATCTTTCCCGCCCGCGATGAGGGAAGCCATCTCAATTGCGGCTTTTGCTTCCGCCGCGTTGTAAATGCTTTCCGTTTGAACATGCTTTGTCGAATTTTCCCAAATGGCTTTGATTTCATGCAGGCCGCGCGATTCCACCGGCGTGTCCTGCGCCGATACCGGAACCCAATGAAAGGCGACTTCTTCCGTTGCGTCGGCGAGGCGCGCAATATCAATCACATCCTGGAGCTTCGATGTTCTTCTTTCGCCGCTTTGAATATCAAGGACTTCCACGCCGCAGCCGTCGGTGCCGACATAGACATGATTGCCATCCAGCGATAAGTCCTGATCGGGGCGGCGCGCCGCGAGCGAATACGCTGGCGGACATTTTTTCAGCGCCGCCTCGATGACCTCGCCTCGCACCTTGACGATTTGGCGGCCGCGGTCCACCTCGGCGCCGTTCGCCGCCCAAATATCCAGGGCGCGCTGTGACGGAAATTTCACGCCAACTTTTTCGATGATCCACAAAGTTGAGTCGTGAATCTTTTTCACTTCCGCCGGAGTCAGAATCTCCAGTTTCAATTTTGGGTTGCTGATGGATTTAATTTTCCTGGTCATCACAGCCTCTTTTTTTACGACGCGCCGACCAGTTGCTTTGCAACGTGCACTGCGCCGATCGCGTCCTCCGAAAACCCGTCGGCTCCGATGGTTTTGACCCAATCGCGCGTCACGGGCGCGCCACCGACCATGACTTTGAATTTGCCGCGCAGTCCTTCCTTATCGAGTTCTTCGATGACTTCTCTTTGTTTGACCATGGTGGTCGTCAACAAGGCGCTCATGGCGATAATATCCGCATTGACATCCAGGGCGGCGCCGATGATTTTTTCAACCTCCACATCCACGCCGAGATCGTAAACATCGAAACCCGATGCGCCCAGCATGGTGGCGACCAGCGATTTTCCAATTTCATGAATATCGCCGTCCACGGTGGCGATCACAACTTTGCCAAGTGTTTCACGTTGCGCGCCGTGTTTCTTTAATTCGGGATCGAGGATCGCCATGGCGGCTTTCATCGCATCGCCCGCCATGACAAGTTCGGGCAAATACGCTTCGCCGCGGCCGTATGCGTCGCCGACAATGTTGACCCCGTTTACAAAACCTTTGGTGATGGCTTCCATCGGCGCTATGCCGGCGGAAATTGATTCCCTGGCCAGCGCCGCCGCCGCATCGGCATCGCCGTCCACGATGCTTTGAGCCATTTTTTCGAACAACCCTTCGCTCATACAATCTCCTTTTGGTGAAATTGCTCACAAGACATGGTGCTGGTCATTATTTTATTTTGCTTGTTGCCGAAGAATAAGTAGATTTTGGCATGTAATTTGTCATAATCTTGAAAAATTCGACCGCTTTGAATTTCTGTTTTTTTAAGCCGTAACTTTTCACGCTCTTAACCGACTTCGTTTTTAAGATAATCCAGGAAGGTCTTTTTTTGTCAATAGGAGCCAATGTAATGAGGAAGAGTGTAACTTTCATTTCCGCTTTCCTGACAGCGTTTGTTTTGGCCATGCTGGCAGGCGTCGCTTATGCATACAATCAGGGTTTCACAGCATCGAGTCTGTTTTCACAATCAACAGCGAAAATTTCACCGTCTGCGACAGCGAACTTATTGGCGACTGCAAGCGTTTCGTCAGAGCCAACGCAAGCGCCGACTCAAAGCCAGGCGCCGCAGGTTGGCCCCCGGGATGCCGCCGCGATGGCTGCAAAATTTCTAAATCAATTCGATTTGTATTCTGTTGAACTGGCAACGTACAACGGCGCTCAGGTTTACAAAGTGACGTTTGTTTCAGGCAACGTGGCTTATGTTTCCATGAGTGGTCAGGTGTCCGGCGTGGTTCTGGTGACCCCAACCGCTCCGCCGCCCGTGGTGATTGTTAATTCAAATTCCGGCGGCTCCAATAATCATCACGAATCTTCGGGCGGCGGCCACAGCGAAGGGGGGGAGGGCGGCGATTAATCGAATCGCTGGCGCGTGAGGTCTTGCATGCAGAATAAATCCAAAAGCTGGAACGATATTCAATTGGTCATTTCGTCCATCTCCGTGGCGCTGACGCTTGGACTGTGGAGTTACTTTTCTTCCAGCCAAAAGATGGTTGCCGGCGTAACGGCAGATGTAAATTTTCCGAATCAGCCTGATCCCACTGCGGCGGGCGCGGCGACAAATCCCGCGGTAAGTAACAACGATATTCTATTGCCCGGACAGGTATTATTGCTGAATGGCGCAAACCTTGCCCAACCTTCTCCCGCAACGGCGACGCAAACGACGCAATCCCCAACGGTCCAAACGAAGAAAAACAAAGGCGGCGGCAACAGCGGCGGCAGTGTAACTAAAACAAGTTCATCGCATCCATGATTCATCGGCTTGAATTT
This sequence comes from Anaerolineales bacterium, assembly GCA_042408355.1. Taxonomy (GTDB): domain Bacteria; phylum Chloroflexota; class Anaerolineae; order Anaerolineales; family Villigracilaceae; genus Fen-1038. Next base: position 7,734 of record JBHORD010000012.1, read on the forward strand.
CGCGCAATGGGATGCCGCATGGAGGCGATCATTGACAGCGACGCGCCTCCCGCCATATTGAACGATGTCCCCGTTTGGTTTGAAGAATGGGAACAGATACTGAGCCGCTTTCGGATTGACAGCGAACTGTCTCTGCTCAATCGCCGCGCAGGACAGATGTTCCCTGTGAGTCAAACGTTATGGGATGTTTTCCAGGCTTCGCGCCAGGCCGAAAGGCTGACAGACGGGTTGGTTAATCCACTGATATTGGAGGCGTTGATTCACGCGGGTTATGAACGGGATTTTGAGCGATTGTCGTTTGACTCGCCTCGCGTCTTTCCGGATTTTGAAACGGAGATTCCTTCATTGGATTGTGTCGTCGCTGACGAGGCGACCCGCTCTATTTACCTGCCCGACGGCGTACAGCTTGATTTTGGCGGCATTGCCAAGGGATGGTGCGCGCATCGAGCGGCAGAGCGGCTGAAGGAGGCGGGCCCGGCTTTGGTCAATGCGGGAGGCGATATTGCTATCAATGGTCCGAGGCCGAATGGCGAGGCATGGCCGATTGGCGTGGAAAATCCATTTCAGCGCGGCGGCGAAATTGAAATCCTTTATGTGGAGCGCGGCGGCGTGGCCACATCGGGCAGGGATTACCGCCATTGGATTCGCAACGGCATTCCTCAACATCACATCATTGATCCGCGTATTGGCAAGCCCGCCGAAACTGACATCCTAACGGCGACCGTCGTTGCGCCGACTGCGATGGAAGCGGAAGCAATTGCAAAAGCAGTGATGATCTCTGGAAGCGCCGCGGGGCTTGCGCGTTTGGATGCGGATGAAGATTTGGCTGGTTTGCTGGTTTTGGAAAACGGCGCTCAACTATACAGTCACAATCTGGAAAAATATTTGTAACATTTTGGGAAGGGTTGATCTATGGCGGCAAATACAACTGAAATCCGTATGCCCGAAAAGTCGTCATTAACGATGGGTTCGTTGATTGGTTTCTTGCTGGCTGTTGCCCTGGGGACGTTTGGCGCGGTCATTTTACAGCCAAGCTGGGTGCCTGCTTTGCTTCGTTCATTGGTGGGCGCTGATCCAAAAGCATATTGGTATCTGGCGCGCGGCGCGGGCTTTGTGGCGCTGGGTCTGCTTTGGACCTCGATGGCGCTGGGTTTGCTGATTACAAACAAGATTGCCCGCTCCTGGCCCGGCGCTCCGGCCGCGTTTGCGCTTCATGAATATGTCAGTCTACTGGGCATCGCGTTTGCAATTTTCCATGCCTTAATTCTTTTAGGCGATCATTACATCAATTACAAACTGGCTCAAATCCTCGTGCCGTTTGGAAGCGTAAATTATCATCCGCTCTGGGTGGGGCTGGGTCAAATCGGACTTTATGTTTGGACGGTGGTGGCGTTGAGTTTTTATATTCGACAGCGAATCGGGCCGAAGCTGTGGCGTCTGATTCATTTTGCCAGCTTCTTCACGTTTGTTGTCGCGGTCATTCATGGACTAGGCAGCGGCACCGATGCGTCCATGCCTTGGGCGCAGAATGTGTACTGGGCGCTGGGCGGAAGCTTTCTGTTCTTGACCGTCTATCGAATCGTGGCTGAAATGATGCCCGAGAAGAAACCCGCGGCGCGTCCGGTTCAAAGGCCGCAGTCCTGATGATGTCAGCGTGTTCGGGCTTGAAGTATTTTGCAATGTAAAAAACAATCTCTCCGCCGCGGGAGATTGTTTTTTTTAGGGTGGCGGCACAAAGCAAGCGGCATTCTCAACGCAAATTCTGCGCGCTACGGCGCAAGGCGAGTCAGTAAATATGGCGGATATCTTCAGGCTTCATCTCATCCTTCGGGTTAAGCGCAAAGATCATAAACCGACGCCGCTTATCAACATACTGTCGTCGTTTTAACAGACCCCTTTTTCGTCGAATTGGCAACTATGTACGTTAGAGAAGCCGGTTTTATTGTGGCTGAAATTGCCATGATTTTAACCTGTTTTAAGTTTTCCACCCATGCTATAAGTTTATAAGCGGTTTAAGGAAGAAGGGGATTGAGACGATGCTTTGCTGTATCGGATTTTTACGGGAGAGGCTGAGTGTGATCACGGATCGGTTGATATGAAAAAAATAAACGGCAATTCGTTTGCAATTTGCTGTTCAATAGGGTAATATGAAATGGACAGCCCTTGCCGGGAGTTGCGAAGCCAGGTGTTTCGATATGTTCGTAAGGCCCTCTTGTCGGGCAAGCCGAATCGATTTCGTAGCGATCCAATTCCTTCATGATCTCGAGGAGCAAAAATGGAAATTCGTTTGTATTTTCAAATGCTAAAGCGTGGCTGGTGGATCATTGTATTGACCGCCTTGCTGGCATTGGTCGTCTCATTATTATTCTCGTACTTTGCAGTTCCTCAATACCGCGCCACCGCCAGTTTCATTCTGATACCGAGCAGCACATCGCTTAGCACGGGGCCGGATGTTGTGCGAAGCTACGATACGATAGGAAGCGTGTCGGTCATTTCAACGTACGCCCAAATCATGAACAGCTCCAGCATTTACGCCTCAACGCTGTCCATGTTGAAATTACAGCCCCAGGATGTAAAGGGGTACACCTACCAGGCGGCGGTGCTGCCCAATACAACCATTCTGGAATTAAGTGTCACGGGGCCAAATCCGAATGTGGCCGCGACACTGGCGAATGCCATTGGCGAGCAAACCATAAGTTACGCAGACCTTATCAATCAGGTTTTTATTATTACTTTTCTGGATCGGGCGGTGCCGCCGACGCTTCCGATCAGTCCACAGCCGCTTCTCAACGCCGGCGTGGCGCTCATTTTTGGATTGGTGGCCGGCGCGGCGCTGGCTGTTCTTCGTGAGCAGATTCGGATCCCGGTCGAGGCGTTCCGTCAGCGCCGGCGCCTGGACTCGGTCACGGGCGTTTACAGCCACCGATATTTTCCTCAACTGGTTGATGAGGCCATCACGCGCAACCCCGATGATGCGCTTTCGATTGGCTTGTTGGAATTGACCGGTCTTCGCGATGTCGTTGATACACTGCCGATGACCAGTCTTCAATGGATTCTGCGGCGGGTGACCGGATTGTTGCAGAGGGAACTGCGCGGAAATGACGTAATTGGGCGTTTGAATGATTTCAGTTTTGCGATCATGCTGCCCAACACTTCTGCGGCGGCCGCAACTCGAATCTTTGAACGGATCCATCAGGCGCTAAAGGAACCGGTCGAATTAAGCACGCTGGGGCTGACGATCAATCTTGATCCGCATATTGGCGGCGCGGAATACAGCAATAATATTGCCGCTCGGGAGTTGTTCTCAAAGGCCGAAGAAGCCTTGTCGAACGCCCGGCGTGACAATTCCAATTCTGTGTACGTCTGGGAAATGAAAAGTCCGTTCTGGTCCCAGCCCGAAACAGACGTCAAATAAATGCGGGTTATCTAAAAACAGGCTTGCTGTGTTTCCGCGGCGTTAGGAGACTACTTTCATGCATCTGGATGTTGGATTGCTGGCTGTGCTCGCTGTACCGGCTCTCCTTGTTTATATATTGATAACTCTCAAACCGGAATTTGGTCTGGTGGTCTTGGTTTTTGCTATTTACACCAACCTTTCTGATCTGCTCATTTCTAAATTTGGTTTGCCTTCACTTGCTCAGCCTCTGGTGGTTCTCCTGGTGCTGGTGATTTTTACCCGGCAATTGGTTTTTCAGGATCGCTATCAAGGCTGGATTGCGCCCGCGCTTTTAATGGGCACTTATACTTTGCTCGGATCGCTTTCCTTGTTTTATGCGTCAGATATAACTCAGGCAAGCGCCTCGCTGCTGGTGTATTTGAAAGATGTGATTATCGGTCTGGTGGTCATCTTTTACATCCAGAATCTCAAATCCCTGCGCCTGGCGGTGTGGGCTTTGCTGGCCGCCGGAATCGTCATGGGAAGCATTTCGGTTTTTCAAGTTGCCACAGGAACTTATGATCGGCTCTATGCGGGATTTGGACAAGTGGTCAGCCTTTCTGCCGGAGATTATCGAATCGCCGGCGTATTGCATGACCCGAATTTCTACGGGCAGATTATGGTAGTTCTCGTTCCATTGGCCTTTGAGCGAATGCTCGACGAGAAGCCGTTGCTCTTGAGGCTTGCGGCTGGATGGGCGCTTTTTGTCTGCACTGTGACGATACTTTATACATATTCTCGAGGCGATTTTCTCGCGCTTGGGCTGGTTGCTTTGATCGCGATCATCCAACAGCCGAAGCGTCCATTACTCCCGGCTTTTCTTATCCTGGTTTTGGGTCTGCTTCTGTATCAGTTTCTTCCCGCACAATATACACAACGAATCAGTACATTGCTTCAGGTAATTCCAGGAGCGAGCAGTTCGGCAACGCTCGATCCATCGTTGCAGGCGCGGGCCACTACGGATATCGTCGGCTGGACGATGTTCACCGACAACCCCATCTTCGGCGTGGGGGTTGGAAACTTCAATATTCGTTATCTGGAATACGCGCGCCAATTGGGTTTGGGTCAGAATGTTGAAACGCAATCGGCGCATAATCTGTTTCTACAAGTTGCCGCCGAAAGGGGAATATTGGGTTTTGTCTCGTTTGCCGCCATCGTGTATTTTACGTTTGTGGCGCTATCGCGCGCTAAGAACCAATTCTCCAAACAGAATCTGAGCGATTTCGCGAATTTGTCTGCGGCGATGAGCGCCGCGCTGATTGGGTATCTGGTGGCCGCGCTTTTTCTTCACGATTCCTATATTCGATATTTGTGGCTTCTCGTGGGCATAGCCTGGTCGTTTCCACAAGCGGCTAAAAATTTGACCGAAGAAGACGAACAGCCGGAATTGGATAAATATCCGCTGGCGACCCGTGTATAAATACAAATTATGGAAGATTCCAAGTCGCATTCCACGTTTGGGCGAACGACCATCCATGGCACAGCATGGCGGTATCTGGCGTTTATATCTGGCAAGTTACTGGTTTTTGTCAGCACCGTCATTTTGGCGCGCTTGTTGACTCCGGACGATTTTGGGGTTGTGGGTTACGCTGTTACAGCCATTACGTTCCTTGACATTGTAAACGATCTGGGCGTTGGTCCCGCGCTCATCTATCACGATGAAGACGAGCGGACATCAACAACGGCGTTTTGGTTGAGTCTGTCTTTTGGGATTGCCTTATTGGGCATTGGGTGGGTGCTTGCTCCGTATGCGGGCGCGTATTTCCGCGATCCGCGCGTGATCCCCGTTACGCGTGCGCTTAGTTTTACATTTCCCATTAATGCCCTGGGAGGTATCCAGGCCTCTGTTTTGTATAAAAAATTGTCGTTTGGCAAGATGCTTATTCCAGACCTTTTGATGGCGTTTACCAAGGGTATTGTCTCCATCGGCCTGGCGATGTTGGGACTTGGGGCATGGAGTCTGATTTGGGGACAGATTAGCGGTACGCTGGTCTCTTCCGCTGTTTATTGGATCATTACTCCCTGGCATCCGAACTTTGCGTTTGATACGAAGGTGGCGCGCGGATTAATATCCTACGGCTTAAACATTGTCTGGGTTGATCTGCTCTCAGAGGTCTTACTCAATCTTGATTATATCCTTGTCGGCCGTTATTTGGGTTCGGTGGAACTGGGGCTGTACACGCTGGCATTTCGTATGCCAGACTTGATGATTTTACAGTTTTCCCGTGTTCTGGGGCAGGTTGTATTTCCTGTCTTCACGCACATGCGCGATGTGCCGGGCAATTTGGCGCGCGCTTTTTCCCAGGTGCTTCGTTATGTTTCGTTGGTAACGATCCCGCTGGGCATAGGCTTATCGTTGGTCGCCGCGCCTTTAGTCATTACTTTGTTCACTTCCAAATGGGAAGGCGCGATCCCGGTCGTTCAGGCGATTGCTCTCTATGCTATGTTGCTGTCTCTCGTGTATAACGCAGGGGATGCATATAAAGCCGAAGGCCGCCCGCAAGTGATTGTCTGGCTGGGATTGGTAAGACTGGGTCTGTTGTTCCCTGCTTTGTGGTGGGCCGTGACTGGCGCGGGTTCGATTGTTGCCGTCGGCTGGATGCAGGCGCTAGTGGCATTTCTGGGCGCGGGACTGGAATTGTATGTTGCTTCGCGATTGCTGCATCTTTCTATTGCGACTGTGCTCGACGCAGTTCGCCCGGCGGCGTTGGCTGGTTTGCTGATGGCAGTGTTTGTCAAAGCTGTCTTGTATCTCACCGCGGCGGATCCGGCCTGGCAGCAATTGCTCCTGGGCATTGCCTCCGGCGGCGTGATCTACATTCTTGCTTTGTGGATTCTCGAGCGCGGCGTCGTCCTCGATGTCGTGCGTATGATGCGATCCGCAGTTGCGCGGGCGGCCTGATGCGAGTCTTGCATTTGATCGATTCACTGCATTGGGGCGGCGCGGAAAAATGGATTGCCTCCTTTACGGAGATGGCGTGCCATCGCGGAGTGGAGGCGGCTGTCGTCAGCCTGCAACCTTTCATAGCCAATAATCCGTACCGGGCGCAAATCGAATCGTTTGGCGCCACTGCAATGGCTCTATCTATTACCAGAATTTATGATCCCAAAGCCATCCCAACGCTGGTTCGAATTTTCCGTAAAGGCGGCTTCGATTTGATCCAGACGCATCTATCGCATTCCAACATTCTTGGAGTTTTATCGGCGCGAGCGGCTGGAGTTCCCGTAGTGGCGACACTGCACAGCACGCATTTGGATACGCGCGGCCATTATCGGAGTCGCTCATGGGTCGAGCAAATCGTTCTTCGCTATGCGGCGCAACGTGTCCTGGCGGTAGGGAATGGAGTTGCCGAGGCTCATCGCGCGCGGCTGGCAGGCAGGGATATTGACACGGTGCCGAACGCAGTCAAGCCGGGGGTCGTGCTCTCCGCCTCTGAACGAAATCGGCTCCGCGTTGAAATGGCCGGCGATCCGGATCGAATATTGATCATTGCGGTCGGTCGGTTGGTTTTGTTAAAGGGATATGCCGAATTGATAACCGCGTTTTCCGAAGTTCGGAAAGATTATCCAAATGCCTTTCTTGTGATCGTGGGCGATGGCCGCCTGCGCGGCGAATTGGAATCGCTGGTATCCGCATTGGAGGAAGCGGACAATGTGCGCTTTCTCGGTGTCCGCACCGATGTTCCAAGGCTGTTGGCCGCGTCTGATATTTTTGTCAATGCTTCGCATTGGGAAGGTCTGTCCATGTCAATGCTGGAGGCAATGGCGGCAGGCCTGCCGATCCTGGCTACCAGTGTGGGCGATGCGCCCGTCTTATTGGCGAATGGAAGAGGCATGTTGATTGCTCCGCGGGATGTAAATGCTTTGAAAGCCGGACTCGGCGCAATGCTTGGCAATTCTTCGCGGAAAAGCCTGGGTGACGCGGCAAAGGCTTTTGCGGAGTCAATGTACGCCTTGGATCCTTGGTTCGATAAAATATTGGATATTTATTCCAAGGCCCGGCAGGGACAATCACGTCAGCCGCAAATGGGGATTGTATGAAAGGCGTGATGATGTTGATTAATTTGTTTCCGCCCTACGGCGGAGGTACGGAACGTCAGGCGGAGCGGCTGGCCGCATATCTGGCCCAGCAGAATGTGTTTGCAGGAGTTATAACCCGCAAGCTGGACGACAGTAACTCTGTTGAAGTGAAAGATGGGTTTATGGTCTTTCGGATTCCAGAAGTCGGCCCATGGAGGATAAAGTCTGTTTCGTTCGTTGCGGGCGCTTTTCTCACCCTGATCCGGTATTCGAAATCCTTCGATATTTTGCACGCGCATCTGGCTTTTGCGCCTGCCGTTGCGGCTTGTGTCGCAGGAAAAATTCTTGGGAAACGGGTTATCGTCAAGTTTGGAAATAGCGGCAGATTTGGAGATATGTATGAACTCAAGCGTACCTGGCGGGGCCGGCTTTCATTGGCCATCATCCGCCAATGGGCCGATTTATATATTGCTTTGACCGATGACATTGAAAAGGAATTGTTGGATGCCGGATTTGCTCCGGCCCGCATTGCCAGAGTCGTTAATGGCGTGAACACGGTTGTTTTTTGCCCTTCCATAGATAAACAAGCGGCCAAGACTCGCCTCGGTTTGTCGGGGCAGACGGTTTTGTTGTACACCGGACGCTTGACTGCTCAAAAAGCGCTGCCGAATTTGTTCATGGCTTTGAAACAAGTCGTTGGCCGGTTCGAAAATGTACATCTACTGCTTGTCGGTGATGGCGAAGAACAGAGCGCATTGGAAAAGTTGGCGGAGGAGCAAAACATCAAACGGCATGTAACTTTTACCGGCCGGCAGGATTCGGTAAAGATTTATCTGGACGCGGCTGATATTTTTGTCTTACCGTCCATCGGGGAGGGCATTTCCAACAGTTTGCTGGAGGCCATGTCTGCGGGGCTTGCCTGCGTGGCGACCAGAGTCGGAGGGTCGGTTGACGTTCTGGGCGAAGGCGCGGGGATTCTTGTTTCGCCGAACAATATCGAAGAACTAAGCGGCGCAATTTTGCAATTGGTTTCTGACCCGGTGAAGACGAAGGCGATGGGAGCAAGAGCGAGACAGCGCGCTGTGGATTGTTACGATCTGGACGCCATCGGCGCCAGATATTTCGATTTATATCGCAAACTGAGCGGTGAATTTGTATGAGTGAACCGATCCATGTCTTACAGATGGTTGATAGTTTGAGCATTGGCGGGGCGGAAGCGCTCGTCTATGATTTATCGCGCAAGCTTGTTTCAAGCGGTTTCCGTGTGAGCGTCTGTTATTTGGATCCTGGCCCGTGGGCTGACAAGTTAACGGAGCTTGGCATCCGGGTTGTTCAACTCCCGTGGCGCAGGCGCGTTGATCTTGAACTGGTCGCAAGGATGATTTCCGAAATTCGAAAAGACCCGCCGCAGATTGTGCATACCCACCTCTTCAAAAGTGATTTTCATGGGCGGCTGGCTGCGCGCATCGCCAGCGTGCCTGTAGTGGTATCAACTCTGCATACGTGTAGCGGATGGGCGCGGAATCCGGCGCTTGGGATGGCATACGGATTATCAACCAATCTTGCAGACCGGATCATTGCTGTGGCTGAAGAGGTGCGGGAATATTCCCTGCATTATTTCCGTGTCCCTTCTTCCAGAATCGTTACCATTCCAAATGGGGTTGATGTCGAGCGTTATGCCGATAAACCAGACGCGGGGCGGAGCTTGCGGATGGAATTTGGCATTGCCCAGGATGCGCCGTTGATTGGTATTGTTGCCCGCTTGGAACCGCCGAAAGATCATGCGACATTTCTGCGGGCCGCCGCGCTGATAAAAAAAGCCGTGCCCATCGCCCGCTTCCTGGTTGTGGGCGATGGCGAATTATGTTACTCCTTGCAGGACCTTGCGGCCGAATTGGAACTTGGCCAATCTGTGATTTTTACCGGTCGGCGAAGCGATATACCTGAAATATTGTCGGCGTTGGATATCATGGTATTGTCTTCGATTTATGAAGGATTGCCGATGGCTTTGCTGGAAGGCATGGCCGCCGCGCGTCCGTTCGTTTCGACAATGGTCGGAGGAGTAACCGGCGTGATCGTTGACGAATTGACCGGTCTGCTCGTGCCGCCCTCCGATCCGGAGGCGATTGCCAGCGCCTGTCTTCGACTGATGGCCAATCCCGATCTTCGCCATCGAATGGGACAGGCGGGGCTGGCGCGCGTTAAAGAAAAATACAGCCTCGATAAAATGTTTTCTGAGATTCGGGAGCTTTACGAATCGCTTCTTGCGCGAAAGGGAATCCTTTAACGTGGAAAAGCGGCTTCACATCTTCCAGACGGCGAAATCCATTGGCGGGGTGGGGATATACACGCGCCGGCTTGTGAAGGCTTTGAATAAAGAAAAGTTTCGAATCACGGTTGCCTGCCTGGCTGAAGGTTCCGATCAAATGGCCGCTGAACTTTCCCGGCTGGAAGGCGTGCAGGCAGTCAGCATCCCGATGAAGGATTCTATTGAGCCGTTTTCTGATTTAAAAGTCTGCGCGAAACTATACAGCCTTATCCGCAGTGATCATTTCGATTTGATCCATGCGCATACCTCGAAGCCCGGATTTTTTGCGCGTCTGGCCGCGATTGGAACCGGCATCCCGGTCATCTATCAACCCGCGAACTTTGCGTTTCACGACGGCGCGCCCAAATGGGAAGCAAAATTCTATGCCGTGCTCGAACGTATGGCGGCTCGTTACATGACCGAAAAAATTATTGCCATCTGTGACGGCGAGCGCGAACTGGCGCGGCGTTATTCGGTCGGCTCCGATGATCAATTCGTAACGATTCATACCGGCATTGATTTGGAACCCTTTAATCAACCGGTGAACCGCGCTGATGTCCGCCGCGCTTTGGAAATCCCGCCCGAAGTCCCGTTAGTGGGAACCGTTGCGCGCTTGACGGAGGCAAAGGCTCCACAGGATTTTATTCGCGCCGCTGAACGCGTCCATCTTCGTTATCGCGATGTTCATTTTGTGTGGGTGGGGGACGGCGCGCTTGAATCCGAGGCGCGCCGGCTGGTGGAATCATTGAAGCTGGGAGAGGTGTTTCATTTTGCCGGTTACAGAGAAAATATCCCCGCCATCATGAAATCGTTTGATTGTTTCGTGCTGTCGTCACACTGGGAGGGGTTTCCGCTTGTGGTGTTGGAGGCGATGGCCGCAAGTCTTCCGGTTGTTGCGACGCGCGTGATGGGTACGCCCGAGGCCGTTTGCGACGGCGAGACGGGAATATTGGTCCCGATTGGAGATATAAACGCCATGGCTGAGGCTGTCGAACGTATTATCAGCGATTCATCGCTTGCCAGGGCTTTTGGCCGGGCGGCCCGCCTGCGCGCAGAGAACATGTTTCCATATTCAAAAATGATAAGCCGCATTGAGACGCTTTATGAAGATGTTTATCGGTCTCATCAAAGAAAATCGGGCGGTTCACATGAATAATAATATTGTATTGGCCGGCATGTTTTTTTTGATCGTTGAAAAATTATCATTTGTCTTGTACCCAAGGAGGTCCAAATGACCAGGAACTTTGCAAGAGTGATATTGGCGTGGTTGTTATCTCTGACGTTTTTGGCGAGTTTGTTTGCGGCGGCAGATGCACAAAGCCCAACGCCAGCGACGCCAGCACCGGTTGTTGCTCCCGCCTCAACTGGGGATGTGATTGCGTTTTCGCAACTGCTCAAATCTGACATGACATTGACGGGCCCGTTCGATTCGAATGCGCTGTTGTTTGCCGTTCCTGCCGGCTGGCGGCTCACTCCGGGCGTGCAGTTGAATCTGGCCATGGCGGTCTCGTTCAATGTGGCTCTTAACACCAATGTTCCCAATAACATGGGCACGGCTGGCACGTTAACGATCCAGGTCAATAATGTTCTTCTGGGCGTGATTTCGTTATCGCAAGTAGGTGAAGTGGTGCAAAATTTCAAAATTCCGCTGGAAGCGATGAAATCGGCGCGCGCCGACGGGCTTATGGAAATCCGCTTCACTCTCGATAGCGGCTGGGCTTGCACTTACAACGAAAACATGATGGTTTCGATCCATACGACTTCAACCATTACACTGCCTCATGATCTCGTTGCGCCTGATACAGATCTGGCTAATTTCCCATCTCCGATCTTTCAGCAAAATTCGGCGTTCCCGAGCTCGGCTCTGATCGTTGTTCCAGATAATCCATCCGCGGCCGAATTACAAAGCGCGATGACCGTCGCGGCGGGTATGGGAAACTTGACAGCGGCGGGCCTGGCGCTGGATATGACGACTGCAAGCCAACTGACTCCACAGCAGGCCGCCGGCACGAATTTGATTTTGGTCGGGAAAGCCTCCTCCATGTCCGGGCTGTTGCAGCAGCTGCAATTACCCATGCCCGTGGCAGGCGGTCAGCTCAAGAACAGCGGCGGTGGAGCGGATGACGGCATCATACAAATGGTCGACTCGCCCTGGAGCACTGACAAGGCCGTGCTTGTTATATCCGGCAATACCGATGCAGGAACGTTGAAGGCCGCGCAGGCTATGAGCACCGGCGTCTTTCGGGCCAATACGTTTCCAAATCTTTCCATTGTTCAACAGGTTCAGGAAAATCCTCTGCCCGTCTCCGTTCCCGTTGATCAAACTCTTCAGGATTTGGGTTATGGAACCGAGACGGCCACCAGTCTTGGGGTTAATTACATCAATTACAGTTTCTACATTCCGCCGGGACAAACGTTAGGCCCCGATGCGTATTTTGAATTGCAATACGGGCATTCTGCTTTGCTTAACTATTCCCGGTCGGGTATTGTCGTTTTGCTGAACGGTCAACCAATTGGCAGCGTTGCCTTCAACGCTACAACGGCTGGCGTCTCAATCAATAGCGCTAAATTTACTATTCCATCTGCTGTGGCGCACGCCGGGAAAAACAACATTGAAATAAGAGTCAACATGATTCCGCTGGATCTTTGTACACAGCCGAATCTCAGCGGGACGTATACAAACATTTGGCCGGGAAGCACCCTGCACCTTCCGCTCTCGGCAACAACATTGGGCGCGGTTGAAACCAATTTTGATTTGTCAAATTATCCTGCGCCGTTTACATATGACTCCACTTTGTCCAGCACTGCGTTTGTTCTTCCAAAGAACGACTTGCAGGCTTGGCGTGCGGCCGTCGGTGTAGCCATGTACCTTGGAAGCGCCGCTCGAGGCAGCATAACCACCCTCGGCACTTTTTATGCAGACAACGTGCCGGCCGCGGACCGGGCTAATTACAATCTGCTTGTCATTGGCCGTGCCAGCCAATTGCCGATCATTAGTGAAATCAATAATTCGCTTCCGGCTCCGTTTGCCGTCAGTTCAGATCTTGCCACCGAACCGGCCGCACAGGTCATTTTCCGAATTGCGCCAGATACTACTGTCGGCTATGTCGAATTACTTTCGTCGCCCTGGAATGGCAAACGAGTCTTAATTGCTGCATTGGGCAACACGGAACAGGGCGTGATCTGGGCGGCCTCACATTTGATTGCGCCGCTCAGTTTCACGCTGAAGGGCAATTTTGCTGTGATAAATGATACGAAGGTATCCACCACAGACACACGTATCGCATCCATTGCGCCCCTGGCGGCAACAGCTGTTCCAAATGGCGCTCCGCCAGTACAGGCTATTCCTCCGGCGGTCAATGTCAATGCGCCGGCGCCTGTGTATCGGCCGGCATGGATTCTGCCAGCCATAATAGTTGGAATCGTATTGATTCTGATTACAATTTCAGCCGCGGTTTATTTGAATTGGTTGCACAACCATCCGGGCAAAACCTTAAATCCTTTTGAGGATTTACTGCATCGCGGTAAAGAGAAATGATGAATTCTTAATATCTGATGTTACGCAGTTTTCCCTGTAGCGCGGTATTCATGCCGCCTGAAAGGGCGAGATAAATCTCGCGCTACTGCGTAAGGCGAGTTAATATTTACCCGCTGGCTTTGAATATGGCGGGCTGAAAAAGCCCGCCAATTTGCTCATGTTCACCAATCCTGATTCGAGATTCCTTTAACATGTTGGCATGTTGGCGGGAGTCTCCGTTGTTCTCGAAGCTGTAACTATATGTGTACCAAGCCGTCTATTAATTGAAGGGTAAAAATGTTGTTCGGAAGAAGGCAGATTTGAGCTTTTTCCATCGCCAAACTTTTAATAACGAATCGTGTTCTTGGACAAAAGAGGCTGCCTGTGAGCACCAATCTCGAGGTTGTAAAAATTTTGTTTTTGAGTCAATATGTGGCGGAGACTGCCGACGCGCGTTCTGTTTTTTTAAATCGCAGAATTAGAAGCAGTTTAATGCTTCTTGCTGCCGATGCGTTCAGCTTTTCGCTGGCGGCGTTTCTAGCCATACTTGTGCGCCTGCCATTCCACGATGGCTGGCGGTTTGATCTTTACCCCCAGGTGCTTCCTGTAATGTTGGTCAGCATGGTCTTTTACGGTCTGGTCGGACTGTATCCGGCTTTGGGGTTGAGCGCTGTAGATGAGTTAAGGAAGCTCGTCACAAGTACGAGTGTCGTAGTGCTTGCTTTTGCCGCGTTGAGTTTCTGGGTCAGGAATGCACAGGATTACTCGCGTTTAACCCTTACTCTCACCTGGCTGTTTAGTCTGGCTCTTTTGCCGCTGATGAGAGAACTAGTTCGGAACGCAGGCGCCAAGTTCAATATCTGGGGAGAGCCGGTTGCCATTATTGGCTACGGCAAACAAAGTGAATGGGCGCTGGAATTCTTTTTGCGAAACCGCGGGCTGGGACTGATTCCAAGTGTGATCGTAGACTTTTCGGGCAACGCTGTAAATACATACAAAGATATCCGCGTCTTGGAGTCAAAAGATGTCAAATTGGGAAAGAGCCTTGCCGGGCTGACTGGCGTGGAGACGGCGCTGGTGATTGTCTCTGATGTTCCAGCTGATTTTGTCAATTATTTGACAAACAACAAGCAGGGCGGCTTCAAGCGTCTCATTCTGATTCCAAACCTCGAGCAAATCAGCAGTTATGGCGTGACGGCGTTCGACTTTGGAGGCGTCCTGGGGCTGGAGGTGCGGCATAATTTGCTGGATGGCGGCCAGCAGGCGTTAAAGCGAATAATGGATGTTGTTCTTGTTGTTTTCGGGGGCATTTTGATTTCGCCGGCTTTAGCGTTGATCGGGTTGCTGTTGAAGCTGGATTCAGCAGGCAGTGTCATCTTCGGCCATACGCGCATTGGCAAGGGAGGCAAAGAATTTTCTGCGTGGAAATTCCGAACCATGGTGGCAGATGCAGATGCGAAGTTGAAGGAATATCTGGAACGCAATCCGGACATGCGGGCGGAATGGGAGGCCAATCATAAATTGAAGAACGACCCGCGCGTCACCTGGCTGGGAAAAATTTTGAGACGATACAGCATTGATGAATTTCCCCAGTTATGGAATGTTCTTAGCGGTGAGATGAGCCTCGTTGGGCCGCGGCCGATTGTGGCTGATGAGGTCCGTCATTACGGCGATCGCTTCGACCCCTATACATGGGTGCGCCCCGGCATCACCGGCTTGTGGCAAATCTCCGGCCGCAACGACACGACGTATGAAGAGCGGGTCAGTCTCGACGAGTATTATGTGCGAAACTGGTCAATATGGCTTGATATCTATATCCTCGCGCGTACCATCGCGATTGTCTTGCAAAAGAAAGGCGCGTATTGAATTCGGCTCCGATGATTTTAAGCTCGACGGATGATTTGAGATTAACGCCAGCGATAGACCCGCCTCGTGTGGCGGTTGCTTTATGCGGGGATATGAGACATGATTTAGAAAGCATTGTGAAATATGGAGATTTCCTTGCCGCGCTTAAACGTAAATTTCCGATCGTGGATGTATACAACGCGAATTTGCGCGGCTTTCAGCGCCTGCTCAACGCCGCCCTCGTCTGGCACCCCGATATTAAAAAGTGGCGGGCGCGGACGCACAAAAGCGTGGATGCATTTATCTCTCGTTCGAGAGGCGCTGTTCGCTGGTCCGATCGTTTGCAGGGTCAGGCGGATGTCCTTTTGCAGATCGGTGTGCTTTTTGACTCGGGGTGGAACAATAATCCATTGCCTCGCGTGATTTACACGGATTATACAGCGCACATGTCGGCGGGGCGCCCCGATGCAGGCCGATCTCCGTTTTCTGGCGCAACATTGAGTCGATGGCTGGCGTTGGAACGTCATGCGCTGGTAAGTGCGGCGCATGTCTGCGTTCGCTCCAATGCTGTAAAGCAATCTTTTGTCAGGGATTATGGCATTTCTGCGGATCATATCACCGTTGTCGGCGGCGGACTCAACGTGAGTCATTTACCCCCTCTCCATGCCCCTTCTGCCGACCGCCCTCCAACTGCACTGTTTATTGGGACCGATTTTTACCGCAAGGGCGGCGATTTGACCCTCAAAGCCTTTGCATTGACGCGCGCGGTTTTACCCCACGCACAGCTTATCATGGTCTCGCAGGATGCCATCCCTTCCGAATTGCCTCGCAAAGGCGTGAAAGTATTATCTCCCGTTTGGGATCGTAAACGTTTTCTGGAATTGTATTCGCTGGCAGATGTCTTTGTCCTGCCGTCGCGTCTGGAAACATGGGGTGATGCAATCCTCGAGGCGATGGCGTTTGGCCTGCCCTGTATTGGCGTGACAGGCCAACCCATGGAGGAGATTATCTGCCATGGCGAAACCGGCTTGCTGGTCGCTCCTGAAGATGTCGACGCGCTGGCCTCGGCTCTCGTCAAACTGCTTGCTCATCCCGATCTGTCCCGGCGGATGGGGCAGGCTGGCCGCCAACTTGTCGCCCGCAAATTTATGTGGAGTCATGTCGTTGATCGCATGGCGCCCCTTCTGGAATCCGCCGCTCGGTTGGGGTAGTGTAGCGATCGAAAGCGAACCGCCAATTTGAAATTTGGAAATGTATGTTCGCTCGCCCTGACCGGGAAGCCAATCAGCTCTGCGTAACAACCAACATCCATGAACCGTCAATTTCGAACCGCATTATTTTGCGCGGTATTTACCGCCTCCGCCGCGCTTTTTGCTTCGTGTTCTGCGAAACCCGCGCTGTTGAAAACAACTTTGGATCCGACGCTTGCGCCAATGATTGATCCATTCAAAAATGCGCTTCCAGATGCCTGGGTTCGGTCGAATCCGGGCGGCGGCGGCGCATTCACTTCGATAGGAGCCGGTCCAACTGGCGTCATTCTGGCGGGCAGTGATTTGAGCGGCGCATATATCTCAAGCGATCGCGGTTCGACCTGGAAGCCGATCGGCTTTACACAGGGTTTGACCAACAGCGATGTCTCAAGCGTAGGTTTTGACACTCAAAACGCCTCCATCATGTATCTGGGAACCGAACAGGGAATATTTCGAAGCGAAGACGGCGGAAAAAGTTTCCACGTTGTTCTGGATTCCAGTTATATATTGGATATAAAGTTTTCATCCTTGAATCCCAATATTGGTTATGCGGCCTGGCATCCAGCCCCGGATCTGGTTGGAGGACAAATTTACAAAACGATGGATCGTGGCCTGACGTGGCGGCAGGTGAGCGTAAACCTGCCGGACGATTTGCGAATTGTAAAGATCGTCATCAGCCCGAATAATGAGAATATATTGTATTTGCTCTCCGGCGGCTCGCGCTTTGCCTGCGGCGCCAATGGACTTTTCCAAAGTGAAGACGGCGGCGTGACGTGGCGGCGGCTCGGAAGTGATTTGCCGAATATTCGCGATGTTGCCTTGGATTCATTAAATCCGAACCGGCTTTACGTTACCACGCTCGATTATGTTCCTGATTCGAAAAATCAAAATTGCCAGACGAGAGACCCAAGCGGCGGCGGACTTTATGAAAGCGAAGATGCCGGCGTTCATTGGACCCGGCTGGCGGCTCGCACCGGCGCGATCTGGCTGGATCCCCACAAAGAAAAAACGATCCGGTTGATTGATCCGGGTTTGATCGATTCGGATCCGCGCGCCGGAACATGGGAATCAACGGACGGCGGCGTCCATTGGACGCTGGTCGGCAGTGTCGCAAATTGGGACAAGGGCTGGTCAAAACTCGATTGGACTTTCTCGGAAAGTTACAACGGCGCGGCGCACACGTTTGGTCTGGATTTATCCGATCCCAATGCTTTATTCTGGGTCACGAATCAATTCATCTATGTGACCCGCGACAACGGCAGGCATTTTGAAAATTTATACACAAGAGATATTCTCGCTCCCGCAAACTGGCAATCCACAGGCGCGGATAATGTCGTGATGTTTGATATCTCGATCAGCCCGGCGAATCCAAATGATATTTATGTTGGTTATTATGATATCGGCTGTTGGCACAGTCCCAATGGCGGTCTGAGCTGGATGAACTGCAACGATTCGTCGAGCACCACCAAATTTTCCGGCGTCAAAATTGACGGCTGGCAGGGTTACGGAGGAAACACAACAACCATTTTGGCGGACCCGACGCGCGCAGGCGTTGTTTGGTCCGCGCAAACCAGCGATCTTTCATACCCGTTTACTTTATTGCGCAGCAACGACGGCGCGAGGTCCTGGCAGATTTCGAACACCGATCTGCCAAACGGGCCGCTGTCGGGGCTTTCATTGGATGTGAACAGTCCAAAAGATGAGCGCACTTTGTTTATTGCCGCCGCCAAAAATGTTTATGTAAGCAGAGATGACGGATGGAGTTGGAGTTTGAGTTTGAACTGCAATGGCTGTTGGTACACGGCTGTTGATCGTTTCGATGGCCGCCTTGTTTATGCGGGCGGCAGCGCCGGCCTGTTTGTTTCTTATCAGGGCGGCGCGCCAAATTCGTGGACGCAAATCAACAACCCGGACTTTGCAGGCGGCGGCGATAATCCGTGGGATGGAGGTTCCTGGTCCGGAATCTCCCGCATCGTTCCGGACCCGGTAACGGCCGGCCGAGTCTATGTAACCTTTCTCGGCCCCGGCGGCGGACTCTATCGCAGCGACGACCGCGGCCAGACCTGGATCAAACTGCTTGCAGATGATTTCATGCGCAATGCCGCAGTGGATCCGGCAAATCCAAAAATAATCTATGCCACTTCTTCCAGTAATTCATGTTGCGGGGGCGATCCGGCCAATTCGCATGGAATTTTGCGAAGCATGGATGCTGGTCAAACATGGACACAGGTCAACGAAGGAATGGCGTGGCCTTTTGCCGGCCCAATTGCGATTGATCCCGCTGATCCATCCATTGTGTGGGTTGGCTCTCCCGGAACCGGCTTTCAGGAACGTGATTTTACGACCGCCGCTCCATAGCGTTTGGGCATGCGAAGGGGGACGCGGTGTAAAATGCCATCTTCGCTGTGGATATTATGATTGCAATGTGATCGTTGCCTCAACACCCTAACCGGATCGTTCGCGGCCTGCCGTGATTTCCTGCTTGCGCGTTAAAGAATTATCCCCTATAGCCTGAGTGCCTTCGCCCAAATATTCCGTAATGTATTTATGAATTTTCTCGCCGACTGCCTGCCTTGTATATCGCTCTCTGACAAGTTGAAGACTTCGTTTGCCAAAAAGCCGGCAGAGCGATTCATCCTTGAGTAATTTTATAAGCCCGCTGGCAATCCCAAGTATATCCCCCGGCTCGACAAGAAAGCCATTCCAATCGTTTTGAATGAAATCGGGAATGGCGCCGATGTTGGTCGCAACGATTGGCAGGGCGGCCTGCATCGCTTCGACATATACGATTCCAAACGGATCTTTCCTTGTCGGCATGCAAAAGACCGTGGCCGACTTGTAATAATCAACCAGTTCCGACGGCGAGACTTCGCCGACAACGCGGCAGTTGGGTAACCGTATCTTCGGGCTGGCGCCAATGATGGTCAACGAAGCCTCTGGAATTTTTTCCTGAACCAATTTGAAAGCCTCGATTAAATCGGGTCCGCCTTTGCGTTCCCAGTCCATCCCCACGAACAAAACATTTTGGCCTTCATACGTCTTTCCTTCCGCCGCGAAATCGTTAAATTCGACGTTACTGCCTGCATAAACGCAGATTGCCTTTTCCGGCGGCTGTTGATATTGTTCGATCAGGGATTTGCGAATGTTTGTGCTGCGCACAAAATTGATGGCGGCTTTCTGATAAATTTGTTTCTCGAGATCCACCCAGTTCTTATACAAACTGTCCGGGTCGAACCCCGGATAACTTAGATTGGCCAGATGCGTGTGATCGGTATAGACGAAATGCGGAGTGTTCGGCAGACTGCAGTCAAACAACGATTGCATTTGGAAGGTAAACCAGTAGTTTTTGCCCTTCAGTTTTTTGGCGAGCAATTTCCTGACCGTTTTGAACATGAACGGCGTGCGCCAAAACGCTTCTCTGAAATTCTTTTTTCCGGTTAGAAGTTCGCGGGCAAACAGCAGGACGGTTTGAATGGCATTGACGCCAAGAATCCACCAGTTTTGCGTGATCAAAGGTCTGATGTCAATGATGTCAAGTTGACAGTCGCTGAACTGCGATGTCAGCGTCTCGCTCATTGTGATATTTGCCATCGGCCATGGCTTTGGCCGGATGAAAGCGATTCGTTTTTGCATGTGATGAATAAAAAGCTCTCGAATATCCTGGTTCTGATCAATTTCCCGAATATTGTACAAATCCGCCCGGAAAGAGCGACGGCAGTGAAGCCGCCCGCCGCCGCCGAAAGATCGCATCAATGGCGACCAGGCCCCGTTCCTGATTCCAGGTATGAACGCCGACGAATGGTCCATGGCGCGGCGGTTTATACGTACTTTCGGTGGTCTCCGCGTACTCTGTCTCTGTCATCTTTATGATCCGGTTGAAGTTGGTGGCATAACCGTATCGGACGGAGCAATCCTGCGATGGGCGCATTAAACCCTCGGCAGTTTTCTGGATGTATCCGGCCGGACGCGCCGTATGAATATTTTTTACGATTGGATTCAACGGATGCGGCGTCCAGCGATCCGAGATGGGATCGTCCGAATAATACAAATTCAGCGTGTCCCAGCTTGTTCCTCCCGGTTCGATGACGTTGGCAAACAGCCACCATTTGCCGTTGTGTTCCACAATGGTGGAATCGACTGCTTTGATATTTTTTATCAACGGCTTCTCGAATTCCCATTGATCCGGAAAACGCACACAGCGATACAATTCGACTTGATTACTCTTTTCCGATTCTGGAATCATGAATAACTGGCCGCGGCGTTCGAATAGAAATGGGTACGAAAGATGATAGGGCCGTTCCAGCGCCACCTGCGCGGATTGGATTTCCATCTTTTGATTTAAGGACAGGCACACAATTCGCCCCCGGTTGGTTGAATACGGTTTTTCTTCGATGAAAAGAAAATAGTTTCCCTCGCGGACAAGGATGAATGGGTCGGCCCAGTCCCGGTCGGGCGGGGGAAGAATGGTTCTGAAGTCTGCCCATGAAAGCGCTTTTCTCCCATCTGCCCGCGCGATCAATAAGACCCATTGATCAGGGAAATAATAGAAAGTGGAAAGAAATTTTTTCCAAATGCGCTGCGGGAGTCTGGGTGCGGTAAGTCGTTCGATAATACTCTTGTTCATGATGGAATCTCTGAGCTGGCCTCTGGAATGTTGCGCTTTGCGCTGTGAAATGATTTGCCTGGAACCGCGGCAATCTTGTTCCTGCTGGATGACAGGCTTGCCTGCCGCAGATGAATCTTTGCGAACACAAGAGATGATAAATTGATAAGATCAGATCTGTATGCGAGAAGTGTGCATCACTCTAATTCCGATAAGCCCTTTACCGCGGAAACCAGGCAGGTGGGATTGCGTTGTCTGTGCGCATGCGAGCCACGGTAAAACATGGTTTATTTTAATGGCATTGAATGAATCCCAGATTACAGTAGCATAAGAACTTTCCCTTGTCAACGAGATGTTTACGCGGATTGTGCGTATGTTTATGGGCGCCGGAAACCCCATCCTTTTCATTGGCGTATTTCGTTGTAAAATTGCACAATGCCTGAAACCCTGAACATTCTCTTTTTGGCCGCGGAAGCGGAACCCTTTGTGAAGGTGGGCGGTTTGGGGGATGTGGCCGGGGCGTTGCCCCGCTATTTGCGCGGCCTCCCGCCCGAGGTCACAGGCGGAAATGCGCCGGATATCCGCCTGGTTTTGCCCCTGCATTCCGTGATTAAATCCGAAGGGCGCGGCCTGCATCCGTTGTTGATCTTTTCGCTGGCGCGGAAAACGGGTGAATTGCAGGTCCAGGTTTTTGAAACCAATCTTAATGGCCTCACAGTTTATTTCCTCGACGGCGAACCGATTTCCGCCAGCGGTTCGGTTTATTCGCTGGATTCTGCGCTGGATGCAGAGAAATATACTTTTTTCCCGCTGGCCGCGCTTGAACTGACCAGGCATTTGAATTGGAACCCCAACATCGTTCATGCCAATGACTGGCATACCGCGCTGGCCTGTTACGCGCTTTTGCTCAAACGCTGGGAGGGGGAATTTCAAGGCGTCAGTTCCGTTTTGACTGTGCATAATTTGCCGTTCATGGGCGCGGATGTTTCCGCCAATCTCGACGCGTACGGCCTGCCGCTCGCTCAAACCGGTTTGCCTGAGTGGGCGCACGCTCTGCCTTTGCCGCTCGGACTTTGGGCGGCAGATTCGATTGTGGCTGTTTCGCCGACGTATGCCCGCGAAATTCTGACGCCTGAATTTGGCAGCGGGCTGGAGGATTATCTTCACGCGCGCAGAGAATCCATCAATGGAATTTTGAACGGGATTGACGCCGATTCGTTCAATCCTGCGACCGACGCGGCGATCGGCTCGAACTTTGATATTCAAACGCTTGAAAAACGCGCTTTGAATAAAACCGCACTGCAGATTCGGTTGAGTTTGCCGGTCAATCCGCATGTCCCACTGCTCGGCGTCGTTTCCCGCATGGATCCGCAAAAAGGCATGGATCTGATTCCCGGAGCGCTGCGCAAATTGAAAGACCTCGAATGGCAGGCGGTCATCCTTGGAACGGGGATTCCAAAAGTGGAAGAGTCGATTCGGGCATTGCAAGCCGAATTTCCCGAACGCGTCCGCGTCGAATTCAAGTACGACAGCGGCCTGGCGCGCCAGATTTACGCCGGCGCTGATATTTTTCTGATGCCCTCGCGCTATGAGCCTTGCGGGCTTTCACAGATGATCGCCATGCGCTATGGCTGTGTTCCCATCGTCAGCGCGGTGGGCGGATTGAAGGATACGATTTTTCAAGACGAGACCGGTTTTATTCTCGGCAAACCCACCGCGGCGCATCTGGCATCGGCGATCAAGAAGGCTTTCGTTGCCTTCCAGGACCGTGAACGCTGGGAGACGATACAGAAGGCTGGCATGTCGCAGGATTTCTCATGGACCGCTTCGGCAAAACAATATTTCCAACTTTATCAACGCGTTTCCGCCCAGCTCGCGGCGCGCTGATTTTCTAAACACAAGGGACGCGTCGTACACAAAGAATAACGAGAAAAAACTTCGCGCTCTTTGCGTTACACATTCCAACTTTGAGACGACAAAATGAATTTTCCTCGTTCAGGCGGCATCCTTCTTCATCCAACCAGCCTGCCCGGGCCGCATGGCATCGGCGATCTTGGCCCGCAGGCATATCGTTTCGTTGATTGGCTTTCGAGTTCAGGCTGTAAGCTTTGGCAAATTCTTCCGCTTGGCCCAACCGGCTACGGCGATTCTCCGTATCAATGCTTCTCTGCGTTCGCGGGGAATCCGTATCTCATCAGCCCGGACGTTCTTTTGCGCGACGGCCTACTGACCGAAGCCGATTTCGCAGATGAGCCGGCCTTTTCCGCTGCGCGCGTGGACTATGGACGGCTCATCCCGTGGAAGCTTTCTCTGCTCGAAAAAGCCTTTCGCCGTTTTCAAAAGAACGCGCCGAAAGATTTGCAGGACGAATTTGAGTCTTTTTGCGCCGAAAATAAATCATGGCTCGACGATTTCACGCTCTTCATGGCGCTGAAAGAATCGAACGGCGGAGGCTCGTGGACCGCGTGGCCGGCCCCGATCCGCAAAAGAGACGCGGCGGCTTTATCGCAGGCGCGTCAAACATTGGCTGAATCCATTTTGCGTTATGCCTTCTATCAATTCATCTTTTTCATGCAATGGTCAGCCTTGCGCGATTATGTTCATGAAAACGGAATCAAAATCATCGGCGACATCCCGATTTTTGTCGCCGCGGACAGCTCGGACGTTTGGGCGCATCCCGAATTGTTTTATCTCGACGAGGAACGGCGTCCGACGGTCGTTGCCGGAGTCCCGCCCGATTTTTTTTCGCCGACGGGACAGTTGTGGGGCAATCCGCTTTACCGCTGGGAGAATCATAAAGCGAGCGGTTATGCGTGGTGGCTGGAACGTTTCCGCGCCATCTTGAAAATGGTGGACATTGTCCGGCTCGATCATTTCCGCGGCTTTGCCGCCTATTGGGAAATCCCCGCAGGCAATCCGACGGCCGAGATTGGCCGCTGGGTTCCCGGCCCCGGCGCGGATTTGTTTGATGTGATTGCAGACGGTTTGAAAGATGTTTCAGATGATGGCAAGCTTCCAATCATCGCCGAAGATTTGGGACTCATTACGAAAGATGTCATCGAATTGCGCGAACGCTATCATTTGCCCGGCATGAAAATTTTGCAGTTCGGGTTCTCCGGCCCCGATAACCCGTTCCTGCCGCATCTTTATGTCCAGAATTGCGTGGCGTACACCGGCACACACGATAATGACACGGCGCGCGGCTGGCTGGAAACTGCGCCGGAAAAAGAACGCGAATATGCATTCAAGTATCTTTGCGCCGATGCGCGGAGTTTTAGTTGGGACTTGATCCGGACGATCTGGTCGTCGGTGGCGATGTTTGCCATCGCGCCGATGCAGGATGCGCTCGGTTTGGGCGGCGAAGCGCGCATGAATTTTCCTGGAAAATTGGGCGGCAATTGGGAATGGAGGATGAAAGAGGAAGAGATGAACGAATCTCTCGCGGAAAGATTGCGAGAGTTGAATTATATATATTTGAGATAGTTTTGAAAGACAGACCCGCCATTGGTCAGGCTGTCTTTGAATCAATTTCCATACAAGGCCGGCTTTTCGCGATCTGTCAAATTCACCACAATCGCTTTGCTGGCTTTGATCAAATTCTCAGGCGTAATCATGATTTCGTTTCCCCAAACCCCCGCGCCGACTCCGAGGATGGGTTCGTTCAATAATGAGGCTTCGAGAAACGACCGAAAACCTTCCGGCTGCCAGCAAAAGGGCGGGATGGAACCGATCACATAACCCGTCGTTTCTTTGACCACCTCCGGCGCGGCCATTTGAATATTGCGCGAGCCGATGGCTTTTTTGAGATGGCCCGAGATCGCGTTTTGATCCCCGCCGAGCATGACCAGCACGCACTCGCCGGTGTCTGCTTGAAAGATCAATGTTTTGACTGCCTGCCTTTCGGGAAAGCCCAATGCGCGCGCGACGTTTGCCGCGCCTTTCTCCGTCTCGATCGGAAATGTCCGCGCCTCGTATGGAATGTTGAGATTATCGAGAAAAATGTGCGATGGAAGTTTCATGGTTGATTCATCCGCAGGTCGCACGGGCTGACCAGATTGGACTTTATCGGTAATAAGCGAAAAACTGACTTTGGACGCTGATCAACGCAGAAAACGCGGATTTTTCTTTTGTATCAGCGTACGTCGGCGTTTTTCTGCGTCCCAATTTTATCTCCGATAGAGTTTTTTTTCAGGCGGCTTCAGATAATTCAAGCTCGGTTATATTTTGCCTTGAAACGATGTAAATCCCGGCCAAAATTAAAGCGCCGCCGAAAATTGTAAACCAGGTCGGGACTTCCTGTAAGATGAAGTATGCAAGAATAGCCGAGCCGACCGGCTCGCCCAGCGTCGTCACCGCGACGAACGCGGCAAGCAGATAACGCAATGCCCAATTGTACGTTGAATGCCCGATCAATTGCGGGATGAAGGCAAGAAGCAATAACCAAACATACGTAATGGGCGGATAACCAAACGGCGTTTCGTGCGCGAGGAACATCGCGATAATCAACCCGACCGCGGCCATGCCGTAGACAAGAAAAATGTATGGAACGAGCGGCATGCTTCCGCGCAATCGGCGCCCGATGATGAGATAGCCGGTCACAGCCCATGCGCCGATCAACGCAAGCAAATTTCCCCACATGGCGCGCTCGTGCAATGAGTCTGACAACGAACACGATAATCCATTATTCCACACGCATGCGCCAGATAAGGCGATAATCGTCCCGCCGAGCAGGGCCAGCGCCAGTCCAAATACCGCATAACGCGAAAGTTTTTCTTTCAGGAGGAATGGCGAAAGCAACGCGACCCACAGCGGCCCGGTGCTGACGAAGATGACCGAGCTCGCGACGGTTGTGTATTCGAGCGAGGTGATCCATGTGCCGAAGTGAACCGCGAGGAACAGACCGGAGAGAAGTCCAAGCCATAGATTGCGGCGATTTAGCTTTTTGAGTTGGGCGCGGTGACGCGTCAACGCGACGGGCGTCAACGCGAGGCTGGCAAAAGTGAGTCGCAGAGCGGCGATCGTCAGCGAAGGCGCGTCCCTTTGTGCGAAGCGGATGAAAATCGAAGCCGTCGAAACGGCAAGGATTGCGATGAAGAGCGCGAACGGAAGAATGATGCGGGGTTGATTTTTGTCCATAATGGAAGCCGCTGCAAATCCAGAAAGATGCGGGCAAGTATACCGTTGAAAAGCATAATGCAAGCGCCCAGTTTCGCGCGTCAATTTGCTTTTCAGTCTAAGCAATTTATTAACGTTTCCTCCCGTTTCTTGACATACCTCTTTTGAAGGACTACAATTTTGATGATAATTTTCATAAAATCTATTGAGAGATAGACCAACTCAAAGGAGAGGAAAAATGGCTTTCGAACTTCCAAAACTTCCATACGCGGTGGACGCGTTGGAACCGTATATTGATGCGCAAACAATGACGATTCACCACGACAAGCATCACGCAGGCTATGTCACCAATTTGAATGGCGCAATCGAAAAGCATCCCGAACTTGGCAAGAAAACGCTTGAAGATTTGCTGGGCGATTTGAATGCTGTGCCGGAAGATGTGCGCACGGTTGTCCGCAATCACGGCGGCGGCACGTGGAATCACAGCATGTTCTGGGAGATCATGGCGCCAAAGGCTGGCGGAGCGCCAAAAGGCGAGCTTGCCAGGGCGATTGATAAAGCGTTTAATTCTTTTGATAACTTCAAAGCCGAATTTGAAAAAGCGGCCAACGGGCGCTTTGGCTCGGGATGGGCGTGGCTCGTCAAGAAAGATAGCGGACTCGCGATTGTGTCGACGCCCAATCAGGATAACCCGCTTTCCGACGGCTTGACTCCAGTCATGGGCATTGATGTTTGGGAACATGCATATTATCTCAAGTATCAGAATCGCCGCGCAGAGTATGTAACCAATTGGTGGAACGTGGTCAACTGGGATGCGGTAGCGGCGCGCTTTGCGGCAAAATAATTTTCAAGTTTTGTCAATGGAATAAATGGTCAACAAGGAAACGCAAGCCGTTTCCTTGTTTTTTTGAGCGCAATTTTTGTCTTGCACAAGAGCGGAAGCACGATATAATAGCGGCTGAAATTGTTCATTAGAGACTCTTGCAAAAGCCAATAAAAGTACGGCGACGAGAGCACTTATGCAGGAGATCAACACCAAACAAGGAGACATAATATGACCCATATTATTACGAGCCTGTGCGTTCGCGATCGGGGCTGTATTGAGGTTTGCCCAGTGGAATGCATGATCCCCGGCTTTCCTTTGGACCAGTGGCCATGGATCTACATTGATCCGGATACATGTATTGACTGCGGTGCATGCGTCCCCGAATGTCCGTATGCGGCGATCTTCCCGGAAGATGAAGTGCCGTCGGCTTATACGGCCAAAGGCGGTGAGTATATCAGTAAGGTGGGACTTACCGGACACTTCGAGGGCATTAACCATCACGGGAATAAGATTTCCCTCGATACCTGCCGGCAGCTTACCGCCGGCGAGGTGATAGACCTTACGCCGGACATCAAAGCGAATTATGATTTTTTCAAGAGCGGGCCGGGTTATAGCGCCAAAGATAACGATACTGGCGCATAGTCCTTTTGAAAAAATGAAGCATCCGCACCTTTCGTTACGGTGCGGATGCTTTTTTTAAGCCCGGATCTCACGGCTTTGTCGCGGCTTGCATCAATTGCTGGCCAATATATTGTGCCGTGAATGGATAATTTCCCTCTATCAATACGACTGCTGTCAGCGGTGTGCCCTGCCAGTTTGGCAATGTGCCGGTCACATACCATGTGATTGGCGTTTGCGGCGAACGGGCAGAACCGCTCCATTCCCAATACGCTTTTCCCTGAATTGCTCTTTGCAGAGCGGCGTGTGACACAACATTTGCTGAAAATACCGGAACGGGTTGTGTCTGAGCCGGAAGGACAACCCAGCCCTGTTGCGGCGTATTGACCGCAAGCGCAATGCGCGGCGCGGGACGCACGCCTGCGTTGCTTAGCGTCGCGGCCGCCAATGCCATCTGAAGAGGGCTGATCTTCAGATTCGATGTTTGATTTTCTGATTCGGCGTTCGCAACCGGCAGATTTAATTGCGGTGTTGTATAAAATCCTAGTTTTTTGTACAGCGTTTGCAATTGCACCGACGAAGGTTGGCCAGTTTCTCCGAGCATGTCATAAAAGGGAAGCGTAACTGTCCCTGCTGGATACATGCCCTGTGCGGCGCGATTAATTAATGGCGCGTTTGGGTCCTTTGCAAGCGATGGCCCTGACACATCTAGCTCATTCGGATCATAACCCGGATGCGATGCCATGACCAGAATCTCGCCTGTCTGCGCATTGAGCAGAATAACAGCACCTTTGAAATTTCCAAGTAAGTGATCCGTTCGTTTTTGGAGCTCGAGGTCGAGACTCAGCCTCACATCCAGGCCTGGAGGCGGCATTCCGTAAAGAAAATGATCCCACCAGATGATTCCGCTGGGATTGCCCTGTAAGCCGCGCAGATAATCATCCAGAGTTGACTCAAGCCCCGCCTGTCCAAAAACCGAATGCGTATAGCCAGTAACCGGCGCCAATTCTGGATACAAATATACGCGCCGAAATGAACCGCTTGTGCCGTCCGTCTGGTCTATGGGTTGATTGTTCCGGTCCAAAAGACTCCCGCGTTTGACATAACGATCAGCAATGGAACGGCGCGGGTTATCTGTTCGCGCTAAAAGGGTGGATGAGCGTATAACCGACCACCAGGTGTTGGTCAATGCCGCCGCGATCAGACCAAGTCCGAGTGCGGCGGCAAGAAAAAAATAAGGCTGTGGTGAAGGCAGTGAAGCGGGCTCAACTTCAGGTTGATTGCTGATGATGAGCAAGAGCGCCACAGCAATGAAGGCTGTAACCAGTGATGAGCCGCCGTATGCAACAAAAGGCAGTGTTTCGCCAGTCAATGGAAATATGCGCAGATTCCCGCCCACAATCAGTAAGGCCTGAATGCCGAGATACGCGGTCAAACCTGAAGCGAGCAGGCGGCGGAATCTATCTTGAGCGCGCAGTGAAGCAATAATGCCGCGGGCAAAGATCAATCCGAAAACGGCAAAAAGACCGAAGGTTCCGACGAGGCCCGTTTCTTCCGCGATGGCGGAGAAGATAAAATCCGATTGAGCCACCGGCACCAGGCTTGGACTTCCCAGCCCCGGCCCGCGTCCGATGGTCCCGCCGTTGGCGATTGCCAATAGCGATTGAACAATTTGATAGGCGCGCCCTGTTGGGTCGCTCCACGGATCAAGCCAAACATCCAGCCGCGTGCGCACGACATTGATGAAGAGAAAACCGATCAAACCGGCAAGGATCAAGACGACTGTGGCGACAATCAAAACACGCCGGCGTCCGGTTGCCAGATAAAGGATGACAGTGTAGAGCATGATGAAAATGCTGGCTGTACCGAGGTCTTGTTGAACCGCCAGCAATGCGATCCCAATTCCTGCGGCAAAAATGGTCGGCCAAAGGAGCGGGAAAAAGTTAAGGCTGGCAGGCAAGCGATCTGCCAGGTATGCGGCAAGATACACAACCAGTAACAACTTTAGCGGCTCAGACGGCTGAAGGTAGACCCCGCAGCATCCCAGCCAGAGCCGCGGCCCCGCTCCGGTTGGATTGGTTCCGAGGAATAATGTCAACGCCGTGAGGGCGATGCCGGCGGACAAAAGCAGATATTTATAGCGGCGGAGGAAGTTTAGGTCTTTTGCAAAGTAGATGAAGACTGAGAATCCGACGACGCTGATTCCAAGCCAAATCATCTGGCGCAAACCCAGACTCGAATCAAGACGCCAAATGGTCAACAGCCCCCAACCGCTGAGCAGGAGCGCCATCGGCAGAAAATAAGGATCGCGGTCGGGAAGCAGGCGCGAGGTAACGCGGTACGCGAAAAACGCCAACAAAAGCCAGGCAAAGAATCCGAGCCAGTGCGACAGGCGATATGCGACGTTCCAACTTTGTTCGCGTACAGCGGGGGAAAGAGTCAGAATGAGCGAATAGAGGAAAAGAAAAACAGCCGCTCCAAAAATCAAGCGGCTTTCACGCCGGTTGTTCATGAAGATCGAGAAATCGAGTCAATGGATTTGATTTTCGCTAGATATATTTTTTGATAAGCAGATCCAGTTTTTTCTTCGTTGCGTCTGGAATTGCCGAACGCTGAGTGATCAACGCGTCTGCGAGGGCGTGTTCACAATTGCAATGGCGGACGGGGTCTAGTTGGCGGACAAGATTCCGGATAGCCTGCTGGGCGGTTTTGGTGTTTTGATTCAGGATTTGTATCACCATATCAACGGTCACGGGCGCTTCGCTGACATGCCATACGTCATAATCGGTCACGTGCGCCATCACCGCATAACACATCTCGGCTTCGCGGGCGAGAAAGACCTCGGGGGAGGTTGTCATGCCAATCAGCGACATGCCCCACGAACGATAAACGTGGGATTCGGCCTTGGTTGAAAATCGCGGGCCTTCGACTGTGATATAGGTGCCGCCGTGATGCACCACCGCGCCGGTTTCTCCAACCGCGTTTTCCAATTGACTTGAGAGATCCTGGCAGAACGGATCGGCGGTGCCAATATGCGCCACCAATCCCTCGCCGAAGAATGTCCGCGCCCGATCTTTCGTGTTGTCATAAACCTGATCGGGAATGGCGATATGGCCGGGCGCGTAATCTTCGCGGAGAGAACCGCACGCGCTGATGCTGACAATGCGTTCCACGCCCAGCGATTTGAGCGCGTAAATGTTGGCGCGATACGGCACTTCGCCTGGGAGAATAAAGTGCCCGATTCCGTGACGGGCGAGAAAAGCCACGCGTTTATCTTCGAGTGTGCCGACCACAATTGGCGAGCTGGGTTTGCCAAACGGTGTCTCAAGATTGTATTCTTTTACATCGTTCAAGCCTTCCATCTTGTACAAGCCGGAGCCGCCGATTACTGCAAGTTGAATATTTTCGTCCATCGCGCTTCCTCATAATTTTTGTGTAATGGGAACAATGGCATCGCCGCCGAGGCTCACAATCAGGCGGGCTTTGCCGCAATGAATTTCGTCGCCGCTGGTCAGCACTGTCGCCGTATTCACCTTCATCTCATTCAGGTTGGTGCCGTTGGTGGAATTCAAATCTTCGATCCACCATTGATTATGATGATAAGACAGTTTGGCGTGCCGCGCAGAGACGGTTTCTTCATTGAGCAAAATATCGCAGGTTGGATCGCGCCCGAGGGTGATTTCGGGCTGGGAAAAAGCGCGGGTGACCACGTTGCCGTCTCCGGTTTGCACTTCGAGCCGAATGATCGGGATTCGACGCGGGGTCGCCTGCGCACCTGCTCGTTTTACATCCTGTGCAATCGTCCAGATTGTCCAGCCCAGAAAAGCGTACAAGGCCAGCACCAGCAGGAGGCGCAGGGCCAGTACGATGACGCCAATCATTTCTTCTTTTTCTTCGTGGGCGGCATGGTTTGAATGATTGCCGTGGGGCGATTCGCGCCTGCTTCGCTAAGCGGCGCCGTGCTGGCAAGATCGGGCCGCGGAGGCGGATTGTCCTGGCCAAAGATCAGCGAAACGCCGGCCAGCGAAATGACATCGCCCGGATAAAGCACGCTTTGGCTGGTGCGCTGTCCATTGACGAACGTGCCGCCCGTGGAATTTAAATCAAACACGACATAGCGGCCCTTGATGGCGCGCAACTGCGCGTGGTTGCGTGAAACGCGCGGATCGTCAATCACGAGCGTGTTATCAAGGCGCCGGCCAATGTTCACCACCGGTTCTTTTAGCGGAAATACCTTCACGCCTTCGATGATCAGGAAGGCGTTCTCTGGAAGCGCTTCGCTTTCATCGTCTTCGTTACTGATCTGCATGCCTTTCGTTTCATCCATGGTTTCCACTCGCTGTGAGGCGATCCATTTAATTTCGCCTTCGTTCAAATTAGGGTCCCCGGAAATGGCAATGGCGGGCGGGGAATGAAAGCGCAATTTGGCGTCTTCCGCCGCGGCTTTCACGATTTCCATCAAGGTTTCGAGTAATTGCGATTCTTTCCATTCAACCAATGATTTATTGTTCACTTGAAGCGTGTAAACGTTCGGCGCAAATTGGTTTCCTTGATCATCTGCCATGATGTTTGCTCTCATGGCTTCGACTAACTTTTGAACGACCAGGTCCTCCGCTTTTTGTCCCGGCAGTACACTGACCAGCTTGACTTCAATCAATGATTGAAGCCGGGCTTCTAATTCCTGTAGATTCATTTTTTGCCTGCGTGGTTATTATAGAAGCGAGCGATTATTTTCGCAAGCCTGATTTGAAACGTCTTGACAATTCGTTGCGGCGTCAGGACGTTTTATTGTAATTCATAATATGCGTCCGCAATTCGGACATTTGGTTTCGCCCGGGCTGACGACGAATCCGCAGTTAGGGCAGGTGGCTGGCTGGGAGCGTCCAAGCGGGGCGCCGCAGGCGATGCACGACGCCTCACCGACCCGATTGGCTGTTCCGCAATATTCGCAAACGGCTCGGCTCAATTGTTCAGAAAGCTGATGCGTTGCGCCGGCGGCGCGGGCGGCTTCCTCAATCACCTGCCAGACGCGCTCGCTCAATTGTAAATTTTCGACATCCTGAGCGATGTCATCGAGGCGGCCAAGCAAATTCCATGGATTCATCAACGCGGCCAGCGTAGTGGCGCCAAGCGAAGCGGCGGTGCCAAACCAATCCTGCTGTCCGATTTGAACGAGAACGCCGTCAGCGGTTTTTTGGATGGTTACCGCCAGCCCGGTCTGGCCTCCAGACGCCGCGCCCGGCCGCGTTCCAATTTGAACCGCCAGCTTGTCCGCCTGTCCAAGAATTTGGGCGCGCAGGTTTCCGCGGTTGAATTCCGCCACCAGCGACTGCGCAATGTCGTTCGGCTGGATACTGCCGTGAAAGATTCGCTGATCCATGTTTTCGATTATAATCGCAAGGCGATTTCCCTTTCAGAGTCATTAACGTCATGAAGCGACTTTGGTTTCAATTCTTCATTGGGATTTTTATTGCCGCGTCATGTATTGGACTTTGGCTGGCTGTTCCAAACCGAAATTTCGTTTACGCTCAGGCTGTCGCCACCAATACGCTTGGCGGGCCGTCTTCCTTTATTACCGTGACATACATCGAACCCATCAATGTTCGCAGCGGGCCGAGCACGGTTTTTTATCCGGTTATCGGACAGCTTCCTGTTGGCGCAACCGCGCCCGCCTTAGGCACCGACCCAAGCCATACATGGATCGAGATTTCCTATCCGGCCGCGCCCGGCGGCGTCGGCTGGATCTACGCCGCCAATGTGACATTGACCGGTTCGGTGCAAATCGTCGAGCCGCCGCCAACCGCAACGCCTCTGGCAACCGCCACGATTGACCCCACGCTTGCCGCGGCGTTCAATATTCAGCCTACAGAAACGCGCCTTCCAACATTCACGCCGCCCGCCTCAACGCTCGCCGTGCCTACGTTTTCAACCCCGGATGCATCTTCCGGAGGTTTTCCAATCGGCATGCTCATCATCGCCATTGCGATATGCGGCGCATTGGTTTTCATAGTTTCATTATTTATTCGTCAATAAATGAATTTACGCAAGTTGATTTTTTGGATTGTGCTGGCATTGTCGTTATGGATTGTTGTTGCAACCGTTCCGGCCCGAACGGTCGCGGTTGCCCAGCAACCGACTGGCTCGATTCCAACAGTGACCGGAACTCCGAGCGGTCCGATGGTTTCGGTGGATCCCAGCCTCGAACAGATTGATGTTTACGCGGGACCCAGCAGTTACAACTATCCGCCGATCGGCGTACTTTTGACCGGCATCAAGGTTCCGGCGCTTGGACGTTCGCGTACGGACAATCGCTGGATCATGATTCGTTATGAGGGCGTGCCCGGTTCCATTGGGTGGGTGTACGGTTTATATGTTTCGCTCACCGGGCCCGTTGGAGACCTTACCCTGCCTTTGATTGATCCGCCGCCCACGCCGACCCCCGCCTCGACGCCGCAAATCAATCCAACGCTTGCCGCCGCTTACATTCCTTCGTCTGTTGCAACGCGGCTGGCAACGTTTACTGCGCCTGCGCCGCTTGTTGTTCCCACATTTGCAAATCAGAGACAGCATTCGAACCGAATCCCAATTGGCTTGTTGATTTTCGGTTTTGCCGCAATTGGAGTATTGGGCACGCTGGTTTCGTTTTTACGCGGCAGATAAAAAAAGAGCAGGTTCCGTCAGCGAACCTGCTCTTTTGCTTTTTTCCGTGCAAATTAGTTATTGCATGAGCATGAACCGCCGCATGCGCAACCCTCTTCGCCGTGTTCGTGGTTGTGAGCCGCCGCGGCCGGGCTATCTACAACGAAGCCGGCGCCGCGTTCGGGGTCGTGAACAAAATCAATTTTTGCGCCGCGCAGATAATCAATGGATATTTCGTCCACGACAACCTGCACGCCATCCGCGTTAAATTTAAAATCGGTATCGCGGATGTTGTTGTCCAATGCCATTCCAAAATTAACTCCACAACATCCGCCGCCTGCAATGTAAACGCGCAAAGCGTATCCATCCAGTTTGCGCTCGGCCAGAATATCACTGACCGCCTTGGAGGCGGCCGGCGTAAGCGCGATCGTCTGAATATCTAATTCTTGAAGCATCTTTTTTCTCCTTGCTGGAGCGAAGTTGACCTATCTTATCAAATTTATGCGTGCCTGTCAATTATTCTGATTCTCTCTAATTTTCTTGACACAAATACTTTGCACCTGTAAAATCTGCGTGCTTTCCCTTAGGCGTGAGCCTAATATTTTTATTTCTTCAGGAGGAGAACCCTCGTATGTTCACAATGGGATTGACGCCATTAGAGTCGGCTGCAATCTGGACCGTATTTGGCATTGCCATCATCGGTCTTTTATATGCAGTCTTTCTTCGTTCGCAAATTTTGCGCGAAGACAAGGGCACCGAGAAGATGCAGGAAGTCTGGAGCGCAATCAAGGACGGCGCGGATGCTTATTTGCGAAAGCAATTAGCCAGCATCGCGCCGTTGATTGTTGTTTTGGCGGTTGCGTTGTTCTTCTCGGTTTATATTGTGCCTCCATCGCAGGAAGCGATGACGCGCTTTGCCGGTTACAGCACTCAATCGGTTCAATTGATTATTGGAATAGCGCGCGCCATTGCTTTTATTATGGGGGCGGGCTTTTCGCTGGCGGTTGGTCAAATCGGCATGCGCATGGCTGTTCAAGGCAACGTCCGTGTGGCCGCCGCTTCCAGGAAATCGTTTGGAGACGCGCTTCGTATCGCGTATCGAGCCGGAACGATCACCGGCATGTTGACGGATGGCCTTGGTTTGCTGGGCGGAACGATCATCTTCATTATTTTGGGGATCGCCGCGCCGGATGCGCTGTTGGGCTTTGGTTTTGGCGGCACTCTGCTGGCATTGTTCATGCGCGTGGGCGGCGGTATTTTCACGAAAGCCGCAGATGTCGGCGCGGATTTGGTCGGCAAAGTGGAAGCCGGCATCCCGGAGGATGATCCGAGAAATCCCGCCGTGGTGGCCGATCTCGTCGGCGACAACGTAGGCGATTGCGCCGGCATGGCGGCGGATATTTTTGAGTCTTATGAAGTTACGATTGTGTCGGGTTTGATTTTGGCTCTGGCGCTCTGGCATCTCACCGGACGCCTTGAGTGGATCATCTTCCCGTTGATGGTGCGCGGCATCGGCGTGCTTTCCTCCATCATTGGGACTTATGTCGTGCGCGGCGGACCTGGGAAAAGCGGCAACGCCATGGCGGCGATTTTCCGCGGTTTCCTTTCTTCTGCCGCGATCTCAGCCGCCCTTTTCTTTATCGCCGGTTTCTTGTATTTGCAGAATCCTGCGCTGGGCGGCTGGTGGCGCGCGCCCGCCGCCGTTGCGGTCGGCGTCTTGCTCGCGATCGGCATTGACCGTTTGACCGAATATTTCACTGGCACCGAACAATCCCCCGTCAAAGAAATCAAAAAGGCCGCTGATACCGGTCCGGCCACTTTGATTCTTCAGGGCGTTTCAGTTGGTTTTGAATCGTCGGTTTGGGCGATCATTGTAATTGCCTTAACCATTGTCGCCTCCATTTTTATTTTTGGAACCATTCCGGGGATTGACGCGGCGAGCCGCGTTACATTCATTTTGTACGGCGTTGCGATGACCGGCATTGGTATGTTGACTCTGACCGGCAACAACGTAGCGATGGACTCCTTCGGTCCCATCTCGGATAACGCCAATGGTATTGGCGAGATGTCATGGTCTGGCATGACGGATAAAGCCACCAAAGACGCCCAGCAAATCATGGCTGATCTCGATGCAGTCGGTAACACAACCAAAGCCATTACGAAAGGCGTCGCAATTGGTTCGGCGGTGATTGCCGCGGTCTCGCTGTTTGGTTCATTCCTTGTGGATGTCTCCCGCGCACAGACCAGTCTTGGCGTCCCCGCCGCCGAGCAGATTCAGGCCACAGGCATCCGCGTTGATATACCGCAGGTCTTTGTCGGAATGTTGATCGGCGGCGCATTGCCGTGGCTGTTCTCTTCATTTGCGATTCAAGCGGTGTCGCGTGCCGCGTCGTTGATCGTGATGGAAGTCCGCCGCCAGTTCAAGCTTGGCGTGCTGGAAGGCAAGGTCAAGCCCGATTACCGGCAAGCCGTTGGAATTTCCACCGCCGCCGCGCAAAAGGAATTGGTCTCGCTGGCGTTGCTTGGAATTCTTACGCCGATCATCGTTGGGTTGCTTTTGCAGGTGCAGGCGCTCGGCGGATTCCTGGCGGGCATTATTCTCTCGGGTCAACTGCTTGCGGTGTTCCTGAACAACTCCGGCGGCGCATGGGATAACGCCAAGAAGCTGATCGAGGACGAGCCGAAAGATCCGAAGAATAATCTGGGCAAAGGCTCGGACCGCCACAAGGCTGGCGTGGTTGGCGATACGGTCGGCGATCCGTTCAAAGATACGGCGGGTCCCGCGTTGAACCCGATGATCAAGGTTGTGAATCTGGTCTCCGTGATCATCGCGCCGATTGTGGTTCAATATGCAGGCGTGACGGGCGTTGCCTTGTGGGGCGTCTGGATTGTGGCGATTGTTTTGATGGGCGTGCTGGCCTGGGCGATCATGCGCTCAAAAGCGCCCGCGCCTTCGCTGACGACGGGCAAATGATTTGAAATAATGAAACGCAGAACTCCCGGCAATTGCCGGGAGTTCTGCGTAGTTGAAGGGTTATAGCTGGGAATTGACATAACGAATTTGTGGAGTAATCTTAAGGTCTCGTTGTTTGTTGTTGAAAACCCGCTAACAGGAGACCCATAAGTAAAATTAAAAGGGCCCATCCGTAGAGCCAGCCCCAAGCGATAAACGCCAAAGCGGATTGCTGAAAGTAGGCTAAAACTATGGGGAATGGGATTGCCAGTATCGCAGCGGATATTAAAGCGGCTTTATCCCAGCGTGGCGTTGCCAGGTAAAAAGGAAGCAACATAATTGTATAACCGGTCCATGCGATAGGGGAGATTAACAAAGACGCCGTAATTCCCACGCCGCCCAGCGATCTGTCCGTCGGCTTTTCTTTCCACAACCAATAAAGAAGAAAAACAAAAAGTAAAAACGACGCAATCAGGCCAGACTCCGGCGTTGCGAATCTGACGAAGAGTCCGATTAGGGAGTTGTTTCCCGGGAACGGCAAGGCGCTGAATTCCCCGGACACAGCCAGCCATTGAAGGTAGATTCCCGGCCCAAATAAAATTAATGGGATAACGCTGACAAATCCGGCAGTTGCGGCTGACAAAACAAAAAAGAGCCAATCGCCGGCCAGCCCTGCGAGCAGAGGCCATACAATTAAATTAGGTTTTATGGCCACTGCTAATCCGACGAGAACCGCCGCGTATTTCTTCCGTTTTTTATCAATCAATATCCACGCACCTGAAATTAGAAGCAAGATCACCGCGTAAATCTGTCCTAATTGAAGACTATGCCAGAAACCGGCAAGGCTTAAAGCCCATATCATCTTTAACCATGTGACGCCCTCTTTATAGGTGATGAATAACAGCGAAACTGAAAACAAGTACAAAAGAGCCGAAACAGCCCTCCAGATATTTAAAGCCTCCAGCGGCGGTTGCCTGGCGAGCAGTTCAAACAGCACAACGGAAATTGGCGGGTTCGCATTTGGAAGTTGGCTGCCGATTCCGGCTTTGTCGAAGAAAACTTTGAAGACCAACGGATTGTCAACTGTGTAGGGGTTGTTGCCTGCGGCGGCCTCCTGACCAGATGCAAGGAAAGAACCAAAATCGTAAAGCTGTCCTGAGGCAATGGAATTTCTGACGAAGAGAATGTTCAACGCGATTGCTGACAGCAAAAATATGACGGCGAACGCCTGTTGAAACGCCTTTAGAAGTTTCATTTTGTCCCGTTACGGTTTTTGCATGAATATAACAACGGCTTTGCTTTCGTAAGCTTTGGAATAGCGGGCATCCTGTTCCAGATCATAAATCAGCGTTTCGCCGCGTATGGCTGTTCCGCCGGCGCGGCAGTAATTCTTGAGAGGAGCAACTCTGGTTATGTAAATGTAATTGAAGTTGGAGTCTATTATGTTCTCTTTCAAACATTCCATCGGGGAATCGGAAGCGAGACAGCCCTGGATGTTTTGCAGGTTACTTATCGTGTTGGTAAATCGTCTGCCGTCCAGCCATTCCCTGCCCTGA
Organism: Anaerolineales bacterium; assembly: GCA_042408355.1. Classification (GTDB taxonomy): domain Bacteria; phylum Chloroflexota; class Anaerolineae; order Anaerolineales; family Villigracilaceae; genus Fen-1038. Next base: position 46,420 of record JBHORD010000012.1, read on the forward strand.
AGCGTTGTCAGGCTGACGCGGTTCGTCAGGACGGGAAACCATTCCTGGGTGCTGTCGCAGAATAATTCCTTGTCGCCGGTGAGGATCAGAAAGCGGCTGTCTGCTGGGGTGTTGGAGACGACCCAATCGAAGGCGGCGCGGTTGGCGGACGTCAGCGTGGTGCCTGCGACCTGAGTTCCAAAATAAAAGTTGCTCCCCAATAAATAGAATCCGATAAAAAGCATGAAAAGTTGCACACTGCGCGCTTGAAGCGGATTCTCAAATTGTATCTGGCGCGTTGCGCTTTCGAATCGAGACAGGGCTGTGAAGATGATTTCACTGACTGCGATACCCGCAAGCAGTGCCAGCGGTATGGTCGCCACGGTCGGCGCGCTGCGCGGCTCGACAAAGAACGGCAGGAGCAGCCAAAGGGGAATGAAAAAATCCCTCTTTGCGATTTGGGCAAAGAATCCGATCAAAGCCAGGACGACGACGATCGTGGCCAGCGGCTCGTCTGTGAACGTCAGCAGGAGCGGATAGAAAAAAGCATAGGCGGTGAGCAGGCCCGTCTGGCTGGCAGACGCAAGCGGTCCCGCTCCGAAGCGCATCAGAATCGTGACCCACCATGCGGCGGTCAAAACGAGAGTCCCCGCGGCGACCAGAATCGCGTTGCGGATTCCCGCTTTGTTTCTTCCTTTGAATAAAAAGAATAAGAGGCTGAAGCCGGCGGTTTGAACGGCCGCTTCGGGATGAGTCAAAACCACAAGCGCGCTCAAAACAATGGAGAGAATAAGAGATTTCCATCCGCCCTTTGCAAACAAAAGATAAATGCCGGTCAAGGCCAACAGCAAAAAAAGTTGACCCAGACTGCGCGTCAAACCGCCGCCCATGATTTGCCATGTGATCACGCGCGGCGTAAACGCATAGATCAGCGTTGCAATGCCGGCTTGAAACGCTGATCCCATCACTGCCCTGGCGAGGAAATAAAACGCGATAATTGCGATGGTCAATACAACGGCTGGAAGCCACTGGATAATTATGATGGCGCTCACGTGAAATGCGTCCGAAAGAATCGCTCCGATATAAAATCCAAGCGGCGGGTACGCGTACGGAATGTTCAAACCGTTGTATTGGACATAAAACGGCAGGCGGTATCCGTTTGCCTTCAAGGTTTGTATCATCGCGGTAAACAATCCGCCGTCATTGATTGGAAACCCCGCGATGGCCGGGATGAACAGCCGCACCCAGCCTCCGAACATGACGGCCGCCATCGCAAGCAAAACTCCCGCCTCTTCCTGTGTGGGTACGCGGAATTTTTTCACAGGCCCTCTACTTCAAGTATTTTTTCTTCCATTCAAATAATTTGTTCAACGCTTCGATGGGGGAAATTGAATTTACGTCCACCGCTTCCAGTTCGTCGAGCAATGGGCTCGTCTCCGGGAACAACGCGGCTTGCTGGGCGGCGTGCGG
>JBHORD010000144.1:0-11292 GCA_042408355.1 Anaerolineales bacterium
AGACCACTACTTCATCCTGGTTGACGTTGCGAATGATTTGCGCGTTTTGATCCGGCTGTGTTCTCAACGGCGTCGAATAAAAATTCGGCGTGACGGCAATCCGCCCCAAGCGATCGCCCGCCGGAAATTGCGGCAGCGGCGCGGCTGTATTGAAGGCTCCCTTAAACGGATTCAATGCCAATGCGCCGAGGCCAAGACCTGTGAGTTTTAGAAAATCACGACGAGAGAATGGTGGCTGTGACATGCAATTACCTTTTCATAAAATGCCAAACGGGACAAGGATAATCGTAAAAAGACGCAACGTCAACGTGAAGATTATCATCGTCTAAGCGATGCGAAGAATTGTTCCAGACCACGCATACAATTCGCACTGACTTTATGACCGACTTCATCCTCGCAAAATGTGACCTTTGCGCCGGCGCGTTCCAGCATCGCGACGGACTGCCGCGCATATTCGATGTTGACCATTTCATCCAGCGTTCCGTGCGCGACGAAAATCGGCTTGCCGTTTAATGGGCGTTTTTCAATCCACGATTCTGCGCCCGCTGGAACGAACCCCGACAAGGCGGCCGCGCATCGAATGCGTTCGGGATACAAAAGCGCAATGACGCTCGTCAGCGCCGCGCCCTGGCTAAAGCCCATCACATCGAACTGAAGCGCGTCAATTTGATTTTGTGCGGCGTACGCGTCGACCATCGCAATCAACGCCTCGGCGGAAACGCGAAAATCCTCCAGCCTGGGCGGACCGGATCGCGGCTCCGGCGATCCGCGCCACGAATAACCGGCCGGTTTCGCCGCGTACGGCGCCCGCGGCGCGATCATCCAGAAATCACGCGGCAGGTTGCGCGTGAAAACCCACATCGAATTTTCGTCGCCCGTCCAGCCATGGATCAACAAAAGCAAACGCGGTGCGCCTTCCGCCGCCGGCCGGACGCGCAATGTCCAGTTTTGAAACGCAATCAAATCTGTATCACTTTGAATTTGCATGTTTTACAATCCAATCAATGCCCAATAACGCCAGAAGAATCAAACCGATCGGCACCAGCGCGCCAAGCAGGCACAACAAACCGAAGAGCGCCGCGCCGGGTCCGTAAATAAAATAGATCAACGCAACGCCAACCACGTACAACAAAAAGAACGCGCCGGCGGCAAGCCGCACATTGGTCTGTCTTGCATAGCTTCGCAAATCACGCTTCACTAGTTCGGCCCAAAGACCCGCAGGCGCAAACGATTCGTCCACGAGGTGACGCGTTTGAGTTCCGGCAGGGCCTGGCGCGCGGCCGCTTCACCGCGCGCGGCAATTGCGCGCACATCCACCTGATCGAGAATGCCGATATCATCCACATCCGGCCGGATGACGACATCCGGCTTTTCAAGCTGGAGTCGAAGTTCCGTGATCTGCCGGTTTCCGATATCTATCGAACGCATAAAAATATCGAAGGCTTGCGCGATGCGCAAACGGCTCAAACGCGAGACCAATGGCGCCGGCAACGCGCTGGACAGCGGCATCGTCACAGAGCGTGGCGGCTGACCAAGAGGAGCGTTAAGCGGCACTGCCACAACCGGCAACTCCGGCGCCAGCGAACGCGCCAGCGCGACCGGCACCGGGTTCAACACGCCGCCGTCGAGCAACTCCAGACCGTTCATGTGGAAGGCCGGAAAAATTCCCGGCACTGCAATGGTGGATAGAATCGCGTCGCGCACGTTTCCGCTTTTCAAAACGATCTCACGCGAAGTTTGCAGATCAACGGCAGTGACCGCGCACGGGATCTTCAACTCTTCAAACGTCCGCTCGCCAAAATGATGATCCAGCCATTGGCGCACGCGGCCCAATCCGAGAAAGGATGGACTCTCCTCTGCGAGACGGTCATACAAACGCGATTGATCCACAGCCGCAAAGAGTTCCTCGATCTCGTCCGGACTGCGGCCGGCCGCGTAGAAACATGCCACCATGCCGCCAAAACTTGTACCGGCAATCGCGCGGATGCGGAAGCCCTCTTTTTCCAAAACGCGCAGAACCCCAATGTGCGAGTTTCCCCTGGCTCCTCCGCCGCCTAATGCAACTGATATATCCATTCGATCCTTCCCAATCCTTTGATCAATTCGCCTGTTTTTTTCTTACGAACTGATGTTGCGCAATTTCCCTGCAGTGCGGCATTCATACCGACTGAAAATGCGAAATAAATCTCACGCTGCTGCATAAGATGAGTTACGAATAATTATAGCCAGTTTTACCGGCTGGCATTTGTGATTTGCCAATCTTATAATCGCAGTGTGTGTTTCAAAGCCCCCAGCAGACGATGCGCATCGCGGCGCGTGTTATATCCTTGAATCGAGATACGAATCAATTTTCGGCCATTCCATTCAATGAGCGGCACTTCAATCCGATATTCGCCGTATAAACGCGCTTTCCATTCGACGATATCGGTTTCCGGCGGAAGCGGCGCGGCCGCCATCTGAGCATACCATGAATCGTCTGGATAAAACGCTGGCAAGCCGGTAATCTCAACGATGCCGGAAAGGGTTTCAGCCAGCAAATCATGGCACGCGGCGCGAACCCGATCCCAATCGTGACTCTGCTGAAAGTCAATTGCATCCGGCACAGATAAAAACGCGGCGACATCGCGCGTTCCCCACCATTCGTGATGGTCAATAAACGTTGAATTGCCGGGCGTTTCAGATTCATATCCCCACGATACAACCAACGGCTTGAGCAAATGTTGAACCTCGGGGCGCGCATAAAGAAACCCGGCCCCCTTTGGAGCGCAAAGCCATTTATGCAAATTGCCGCCATAGAAGTCCGCGCCGAGCGAAGGCAAATCAAGCGGAATCTGGCCAGGTGCATGTGCGCCATCAATGATTGTCAAAATACCCGCCTGCCTTGCGCGTCGGACAATTTCCCGAACGGGAAAAATAATTGCAGTCGGACTGGTGATGTGACTCAAAAATATCACGCGCGTCCTGGCCGTTACGCCGCGAAAGAATTCTTTGACCATTTCATCAACGGAATTCAATGGAACTCTGACCGGCTGGCGGACGATTTTAAAGCCATGCTCCTTCGCCAGAAACCGCCACATCCGATCCAATGCGCCATATTCGTGGTTGGTGGTCAGCACTTCATCGTTTGGACCCAGATTCAACGAGCGCGCCGCGATGTTCAAAGCAATCGTCACGTTTTGTGTATAAACGAGATCATCCGCGCCGGCGTGAAAATATTCCGCCAGCGCAGCGCGAGCCGAACGCATCAAATCGTTGTGACGGCGGCCCAAAAACTCAACCGGCTGTCTTTCCAATTCCCTTTGCCAGCGTTGGTATGCGCGGAATACAGGTTTGGGGACCGCGCCAAAAGAACCGTGGTTTAAAAAGACAACATCTCGATCCAGGAGGAAAGATTTTTTCAGGGAGAACATTCGATCATTATAAAGCGCCGCCGTGGAATCCATAAGGAATTTCGCGCACGTGCCGAACAGGAAATTCACAGCGTCGTTTCGGCGGCGCATGTGTTACAATAAAACAGCGATTAAGTTTTTCCTAAACCGCTATGCAAAACGTCGAACCCCTGCACGCTTTCAGCCAGATCAAAGCGCTTTCGGATCCGCGCCGCATGATGATTCTGCGATTGCTCATGGCAAAGCCGGCCACCCTCACCCATTTGGCGCGGACCATGAAACAGTCGCCGGCGTGGATTCGCCATCACCTCAAAATACTTGAAGCCGCGAGCCTGGTTGAACTAGCCGAAGTCCGTACAACCGGCACCATAACAGAAAAATATTACCGGGCCAAAGCCGGCGCATTCTTTCTGCGGGAACTCGTTCTTCCAAAGGGCAAAAAGCCAGCGGTGATTTTTTCAGGAAGTCACGATCTGGCTTTGGAAGATATTGCCGAAGATCTGAGCAAACATTTTCTCCTGTTGGGCATGCCGGTCGGTTCCCTGGACGGATTGATGAATCTCCGTCAGGGACTTTGTCAAATCACGGGTGTCCACCTTCTTGATGAAAGCGGCGAGTACAACACGCCTTTTATCCGGCAAATCTTCCCGGACCGCGAGGTGGAAATCGTCACCCTCGCCCATCGCACTCAAGGATTGATGGTCGCGCCGGGCAATCCAAAGACCATCAAACGCATTGCTGATTTGGCCCGCCCAAATATACATTTTGTAAATCGAAATGCGGGTTCGGGAACGCGCCTCTGGTTCGATAATGAGTTGAAACGAATCAAACTCGATCCCAAATCCATTCGCGGCTACGACCGTGTTGTCAAAACACATAGCGAGGCGGCCTCATTGATCGAATCAGGAAAAGCCGATGCCGCTTTGGGATTGCAAGCCGCCGCGCATCAACACAAAATTGATTTCATCCCATTGTTTGAAGAACGTTATGACCTCGTCCTGCCGCGCGAGAACGAAAAGACGCTTGCACCTTTACTCGATTACCTGCAGACCTCCGCTTTCCGCGGCAAACTTAATTCGCTGACAGGCTATAACGCGGCTCACAGCGGCGAGCAAATTCCACTCTAGGAGAGAAATATGAAATCTCGTTCGTATTTGATTTTCGGGCTGGTCATCATCCTTGCATTTGCGTTTTCGGCATGCGGCCCCGCCGCTGCGACCAACGTCTCGAAGCCGGTCAACCCGGACCTGATTCTGGCAACGACCACCAGCACGCAAGACTCGGGTCTGCTCGACGTGTTGATTCCGCTCTTCGAACAGCAGACCGGCTACAACGTCAAGGTGGTTGCGGTGGGGACAGGTCAAGCGCTGCAAATGGGACAGCAAGGCAACGCCGACGTCCTGCTCGTCCACGCGCCGTCGTCCGAAAAAACGTACATGGCCGGCGGTTACGGCAAAGACCGCTACCTCGTGATGCACAATGACTTCATCCTCGTTGGCCCTTCCTCCGATCCGGCCAGAATCAAAGGCGATACCGACGCCGTTGACGCATTCAAGAAGATCGCGGCGGCTAGCGCCACATTCATTTCACGCGGCGATCAATCCGGCACAAACACGAAGGAACTGTCGCTGTGGAAGAGCGCCGGTATTGATCCAGCCGGCACGAAACCATCCTGGTATGTTCAGACCGGCCAAGGCATGGGCGCAACATTGATTGTCGCCTCGGAAAAGGCCGCGTATACGTTGAGCGACCGCGCCACGTATCTGGCAAACAAGGCCAACCTTCAACTTGATATTCTGGTTGAGAAGGATAATTCGCTTCTCAACGTTTATCATGTCATCACTGTGAACCCGGATAAATGGCCCAAGGTTAATTACACGGGCGCGCTGGCTTTTGCCAAATGGATCATTTCGCCATCCATTCAAGATGTGATCGGCAAGTTCGGCGTGGACAAATTCGGCCAGCAACTGTTCGTCCCGGACGCGACCAAGACCGATGCCGATCTTGGCTTGCAATAATTGACAACAGGCAAACATCAGCGGGCGCCGTTGTTGCGAACGTTTCTTACCCTTCTTTCGGCTCATGTCATTTGATCCTGAAGTTTTTCAAATCACGATTCTTTCAGTGCAGATTTCCGCCGTTGCGACTCTGCTCAGTCTGTTGTTTGGGCTTCCGCTTGGCACATTGCTGGCATTGGGAAAATTCCCGGGTCGTTCCTTTCTTCTCAGCATCATCAACACCGGCATGGGACTGCCCCCCGTCGTCGTGGGGCTTTTTGTCGCGATGATGTTATGGCGTTCCGGTCCGCTTGGGGATTGGCATTTGATCTACACCCCGGCCGCGATGGTGATCGCTCAGGTGATCATTGCATTTCCTGTGGTTGCAGGTCTTACGGTAGCCGCACTGCAGGCGCTTGACGTCCGTTTGCAACTGCAATTGCTCGGGCTGGGGGCATCGCGCCTGCAGATGATCTGGATGTTGTGGCGCGAAGCGCGTCTGCCTTTGCTGGCGGCGCTGATGGCCGGATTCGGCAGTGTGATTTCGGAAGTCGGGGCGTCCATGATGGTGGGCGGCAACATCCGTTATCAGACGCGCGTGCTGACGACCGCCATTGTTCTGCAAACCAGCATGGGCGATTTCAATACTGCAATCGCGCTCGGCGTCCTTTTGTTGGCGATTACATTTCTGGTCAATTGGGCGCTGACCTGGATTCAGCAGAAAGGCTCGCGCAAATGAGTCTGCTTCTTCAAGTGCGCGGCCTGCTCGTGAGACGCAACCACAAGAATGTATTGCAGGTGGATTCGCTGGATGTAAGGCGCGGCGAAGTTCTGGCGGTGGTGGGTCCGAATGGCGCGGGTAAAAGCACATTGCTGCTTGCGCTGGCGCGTCTGATCCGCGCGGAACGAGGCGAAATCTTATTTGACGGCAAGCCGGCCGAGGCGGAGTCCGACGCGGCTTATCGTCGCAGGCTGGCGCTGGTGATGCAGGATTCGCTCTTGTTCGATATGTCGGTTTATGAAAATACGGCGCTTGGATTGCGTTTTCGAGGGATGCCAAAAGAAGAAATTCAGCCGCGCGTCGAAAAGTGGCTGGCGCAAATGGGCATCCCTCATTTGAAGGCGCGGCGCGCCGTCGAACTTTCAGGAGGCGAAGCCCAGCGCGTCAGTTTGGCCCGCGCATTGGTGTTGGAACCCGAATTGTTATTGTTGGACGAACCGTTCGCCGCCCTCGATCCGCCGACACGGACGCGTCTGCTGGATGATCTGCGCCGCATCTTGCCCGAAAGCGGCACAACTACGATTTTCGTCACCCACAATTTATCCGAAGCGCGGCAATTGGCCGGGCGCATGGTTGTCCTTTTGAACGGAAGGATTCATCAACAGGGACCGGTCCAACAAGTGATGGACGAGTCCGCCGCCAGCGAAGTGGCTGAATTCTTTTCGGAAACGTGAATGTGCGGCCTCATTTATTTGCTCACCTTGCGCAGCAGCGCGGAGATTCATCTCACACGTTCAGGCGGCATGTTGCATTTTTCTGAATTACTCTAACAATCCAGATCTGGACTTATGCGCCGCGGCACATCGTCTCGGCACAGGATTCGCCTCGCCCCCTATTTGAAGCAGGCGCGTATAGGCGAGAAAAACCTGCCCTACACTGTGGATGAATTAATTTTTAAATTTGCAAAACGTGGCGCTATCCATTGAGGCGCGGCTTGAAACTTATTCATCATCCAGTTTTTTCCAGAGATCGGGCCGCGGTCTGGTCAATGGACGCGTCATTGCCGACAGACGAATTTCGTAAACGGGCTCCTGCTCATCTGAAGTTTCAGATACCTGAAACAAATGCCGAGCGACCAGGATGGCAACGATTTGCCTGGCCAGCTCACGGTCAATTTCCAGTTCTCTGGCAAAATCCGTAAGCGAGAGCCGCCCCACGCGAACGGCAAAATTAAGAACGGAACGCAGGGGCTCAGAAAAAATCACGACGTCCGAGGGACGGATGTCATCCTGGCGGGCCTTGAGTTCCTGTAAAGCGCGTTCAAACTGTTCTGCGTTCAATGTCCGGCCTTGCGCGGACGCCGCGCAAAATCTAACCGCTGATCTCTGCGACAACCGCCTTGAGACCTTTGGTAATGGGATGATCGGGATATTTAAGCGCGAAAATGCCGGATGAGGCGAGCGTCATCATTTCGTCCGCGTGCGGAAGCACTGCCGCGACTTTGACGTTATAGATCTGCTCGACGCGGGCGCGCACATCCTCAAAGTCAAACGCCTGCGGCGTCTTGTTGATCAGCATCAACAACTTGGGGACATCGAGCTTGCGCGCCACATCCACCGTGACCGCCGTGCCCTGATAATCCTGCTGGTCCGGGCGCATGATAATGACCAGCGCGTCCGAGATGGCGATGGAAAGCAGAGTCTCTTCGTTCAAACCCGGATGTGTGTCAATCAACAAATAATCGAGTCCCATCTCGGTGACCACATCGCGAAAGCCGTCGTTCAGCAATCCAACATCATAGCCTTCCCGAAGAATGCGGGCGATCTCGCCGGCCTTTATGCTCGAAGGGATAAGAAAAACCTGACCTTTGACTTGTGTGCCAAGATGGCCGGTCACATCATGCGCGGCTTCCTTGATCCCGCATTTGCCCCACAGATAATCATTGAGCGAATGAACCATTTCGGATTCATCCAGATTAAATAAAATATGGATGCCCGGCGACTGGATATCCGTATCCACCACACCGACGCGCGCCCCATTCATCGCAAGCAAACACGCAATATTTGCAGTTGAATTGGATTTTCCGGTTCCGCCGCGGAACGAATGAACAGACACGATCTTCGACATCTTTCCTCTCCATCCGAGAAAATAATACTTGCAAGACAGATTGACAGATTATAGCCCAACACCTTTGAAAGTCAAATCCTGCCTCGCTGTTTCGAGTTTTATGTTATATTCTTGCCATTATGCAGCATTGCTCCCATTGGCGCAAGCAAAATTGTCTTCGACCCTTTTCTCGTTCTTTCAACGACTAAAATTACGGAACACGTTTTCATGACTGTCCAGCCTGTAACCAGCGATGAACTTCTGATCCAGCAATTCAAAGACGGCAACCAAAACGCGTTCGGCGAACTTTATCAACGCCATATTTCCAGCGTATTCAGACGCGTCAGCTACATGGTGCCGGAACCGGATGTAGAAGATGTTACACAGGAAGTCTTCATCGCCGCGCTGAAATCCTTGCCGTCGTTCCGAGGCGAGGCGCAATTCAGCACCTGGCTTCGCACCTTAACAAACAACAAAATTGCCGAATACTATCGGAAACGCAATCGCAAACAGGAAGTGTCGGAAGTTCCTCTCAAGGAGGCGCTGACGCGCGTCGAAGGCAGCCCGCCCAAACTGATAGAGGAGCGCATTGCCCTCCGTAAGGCGCTCCGCCAGCTCCCTGCACAATATCAGGAAATAATCCTCCTGCGTTTTGCAGAAGGGCTTCAATTCAATGAGATTGCTGAAACCAATGGACAGCATCTGGAAGCAACCAAATCCCTTTTCCGGCGCGCCATCACTGCCCTGCGCGACCAACTGGATAAATGAAGATGAGCCCATCTAATCCGACCAAACCCAACCCGGACGATTTGCTGGCCGACTTCACCGATCGCGTGCTTGACGGCAAAACAGCGGTGCTCGCCTCCAGCGCAGACGCTGAACTGCGCGGCCTCGAAGAGACGGTCTTGCGTCTGCATCAGGCTCTTCCTCAGACCAGTCTGGACGAGAAGAGGCTCCAGCGTCTGCAAGCCGATTTCAAAGTCCGCGCGCGAAAGGCCAGCGTTTCAGCCAAACCGGCGTGGCGTTCCCAACAATCCCGTCAGCGTTTGATTTTAGCATTCACCGCAATTGCAATCCTGGCGGTCATCTTCATCGCCCTCCCCTTCATGACGTCCAGCAACGGCTCCACTCAGGCGGCGGCTGGGCTTCAATCTGGAGGCGTGATCCTGTTGATTGCCGCGGCTTGTATCATTGGTTTACTGATCTGGCTGGGACGCCGCAAATGAGTATTATTTTCAGGCCACTGTTTCACGAAGGAGGCGCATTGCGATAGACACCAAGGCTTATAAGACCAACTCAATATATTCTGACGACTCAATTAAGGAGAGACTTTATGGATGGTTCAAAATCTAAATGGGGACGAATGATATTCGTTCTGCTGGGCATGATCGTTATCATGTCCATGTTGCTTTCAGCCTGTGCTCCTGCCAATCAGGCGGTTTCAGGCAGTGCTGGCCAGGGCAACAATAACGGTCAGGGCAACGGGAAAGGCAATCAAGGCAACAACGGCAACCAGGGCAACAACCAGAATAACAACCAGCAAAATAACAACCAGAACAACAACCAGCAAAACAACAACCAAAACAACAACCAAAACAACAACCAGAACAACAACCAGCAAAATAACAACCAAAACAACAATCAGAACAACAATCAGCAAAATAACAACCAAAATAACAACCAGAACAACAATCAACAAAATAATCAAAATAATAACCAACAAAACAATCAGAATAATGGCGGCGTACGCGGCACCAAGAGCGGAACTCCCGATCCCTGCCTGCAAGCCGGGCAGTTGCCTTGCGGTCAGGGCGATCATGGTCAGGGCAACCCTGTAAACGGCAGTCTGCATGCCAACTGCCGCGCGGCTCAAGGCGAGGTGGATCCGATCTGCAACTCGACACCGCCTGCGACTGAGCCTCCTGCAACACAGCCTCCTTCAACTCAGCCTCCATCAACTCAGCCTCCATCAACACAGCCTCCTTCAACACAACCGCCATCAACGCAACCGCCTTCGACACAACCGCCTTCGACACAACCGCCGTCCTGTTCAGGCAACAATTGCACCCCGCCTCCGCCTCCACCGGTTGATCACGTGACGCCGGCTCCGCCGCCCGCCCCCTCCTGCCCGAACTGGATCGTATTCCATTCCTTCCGTACCGGTAGCGAGCAAATCTTCCGCCTCGATGGCGTCGAAGGCACACCCGGCGCTCAACTGATTGATCTTTCCAACAGCAATGCGATGGACTCGCGTCCAAGCCGCTCGCCGGACAACTCATTCGTCGTATTCCAAAGCAACCGTAACGGCAACGTCGAACTGTATATGACGGACAGCGAAGGTAAGACTCAGACGCGGCTGACCACAACCCAGGCCAACAACATCAACGCCATGGTCGGGCCTGACAACGAGCATGTTGTTTACCAGAGCGACCGCAACGGCAATTGGGATATTTATATGCTCGACGTCAAGACCGGCGTGGATCAACAATTAACCTCCAGCACCGCCGACGACGTGAATCCATACTGGTCGCCGGATCCAAACTGGATCGTCTTCCAGAGCAACCGCACCGGCACATGGAATATCTATCTGCTCAACGTGACGACCGATACAGAATATACAGTCACAAACCGGCCGTATGATGTCGTCTTTCCGAGCTGGTCGCCCAACGGCAAGCAGTTATCCTTCTTTGCCGATTGGGGCGGCAACTGGGATCTGTATGTCTCCAATTTGCAAGGCACCGATGTCAGGCGCATCACCGATCAGGGCAGCGCCGGCAATGCGACCTGGTCGCCGGACGGCAACCGCATTGCTTATCAGATTGACAACGGCAACGGCAACACCGATGTGTATACATACGATCTGTCAACCAACAAGCAATATCAGCTGACCACGTTCAACGGTCCAGACAGCGCACCCACCTGGGATTGCAGCGGCTCCAACATTTCCTTCACGTCCACCAGCAGCGGCAGTCCCAACATCTACAGCGTCCCGTGGCAAGGCGGCACCATCAGCTACATCACCAACACGCCTTTCACGAACAAGTGGTCCGAATGGTCTCCTTCCAAGGAACCCGGCTCA
>JBHORD010000146.1:0-4938 GCA_042408355.1 Anaerolineales bacterium
CTCAAGCGCCAGCCGCGCCGACCAGCGCAACACCGTTCACTGCCGCCCTCGTTGGACTGGTCAAAACGCCGCAGCTCTCGCCGTTATTTTTGATGGGCGCATTTCTACTTTCGTTGGCTTTGGGCAGTTTGCACGCATTGACGCCCGGCCACGGAAAAACGCTGGTTGGCGCGTATCTCGTCGGCTCGCATGGAAAAATTCAGGATGCCGTTTTTCTGGGCGCGGTGGTCACGGTCACGCATACCGGTTCGGTGCTATTGCTGGGATTACTCACACTGCTTGCTTCGCATTTCATTCTTCCATCGCTGGTTACGCCGTGGCTTGAAATATTATCCGGTTTACTCGTGATTGGATTTGGAATCAATTTACTTTTACAAAGAAGGCGGGATTTGATTTCATGGTCGAATAAAAAAAGCGCCGAAAATAAAGCAGGACTCTCCATTCAATCGGCAAAAGTAATCGAGCCGCACAGCCACGGATTATTTCATTCTCACAGCCATTCGCATGACGGTCATACGCACGAACACACGCACGGCGAATCTGATCACGAACATTCCCACGCGCTGGCAGATCATCGCCTCACGTGGAAATCCCTGCTTGCGCTGGGCGTCAGCGGCGGACTGGTCCCCTGCCCCGATGCAATTGCCATTTTGCTGGTGGCTGTTGCCATCAATCGCATTCCGCTCGGCATGATGATGATCGTGGCGTTCAGCATCGGGCTTGCGCTGGTATTGATCGCAATTGGCGTTGCGATGGTGCAGGGAATGCGTTTCGTAACGCGCAGTGAATTCCTAAATCGTTTTAGCATTTATACGCCGATCATCAGCGCGGTGGTCGTTTTGGGGTTAGGCCTCGCCTTGACGATTAACGCGGTCGGCTCATTGCGGTTTGCCGCAACCGTTTTGGCGGCGCCCGCTTCAAGTCCGGTTGCGAACGCAGAATCAAAAACGTCAAACGCCGCGCCAATATCCGCTATCCAACCGATGCGATTGCTTTATATCGCGTCCGATAACCAGGGCCGCGATCAGCTCTTTGCGACTCGGCTTTCGGGCGGCGCGGCTATTCAATACACACAGGAGCCATCCGGCATTGTGAGTTATTCGCTTTCGCCGGATCATCAAACAATCCTTTACACGGTCTTTGAGTCAGATAACAGCACTTCGATTTGGGCAATCAACTCAGACGGCAGCCAGAATCGGCTCGTATTGAAATGCCCGCAGACGGAATGCGGCTCACTGCAATGGTATCCCGACAGCCAACGAGTTGTGTACGAACGTCTGGAAGACGCGCAAAATTCGGCGTTAGCGCGCTTCAGCATTTGGTGGCTGAATGTTTCAACCGGGGACACTCAGCCGGTCTTTCGCGACCAAACATTTCCAGGCATTGCCGCAAAATTTTCGCCGGACGGTCAATGGCTGAGTTACATTTCCCCGGCGACCAATACGCTCACGCTTTATCGTTTGAAAGACGGGCACACCATTTCATTACCGCTCAACTCACAGCAAATGATCCCGGAGAGCTGGAGTCCGGCAAGCGACTCGCTCATCTTTGGCGCACCGGCAAGTTCGCAGGATGGCGCGCCGATTCACGTCCAGCGATATGTTTTGGATTCCGGCACGACGATTGACCTGGGCGGCAACGGCGCGTCGGATTATTCCGCATCGTGGTCGCCGGACGGAAACTGGATCGCCGTTGATCGCGATGTTCCTTCGTCTGACGGCTCCGCGCCGCCGGGCAATCAAGTCTGGCTGGTCAAAGCGGACGGAAGCGATGCCCACGCGCTTCTGACAGAACCCGGCGCGTCGTATTCTGACATCACATGGTCGCCCGATGGAAAATCCATCATCTACTCGCGATACTCTCTACAAAATACAGCCAACAGCATCGGCCAATTTGATATTTACCAAACCGACATTCAAACCGGGGGTTCAACAAAACTGGTTTCCGGCGGCGATTATCCAACGCTGCTGCCGTAAATTTTAAACAAACAAAGCGCAAGACTCTTATGTTTTGTCGTGCGCTTTGTTTTTTGTGCTTTGCAGATCAATCGTCTATCAAGAAATTAACGCGTCCGTCCTCGCCGCCATGATGAAATCATTCAGGTGCAAGCCGCCGATCTTATGCGTCCACCATTGAACCGTCACCCTGCCCCATTCCGTAATGATCAACGGGTGATGGCCCTCCTCTTCGGCAATTGCGCCAATTTTATTTGTAAATGAAAGCGCTTCGGCAAAATTTTTGAACTTGAAGACGCGCTCCAGGCGCTTCATGCCGTTTATTTCTTTGACCTGCCATTCAGGAACTTGCGGCTGAAACTCCGTAATTTGCGCGTCGGTCAAAACCGGCTCGGCGCCGCGGCAGGCGACGCATTTCATTTGCGATAAATCATCCATTTCCAAATCTCCAAACTTCGCTGGTCGGGTAGTCGGGGTCTCGATATGGACGTTGTCCTACTCGACCGCCGCCATATCGAGACCAGCAAATCTGCTACTGCAAAGCCTTCACCAATATACCAACATCTTCCGGCTTGGAAAGATGCACGCGGATCACGCGCCGTCCGCGCGTCACCAGCGTTTCATAATCGCCGAGCGCCTGTGCGCGGATCAACGTTCCATACGTCATCCCCTCGTTTGGGATTTGCATATCTTTCTCAACATCTGAAATGACTTGAATGAACAGCCCCGTGTTCGGGCCGCCTTTGTGGAATTGTCCCGTTGAATGCTGGAAGCGCGGACCAAACCCGGCCGTCACCGCGCATTTGGTTTGCTCGCGGATGGCAACGCGCATTCTTTGCAATTCATCCGCCATTTCACGCCTGCGCGGCAAATACGCATTGATTGCAACATAATCGCCGGCTTTGGCCTGTTTCAAAAATTCAGCCAGCGCGGACCTTGCATTCTTCAACTCAACCGATTTTCCTTCGTTCAATTTTCCGCTCGATTTATATTCCGCGATCTTGGCGTTCGTGCGATCCTTGCTGTCCTGCACATCGGGCTGATCGAAGGCGTTGACGCCGATGATGTGGCACGCAACTGCCGTGGCGATTTCCCAGCGATAAAACTCCGCCGCCGCGTCATACGGATTCGCAATCGGAAATTCGATCACCGGATGACCCGCGGCGCGCAGAGCGGCCGCGCCGTTTTCAAGTTCGCCAGTTTGTTTCAAATAAACGAAGATGCGGTCACTGCCGTAAACTTCAGGATGATCCAGCGGTTCGAGCGGGACCGGCAGGCTTCCCTTGCCGTTCTTCCCGCTTGACTCGGCAATGATCTGCTCGATCCAACTTGCCATTGCGGACAAAGGCGCATCCGCCAGGATCGTCAGCTTGTCGCGGCCCGCCAAAGCGGATTCGCCCAGGACGGCGCCCAGCGCCAAACCGGGATTGCGCGCCGCAGGAATGTCCTTCGTGGATTGACGTTTCATCCAATCCGCGCGGCCGAGGAAGCGATTCAAATCAACGCCAAGCAGCGCAGCGGGGACCATGCCGAAATCGGTCAACGCAGAATAGCGTCCGCCGACGGCCGCATCCGATGAAAAGATTTTTCGAAAGCCGCGTTCACGCGCCAGTTGTTCGAGCGATGTGCCAGGATCGGTGATGGCAATGAAGCGTGAACCATTGGCTTTGCTGAGCTTCCAGAAATAAGAGAAGTTAGCCATGACTTCCGCCGTGCCGCCGGATTTGCTGGAGATAATGTAAAGGCTTTTATCCGGCGGATAATCTTCCGCGGCTTTGGCGACCTGCGCGGGATCAGTCGAATCCAGGATGGCCAGACAGGATGGCAGCTCGATATTTGCGTCGGCAAACAGGGAACTGATGACTTCCGCTGTCAACGACGAGCCGCCCATGCCGATCACGAGAATACGCCCAATGCCTTCTTTGCGAATTTCGTCTGCAAAAGATTTATAAACAGGAATCAACGCGCGGGCTTTATCGGGCGAATCCATCCAACCCATGCGGATGGTGACCTCGTTTTGTCCGGCAGGGTCGGTCGTCCACAAAGTGGGATCATGCGTCCACAGACGCGCGGGAACGGAATCCGCTTCGAGCCTGGCAATCCGTTTGGAAACGGAGTCCGTCAACGGTCCGAGGGAGGCGATGGCGTTCTTCCGCCTATCGTCAATCGTTTTCAACAATGCGGTGATCGCATCCGCAAACGCCTTGACGCCTTCCTCTTCCAATTCCTGCGTGACCTGATCCATCGAAATGCCTGCGGCTTCGAGTTGAGCGAATATCTCGCGCGCCCGATTAACGTCTTTATTGATCGTGATTTCGGTCTTGCCGTGATCCTTGACGGCTTCGAGCGTTTGGGGCGGCACAGTGTTGACTGTGTGCGGCCCGATAAGATTATCAACATACACCGTATCTGGGTATGCCGGATTCTTTGTGCTGGTGGAAGCCCACAGCGGACGCTGGAGACGAGCGCCGTGCGCCTTCAGTTTTTCCCAGCGTTCGCCCTGGAATGTTTTTTCAAACTGCTCATACGCCAGCTTTGCATTTGCAATCGCGGCTTTGCCGCGCAAGGGCGAATCTTCGGGAAGTTTCGAATCCACTTTCGTGTCCACACGCGAAACGAAGAACGAGGCGACCGAGGCAATTTGATGAATGGGCTTGCCCGCCGCGAGGCGATCCTCGAGGCCGCTGAGATACGCTTCCATGACTTCAAGATAACGCGCAATCGAAAAGATCAGCGTGATGTTGACATTGATGCCGGCGGCAGTGGCGCGGCGGATGGCGGGGATGCCCGCTTTCGTCGCCGGGATCTTGACCATCAGATTCGGTTTGGCCACGCGCGCCCAAAGCTGTTGGGCCTGCGCGCAGGTGGCTTCGGTATCGTTGGCAAGATACGGGCTGACTTCGATGCTTACGTATCCATCGCCGCCGTTCGATTCTTCATAAAGTGGCGAGAGTTGACGGCAGGCTTCTTTGATATCTTCGAC
>JBHORD010000150.1:0-5675 GCA_042408355.1 Anaerolineales bacterium
GCCACAACAGCCAGCGCAGATGAACCGGCGTCAGACGCGGGATGTGAAAAGCGGACGACGCTTGCGCCGCGCCCATCCGCCGCCGCGCGTCTTCATCAAACGACAAGGCGGCATGAATCGGTTTAAGCAAATCCAGTTCAGCGAGACGCGCAAGCATCGGGGCGGCATTTGATTCTTCAAGAATCAAATCCAATTCACGGCGGATTCGCTGAGCGGAAAGTTTGTCCACCAAGCCGCGCGCTTCTGGTATCAGCGTCAGCGTTTCATTGGCGATTTTAAATCCATACCGCTGTTCATAGCGAACGGCGCGATACATGCGCGTCGGATCGTCAATAAAAGAACGCTCATGCAATACGCGGACGATTTTCTTTTCCAAGTCGTTCAAACCGCCCAGATCGTCGCGTAATTCGCCGAAATGCGGTCCGTCTAAACGAATGGCAAGCGTGTTAATCGTAAAATCCCGCCGGCGGAGGTCGTCTGCCATACTGCCCATTTTGACAGTCGGCAGCGCGGCAGGATGTTTGTACGTTTCGCTTCGTGAAGAGATTAAATCAAGAAATTCGATATTCGATATTCGGGTCTCGAGTTTCGAGTTTCGATTTTCGGCATCGTCCCCGAAAGGTAATATGGCGTCCTTCAAAAACCATTTAGCCGTCCCAAACTTATCGTGCACGGCGACTTTGCCGCCATATTTTTCCGCAAGGGAGCGCGCCAGCACGAGGGCGTTCCCCTCCACGACGAGATCAAAGTCGAGGCCGTCGCGGCCCAGCAACAGGTCCCGAACGAAACCGCCGACCAGATAAAGCGGCATCTTCAATGCGGCCGCCTCGCCGGCGATGCGGTGGATCAAGTTCATGCGTTCAGAGGAAAGAGATTGTTCAAGCAGGGCTGAAAGATTGCGCAACACAGGTTTATTTTACAGGATAATCGTGTATAATGTGCACCATGATTTACAGAACGATTGCGCTTGAATTAAACCCGCTTCCCCGCGAGGCGCCGCGCACGGCAATCTCCGCCTGGTCTGGATAGGTTCAGTTCAGCATGTCCATGAGCGGCTCCCAGACTATGGCGAGCCGTTTTTTTGTTTTTGATTGGCAAAGGCGATATGGATATCAAAGAATTGACAGAACGCATGAACGGCTTTGTCGAGTCGAAAGGCTGGTATGAGAAAGACAGCAAACGCCCGCAGACTCCGAAGAACCTGGC
The DNA here is from genome assembly GCA_042408355.1 of Anaerolineales bacterium. Taxonomy (GTDB): domain Bacteria; phylum Chloroflexota; class Anaerolineae; order Anaerolineales; family Villigracilaceae; genus Fen-1038. The sequence continues at coordinate 1,207 of JBHORD010000150.1, forward strand.
AATTTCATTGGCGCTCGAAGCGGCTGAAATCCTGGAACATTTCCAATGGCGAGAAAACGCGAAAGACAAAAATGAACTCGCTTCCGAACTGGCCGATGTATCTTTGTACTTATTACAGTTGGCATCCATTGAACATATTGATCTTGAAGATGCAATCATAAAGAAATTAGAATTCAATGCAACCAGAGAATGGGATCAAGAATGAACGTTAGCGTCTTTGGCGGTTCACAACCAAAAGAGGGTTCAGCGGCTTATGCGGAAGCGCAGGAACTCGGCAGGCTGTTGGCTGAACGCGGACATGTTGTATTAACCGGCGGTTACATCGGCACGATGGAAGCCGTCTCACGCGGCGCGGCAGAAGCAGGCGGACACGTGATCGGCGTGACATGCGAAGACATCGAACGCTGGCGTCCGCTCGGACCGAACGCATGGATCAAGGAAGAATGGCGCAAGAAGACCCTGACGGAGCGTTTGATGGGTCTGATCGAAGGCTGTGACGCGGCGCTGGCCCTCCCCGGCGGGCCCGGCACGCTGACGGAAATTTCGCTTACCTGGAATTTGATGATTATCGGTTCGCTGCACCGGAGGCCGCTCATCCTGATTGGAAACGGATGGCAGAACGTTTTCAATCAGGTTTTCTCCAGCATGGACGGTTACACATCCGCAGCGCAGAAAGAGTTATTGCAATTCGCGCCGGATATAAAGACTGCCGTTGGGATGTTGGCAAGTTGACATGTTGGCAAGTTGACATGTTGGCAGGTTAACTTTCAAACCCTCCAACCTGCTAACCTTCAAACTGATAGAGGAAAAATGGCTGAGGATAAACTACCTACAAGAGCAGAAGATTTTGCCGAGTGGTACAACCAACTCGTGCTGAAAGCAGAAATGGCAGACTACGCGCCCGTGCGCGGCTGTATGGTCGTGCGGCCCTATGGCTGGGCGTTATGGGAAAATCTAACCGCGCAACTTGATCGCCGCTTCAAGGAAACCGGCCACATGAACGCGGCCTTCCCCATGCTGATCCCGATGTCGTTCTTCGAAAAAGAAAAAGAACACGTGGAAGGCTTTTCGCCTGAACTGGCGGTTGTGACTCACGGCGGCGGCGAAAAACTCGAAGAGCCCTTGGTTGTGCGCCCCACCTCCGAGACGATTATCGGATACATGTATTCCAAATGGATCAAATCGTGGCGCGATTTGCCTGTGCTTATCAACCAGTGGGGTTCCGTACTGCGCTGGGAATTGCGGACAAAATTATTCCTTCGCACGGCTGAATTCTATTGGCAGGAGGGCCACACCGCCCACGCGTCCAAAGAGGAAGCGCTGGAAGAAATGTATCGCATCCTCGATATTTATGCGGATGTCGCCATCAACGAGGCCGCCATCCCCGTCATCAAAGGCCGCAAAAGCGAGACCGAAAAATTTGCGGGCGCGCAAATCACCACCTCCATCGAAGGCATGATGCAGGATAAGCGCGCACTGCAATCAGCGACGTCGCACTATTTCGGACAGAACTTTGCCAAAGCCTTCGAGATTCAGTATCTCGACAAGAACAACACGCTTCAATATTGCGAAACGACTTCATGGGGATTTTCCACCCGCTTCGTCGGCGCGATCATCATGGTGCACGGCGATGACAAGGGGTTGGTTTTGCCTCCCCGCCTCGCTCCCATTCAAGCAGTGATCGTGCCTATCTACAAAAACGATGCGGAGAAGAGCAAGGTCATGGAAGCGGCCAATAAAGTTTTTGCGGAGCTCAAAGCCGCGGGCATCCGACTCAAACTGGACGACCGCGAGGAGGTCACGCCCGGATTCAAATTCAACGACTGGGAAATGCGCGGCGTTCCATTGCGGATCGAGATCGGACCCAAAGATGTGGAAAAGGATTCGGTTGCCCTCGCCCGCCGCGACATCGCGGGAAGAGACGGCAAATCTTTCGTCCCGCAAACGAATCTCGCGGCGGCTGTCAGCGGGATGCTGGTCGAGATTCAGTCATCCATGCTGAAGCGCGCCACCGAATTCCGCGACGCGAACATTCACGATCCCAAGGATTACGAGGAACTCAAAAAAGTCGTTGCGGACGGCTGGGCGTTCTCGTGGTGGTGCGGCGCGAAGGAGTGCGAAGCGAAAGTCAAGGAAGACGCCAAAGCCACCACGCGCAACATGCCTCTCGATCAACCCAAAGGCGAAGGCAAGTGCATTGTCTGCGGCGAGAAGGCCGATAAGAAAATCTATTTTGCAAGAGCGTATTAATAAAGTGTCATGTGTCAAGTGTCACGCGTCAGGTTACAATGCACGTGGCACTTGATACTTAATTGCCTGACACGTTTCCATGCCCGCCATTGACCTTGCCCGTTTACGAAAACAAGCCGCGCGCCTCGCGGACTTTTTCTTCGTGCCGGATGAATTTATCAAGCATCTGCATGAACTGCTCGATTTTTATGTCAACCGCACGGTGAGAAAACCGCAGGCCGCCGCGCCGGGGAAAAATCTCCAAACGTATCGGACGCCGCCCTTCATCGTTAAACAAATCGAATATGAATTAACGCCCCTTGCAAATGAAAACCCCGATGCGGCTCTGGAATTGGCCGACCGCTTGTGGGACGAGGAATATCTCGAAACGCGCTTGCTGGCCGCGTTCTTACTCGGACGCATTCCTCCAAAAGAGGAACGCCTGCTGACGCGGCTCACCGCGTGGACTCAGCAAATGAACGACGCCAGTCTGCGCGCCGAATTACTGAATACGAGTCTGGCGCGCATGAGAAAAGAAGCGCCGGATATGTTCATCGAATTGATCGCCGAATGGCTCCAGCCAGGACGCTCGCGCTTTTGGCTCAACGGAATTCAAGCCGTCATCTCCGCAGTGTCAGATCCGGCTTTCGTCAATTTGCCGCCGATGCTTACCTTGCTGGAACCAGTCATCGAAGCCGCGCCCTCCGGGCTTCAGCTTGAAATCGAGGAACTCATCCTGACGCTTTACAAAGCCTACCCCACCGAGACAACTTATTTTTTGCGCCAGGTGTTAAGCAATTCGGAAGACCCAATGACGGCCATTACATTCAGGCGAATTGCGCCATCGCTTCCGATTGCGTTAAGAAGAGAACTGCAGGAATTCACCCGAGTGAAAACATCCACGGACGGAGGTTGATATGCTTGCTTTTATCAATGCCATTTTGGGAGCGATCCTTTTAATCGCCGGACGGAAAATTTTCTGGCTGATGGTGGGCGTGATTGGATTCATCGCCGGCGTACAGGTCGCAACTCGATTCTTTCACGGCTCCGAAATCACCCTGCTCATCGCCGGGCTTGTGCTTGGAATCATCTTTGCCGGACTGGCATTCTTCGTTGAATGGCTTGCCATCGGCCTCGCCGGATTTCTCGGCGGCGGCTACATCCTGCTCAGCCTCGCCGGTCTGTTTGGCTTCGACAAAGGCATAATAGCCATCATTGTTTTTGTCGTTGGCGGCATGATCGGCGCGGCGCTGATCGCGGTCCTTCTCGACTGGGCGCTCATCAGCATTTCTTCGCTGGCCGGCGCGTCGCTGATCGTTGAGGCGTTCCATCTCAGATCGGCCACCGCCGGATTGATCTTCTTCATCCTCGTCATCATCGGCGTGGCGATACAAGGCTCCGCCCTGCGCCAGGAACAACGCGCCAAAGCTCATGCTTGACATAAAACGCTTGATCTACCTTCACGGGCTGGAAAGCAACAGCCAGACTTACAAAGCCGCGCTGATCCGCGCGGTGTACCCTGATTTGCTCATACCGGACTTTACCGGCTCGCTAGACGAACGGATGCAGCAGCTTTATCCGATCCTCGGCGGCGCCTCCAACTGGACTTTGATCGGCTCATCATTCGGAGGCTTGATGGCCGCCCTGTTTTCGACGCGGCGTCCCGCACAAGTCCGCAAACAGATTTTGCTCGCGCCCGCGCTGATGCTCCCGGAATTCGCGGAAAACCTGCCCGCACCGATAGATGTTCCAACGGTCATTATTCACGGAAGACAAGATACGGTTGTACCTGTGGCGATCAATAAGCCTTTGGCTGAAAAAGTTTTTCGCAATTTGGACTATCGTCTCGTGGACGACGATCATCGCCTGCATAAGGTTGCCGGGCAGTTAGACTGGAAAGAAATCATATCATCTTGAAATCAGTTTGATCGCTCAAACCATCATCTCGCTTCCGAAAAAAGATTTGCTTGGATAAGGATTTTGCTGTATATTTGGCGATATTTCCTCGCCAAAGGAGAGAGACATGGCCAAGAGCAAATCACAATTGGATGGTGAAGTCTATTATCCGTCTCAGGAAGTTATCGCCCAGGCACGCTTAAAAGACTGGGATGAGCTGGCCGAAAAGGCGCGCAAAGATCCGCTGGCTTTTTGGGCGGCGGAGGCCGAAGAGCTGGAATGGTTCAAAAAGTGGGACAAGGTGCTCGACGACTCGAAAAAGCCTTTCTTCAGATGGTTCGTGG
>JBHORD010000154.1:0-2463 GCA_042408355.1 Anaerolineales bacterium
TGACGCAATTCAACCCCGCTTTTCTTGGATTAACAGGGACGCCGGATGAATTACAGCAGGTCTACAAAGATTATGGCGTAGACGTTGAAAGTAACGGCGAGACGCACACCACATTCCTTTATGTAATTGATCAAAAAGGAAATTTGCGCCTCACCTTCATCGGCCCCCAAATGAATCCACAGGATGTGGCTGACGATGTTCAAACTTTGTTGAAGGGCAATTGATGTACAAAAGCCTGATCATAAAACGCTTCCTGCTTTTCCTTGTTGCGGGGCTTGTGTTTGGTTCTTTGCTGGCTGAGATTCCTTTTATGTTTCTGCCGCATCTTACCCGCCCTCCACAACAAGTTACACTGGTCATTCCGCCCGGAACAGCGCAGGAAGTGGCGCGGGGCGAACAGCCTCCCTCCATTCCTGCAAACATGGTGTTTGTTGTGGGCGATACGTTGGTGGTCAAGAATGAAGATTCTGTCCAGCATGAACTTGGACCGTTGTTCATTCCTCCGGGCGCCTCGGCCAGCCTGCCGTTGAATGTTTCGCAGAAGTATGCCTTTGAATGCTCCTTTGTTTCAACGAAAGTCTTTGGCATAGACGTGACTCAAGCGTTGGATACAGGCACGCGTCTATCCGCCATTTTATTTGGCGGGCTTCCAATGGGCATGTTGCTGGCTGTGTTCAGCTTCGTGTTGTGGCCCGTGAAAAAAAAGGAGGCGGGGGCTTGATCTTGAAGTTGATGTTCAGCCGCCGTTGGTGGTGGGTAACGCTTTTGGTCCTGATGGTTGCGGCGGTCTGCGTTCGGCTTGGGTTTTGGCAATTGAGCCGGCTCTCTGAAGAACGTTCTTTTGCCGACCGGATTCGCGCCATCCAGGCCATGCCGCCGATTGATCTTTCACAGCCGACGACAGTTGATTTGACAACGATGGAATACCGCGCCGCCACGGCCACTGGAATCTATGATTTTCAGAATCAAGTCGCGATACGGAATCAATATAACGATGTTCAGCCCGGATATCATCTGCTCACTCCGCTTCGGCTCCCGGACGGGAAAGCGGTTCTCGTGGATCGAGGCTGGATTCCCTCTGACGGCAATTCCACGCCCGCCGACTGGCGCAAATACGATCAACCGGGGCAGGTCGCCATCCGCGGAATCATCCGCCTCGGGCAGGTGGATCCCACTCCCGGGTCCGAAACCGACCCGACGTTGACGCCCGGTCAAACGCGTCTCGACTTTTGGCTTTATGTCAACATGGACCGCCTCAGCAAACAAATCCCGTACCCGCTTTTGCCCGTGTACGTTCAAATCGTACCCGATCCATCCATCACCAATCCGCCGATTCCAATCCTTGAAACCTTGGATCTTTCGGGCGGCTCGACAAATTTGAATTATGCGATTCAATGGTTTTCGTTTTCAATTCTCTCCGTTGCCGGATACGCTTACTATTTGTGGAGAAAGGAATTAAGGAAGAAGATATGAAATACTCTTTTTCCTCCTCGTTTACCCGCCTGGCATGGACGGTTCTGGCTTCCGTTCTATCGTTGACGATTGCAGGGCGCGTCGTCACTGTAACCGGCGCGGCGCTGACCTGTTCGGGCTGGCCATTTTGCATCCCGGCTGGTCCTTTGGGCTGGCTCAAGTTTGCCCACATGGCGCTGGCGGGCATCTCAGCCGTTTTGATCATCTGGCTTTTTATCAAAGCATGGCGCGAACAACGCGATGAGTCCATTTTGCTGCCATTGACTACGGTCACCACTGTTTTGTTTTTTGGACAGGTTTTCGTCGGCGCGATGCAGGTGGCGAAGAATTTTCCGACCCACCTTGTGATCCTGCATACATTGACCGCCGTCCTGCTTTGGGTTTCATTGCTGACGCTGGTTGCCGCATCCGGATCGTTGGCGCGCGATGGCAAGGTCTTTCCCGAAAACCCGTTCCGTCAACGCCTCAGCGATTTCTTTGTATTAAGCAAACCGTTGATTGTCGCTTTATTGCTTTTGACCACATTGGGCGGTTTGGTGGCGGGAGGCAAAGCATGGCCCTCGCCGGCGCTTGCATTCTGGACGATGCTGGGCGGTGCGCTGGCGGCTGGCGGTTCGTCGGCTTTGAATCAATACATTGACCGCGAACTCGATAAAAAAATGCAGCGGACTTCAAAGCGGCCGCTTGCGGCGGGGCGCATGTCCGCGCCGGAAGGCTTGTCGTACGGACTTGCGTTATGTTTGATCAGTTATTACATTCTGGCCGATTTGGTCAACCTGACCGCGGCGCTGTTGTCGCTGGCCGGAATTTTTTATTATGTCATCTTTTATAGCGTTCTCTTGAAGAAAGCCACCACGCAAAACATTGTGATTGGCGGCGGCGCGGGCGCCATCCCGCCGATGGTGGGGTGGGCCGCAGCCACAGGGCATCTCAGCCTCGCCGCGTGGATTCTGTTTCTCATCATTTTCATGTGGACTCCGCCGCATTTCT
>JBHORD010000158.1:0-18636 GCA_042408355.1 Anaerolineales bacterium
TTCATGTGGGGCGCGTGGGCCGATGCCGGCTTGAAAGATCCGTCCAAGTTCAATTACAACGACCGATTCACGTTCGCCCAAGCGGGTTCGCCCATTGCCAGCAATCCCAATTATCCGATTAAGGCCATTTACGCTGTGGACAATACCTGTTGGGCCGCATATGGTTTCAAGCCAACCGGCTATGAGCCGCATATTTGTCCGAGCAACGCGCCGCCGACCAAAGCGCCGAAGACGCCCGGCGCGCCGCCGCCGCCTGCCTGCCAATTAAGTGTTGCCGCATGCAGCGCCAAAGGCATGCTATTTAATCCCAATACTTGTACTTGCTATATAATTCCATAAGACAGAACCTGCAACGCTCTTTTTCAAAAGCGGAGTCAATTGGCTCCGCTTTTGCTATTCGATAAATCTCATGAACACCTGATTGCCCAACAAGCGGCCCCGCCGCGTCAACCTTAATACGTTCGAGGCGTCGGAGGCGTCGGAAGTTTCTTTATGCCATTCAAGCAGACCAAGCCGAATCAAATCTTGAATCTCTTTTGAATAAACATCCGCCAATTCGCGTCCAAACCGTTGACGGAAAGCGGAGGCGGCGATTCCCTCGCGCGTCAATCTCAGCCCGGTCAGCATATACTCCGACATCTCGTCGCGTGCGGATTGACGATGTTGGTTTACAGCGGCAGGAGACAAGGGAAATTCGATATTCGATGACCGTCCATCGAATTTCGAATCTCGAATATCGTTCAAACGCTCGAGGTAGGTTTTGATTCTCAACGCATTTGAATAGCGATAACCGCTGGCATATCCGTGCGCGCCGGCGCCAAAACCAAGATAGGGAAGTCCGCGCCAGTATTGCAGGTTGTGGACGCACGCCCGATTCGGTTTCGCCCAATTCGAAATTTCGTATTGGCTATACCCTGCGGATTCAAAAGTTTTATCTGCCCACTCATACATATCCGCCGCAAGATCGGGATCGGGAATCGGCAGAAGTCCGCGCGCCGACCAACGTCCGAAGGGCGTGCCGTGTTCGAGCGTCAGCGCGTAGGCGGAGATGTGTTCGGGCTGCAAATCCAAAATGCGTTGAACGGTCATCTGCCAGCTCGTCAGGGTTTGTTCCGGCAGTCCGTAAATCAAGTCGAGATTCAAATTGTCGAATCCGGCTTTGCGCGCGGACAAGACCGCCTCGATCACATCAAAGAAATCGTGAGCGCGCTCCAGCATGTGAAGCTCTTCAACATTCGCAGATTGAACCCCGAAGCTGATGCGATTGATTCCCAGCGAACGAAGCGATTTCAAATCGTCCAATGAAACGGTGCCGGGGTTCGCTTCGATTGTGATTTCAACATCTTCGGTTAATTCAAATTGAAAGCGAATCGCCGAAAGGATTTTTTCAAATTGCTTTGGCGAAAGCAAGGAGGGCGTCCCGCCGCCAAAGAAAATGGTATGAACTGCAAGGGCGGCTGACCTGCCGCCCCTGCTGGGCGCGGATTGTCCAACAAATTCAATTTCCCTGCACAATGCGTCGACATAAGCGGGAATTGAATCTTCCTGGCCTGCATAGGCGTTGAAATCGCAATACGCGCAGCGATGCGTGCAGAACGGGATGTGAAGATAAAGGGAATATTTCATGAAAGAAAGAATGCAGTATACCGCATCCGCTTTTGTCGTGACAAAAATGGTGACAGCCAGAGATTGACATTCACGCAGAACATAGTATAAATGCGCCCAAGAGAGTCTATTCGAGGACGGTTTCGCCCGTTATGCAAGGCTAACATCTTGCAGATCAAGCGAAATTCAAATTCCGTGTCTTCGGATGGGTTCTTTATATTTTTAACTGTGGAGGTGTGAGTGAACGCGACTTTGAAACTTGGAGAGCATTACATCTGCGATCTCTCCAACTGCAACCGGCAATTGTTGATGGACGGCGAAAGGGTCCATTCGATGTTTTCGCAGGCTGTGCGCGAAAGCGGCCTGACGGTTGTGGACGAGGGCTTTTACAAGTTCAGCCCGCACGGCTTTACTTGCTTTTTGCTTCTCGCAGAGTCGCATGCGAGCCTGCATGCCTGGCCTGAATATGGCTATTGCGCCATTGACCTGTTTACCTGCGCGATCGGCAAGGACCTTTTCCCGTTGATTCAACATATCAAGTCCATGCTCGGCGCGGATAATTTCTCCGTCCGCAAGTTGGATCGCGACGCGGACGTTGAGCCTGCCCTATTGACAGCCGTCGCGGCGTAAGCCCCATGGATAATTGGTTCACAGAAGAGCTTCACCCCTACTATCGCAAAAGCCTGCGCGTCAAAAAAGTTCTGGCTGACGAACAAACGCAATACCAGCACATCCAGATTGTCGAGACCGAATTTTTCGGCAACGCGCTGATCCTCGACGGCATCATTCAACTAACCGAGCGCGATAACTGCGGCTATCACGAGATGATCGTCCATGTGCCGATGCTGGCGGTGGGCCAACCGAAGCGCGTGTTGATCGTCGGCGGCGGCGACGGCGGCTCATTGCAACAGGTGCTCCGCTATCCGTCGGTGGAAGAAGCGGTGGTCTGCGAATTGGATCGACGCGTCGTGGATTTATCGCGGCAATATTTTTCCGATTCCTTCGGGGACCCGTGGGCGGATCGGCGCGCCAAATTGATCGTGCGCGATGCCTTTGGCTTTCTCGAAGAAAACGCCGCGCAGTTCGATGTGATCATCTCCGACACGACCGATCCCATCGGCATGGCTGAAAGATTATTCTCGGACGAATTCTACAAGCGGATGGTGTACGCCCTCACGCCCGGGGGCGCGGCCTCCACGCAATGTGAACAGCCTTTCTTTGATACCGCGCTGATAAAACAAATCTATCAATCGGCCAAAACGCTGACGAAGAATCCCGCGTACTATTACGCTCACATTCCAACCTACCCCGGCGGCGGGATTGGTTTTATGTATGTCTCTGATACTCCGTGGGAAAACGGATTGAAGAGGACTTATCCTCCCGGCCAAAACAATTACCTCAATCCCCAGATTCACAAAGCGGCGTTTGCTTTGCCCGAATTTTTCAGGAAGGAATTATACGGTTGAGAAGGCAGGGACACAGCAATGCTGTGTCCCTGCCTCGCAGACATTGATCGAAGAACAGGCAGACCGCCCCTGAAAGGCGCAAATTGAAAATTGATGTTACGCAGTTTGCCTTGTAGCGCGGCATTCATGCCGACTGAAAGTGCGAGATAAATCCCGCGCTACCGCGTAAGGTGAGTTAAACCAACAATCTCAACGGCTCTTCCAGATATTTGGCCAGCGCCTGCATGAACTGCGCCGCCTCCGCCCCGTCGCTGACGCGATGATCCACGGAGATGGTGGCTTTCATTCTCCAGCCAACTTTCAATTCACCGTTTTCCACAACCGGCGCTTCTTTTGCAGAACCGACCGCTAAAATCGCGGCTTCGGGCGGGTTGATGATGGCGATGAAATTCTCCACATCGTACATACCGAGATTGGAAACGGAAAAGGTCGAGCCTTCGATATCTTCCGGTTTGACTTTGCCGTCCCGCGCGCGCGCCGCCATCGCCTTGACCTCGGCAGAAATCTGCCGCAGAGATTTTTGATCCGTATTTTTGCTGACCACTGTCATCAAGCCGCCGGGCACCGCCACTGCGACGCCGATGTTGACCGCGCCGCGCCGCAAAACTTTATCGCCCTGCAAAGCCGAATTCAAATTGGGGAACTCGCGCAATGTCAGCGCAACCGCTTTGACGATAAAGTCGTTGACCGAAATCTTTTGATCGTCCGGCAAATATTCGTTGACCTGCTTTCGCAGTGCGGTGAGCGCGTCCATTTTGTATTCGTGCGAAACATAAAAATGCGGAACGCTTGTCTTTGATTCCGCCATGCGGCGCGCAATGGCCTGGCGCAATTTTGTTGGGGCAATGACCTCGTCTTCGCGCGAAACAATGACCACGGGCGACGCCCCCCCCACAGCAGTCTGTGATTGGCGGTCGGCGGCCAGCAGTCCACTCGATAACGCCTGCTCAATATCTCTCCGCACAATTCGCCCCCCAGGGCCGGTGCCTTGAATGCGCGATAAATCAACTTGCGCGTCGCGCGCCATCTTCTTCGCCAGCGGCGAAGCTTTAACGGGACCCGCTTCAGGGGTCAGAGAAGAAGGGATAGAGGAAGCCGCTGGAGGCGGAGTCGGAAGCGCAGATTCTTTGACCGCAGATGACGATCCACCGACCACCGTCTGTGGTTTGCGGTCAGCTGTTGCCGGCAGTTCGATTTTCTCATCCGCCCCGCCGACAATCGCAATCGGTGTGCCGATGGGGACGACCGCGCCCTGGTCCACTAAAAGTTTTCGGACGATACCCGAAGCGGAAGACTCAACTTCAACCGTCGCTTTGTCGGTTTCGATTTCAGCCAGCACATCGCCTTTGTTGACATTCTCGCCCTCGTTCTTCACCCAGCGAACGAGCGTGCCTTCCTGCATGTCAAAACCCAATTTGGGCATCGTGATGGTTTCGGCCATTACAGCACCTCCTTCACCGCCGCAATGACGTCTTCGGCTTGCGGAAGCGCGGCCTGCTCGAGCGTACGGTTATACGGAAGCGGAACTTCGTCCTGCGCCACGCGCTTGATCGGCGCGTCTACATAATCGAAACATTCTTCGTAAATGCGGCTGGCGACTTCACTGCCAATGCCGAACGATTTCCATCCTTCTTCGACGACCACGGCGCGGTTTGTCTTCTTGAACGATTCAAAAACCGGTTCTAAATCCAGCGGACGAAGTGTACGGAGATCAACGATTTCGGCCTCGATGCCCTCTTGGGCAAGCGCCTCCGCGGCTTTCATCGAAATCTCAAAACCTTTTGAGTACGTAACAATGGTGACATCTTTGCCGGGCCGTTGAACTTTGGATTTTCCAATCGGGATGAGATTCTCGCCCTCGGGAACATCGCCGCGCACCTGATACATCGTGGCGTGCTCGATGAAGAGAATCGGGTCGTCCGACCGAATGGCGGATTTGAGCAAACCCTTGGCGTCTTCCGGCGTGGACGGCGCAACCACTTTCAAACCGGGGAAGTGTGCGAAGACCACATCGGGAGTCTGCGAGTGCGTCGCGCCAAGCTGGCGTCCGCCGCCGCCGACGGTTCGAATCACCAACGGCAGTTTGAATTGTCCCGCGAACATGTAATGCAATTTTGCGGCTTCATTGACGATGTGATCCATCGCCACAAAAGCAAAGTTGATCGTCATCAACTCCGCCACCGGGCGCTGACCCACCAGCGCCGCGCCGATCGCCGCGCCGACGATTCCCGCTTCAGCGATGGGCGTATCGCGCACGCGTTCGCCGCCGAAATGGTCGTAAAAACCTTTGGTCACCGCGTACGAACCGCCCCACACGCCGACTTCCTCGCCCATAATAAACACGGCGGGATCGCGCTCCATTTCTTCCCAGAGTGCCTGCGAGATGGCCTCGCGCATTGTTATTCTAGACATAAGTTCCTCGTTATTGAGAGACGATATTGGTTATTCGATAATCGAATAACGCTTCTCATCACTCCGCGTATACATCTTTATACAAATCTTCCATCGTAGGTTCGGGAGAAGCTTCGGCAAATTCGACCGCCTTTTGCACTTCACCCATCACTTGTTCATCAATTTCATCCAGCGCCTTGACGCTGGCAATTTTATTCTCGGTCAAATACTTACGATAAATGCCAATCGGATCATGCTCCTCCCACTGCTTGACTTCCTCCTGCTTGCGGTAACGTTCGGGATCGCCCATGGAATGCCCGCGAAAACGATAGGTTTGGATTTCCAGCAGGAATGGTCCCTTCCCCGAACGAACTGTCTCGATGGCTTTTTGCGCGGCTTCATAGACTTTCATCACATCCATGCCCTCGATGCATTCACTCGGCATATCGTAGCCGCGCGCCTTCATCGCAATTGAAGAGACCGCCGAGGCGCGCTCCACAGCCGTGCCCATGCCATAAAGATTATTCTCGCACACCCAAAGCACAGGCAAATCCCAGACCTTGCTCATGTTCAATGCTTCGTGAAAAAAGCCGATGTTTGTCGCGCCGTCGCCGAACATGCAAATTGTGACATTGTTTCGATTGCCATATTTATCGCCCAGCGCCATGCCCGTTGCAATTGGCAAATGCGCGCCGACGATGGCGTGTCCGCCCCAGAAATTCTTTTTGGGATCAGCCATATGCATCGAGCCGCCTTTTCCGTGCGACACACCGGTGGCTTTCCCCATCAATTCCGCCACGACTTCGTTGGCAGAGATGCCGCAATTGATTGCAACACCATGATCGCGGTAGGCGGTGATGACACGATCATTCGGCTGGCGCGCCGCAATCAATCCGGTCGAGACGGCTTCTTGTCCGATATACAGGTGCATGAATCCGCCAATCTTGCCTTGCTGATACAGTTCAGCGCCGCGTTCTTCAACGCGGCGAATTAGAACCATCTGATGATAGAGTTCTAGATGTTCTTTCTTGTTCATTGGGTCTCCCGTGAGTTGTTGAAACAACACAACACCGGAGGGTATCCCGCGTTGTGCTGAATTCATTCCAAACATGTCATTATATCAGACTTTTTTAGTCTAATTTTAAAAGCCCGGGCGTCATATGCATCCAACCGCACGGCTGGTTGCAGACGAACATTCGGGCAAGGTAAAACGTCCCGTCAAATTCCAACCAATCAGTCTGAGACGCGCCGCCTTCTGTTATACTGGACGTCAGCGCTTTCAAAAGATTCCAAACCCACTTTAGAGGAGATGCTGACATGAATTACCTGGTAATTGCTCTTCGACTGATTCACATTTTGAGCGGTGTGTTTTGGATCGGCGGTTCGCTCATCCTGACCTTCTTTATTTCGCCGGCAGTCGCCGCAACCGCCGAAGCGGGGCAAAAATTCATGACGCATTTGGTGATGCAGGGCAAAATCACCTTGAGAATCACAATTGCGGCCGTTTTAACGGTTCTTGCCGGCGGCTGGCTGTATTGGATCGATTCAATCGGACTGACCTCGTCCTGGACCGGTTCTGCAACCGGCTGGGGCTTTGGCATTGGCGCCGTTTTCGCCATCATCGGACTCATCTTCGGCTTGCTGGTCGGCAAGAATGTCGGACTGCTGGGCAGCATGGCATCGAAAGTTCAAGGCAAACCGACGCCGGAGCAAATGGCGCAAATCCAGGCCGCGCAAAAACAATTGAAAGTTGTTGCTCCGATCAGTACTGCCGCGCTAATCCTCGCGCTGATCTGCATGGCGACTGCGCGCTACTGGCGCTTCTAACCGACACTATCTTAACTTCGATTTTTTCCTCGAGGACATCCGCTTCACTTCCTCGAGGGATTTTGGTTTTGCTTCCATCTTTTCCGCCGCCATCCCGGACTTTGAAGCGGTCTCCGTTTTTCCGCGGCTGGTCAGCGCGCCGACAACAATGACCAGTAAAAGAAACGCCAGCAAAATATAAAACAGCCATACCAAACTTGTATTCGCTCCCTCTTGCAAAAAAGGCATTGCCGCCATGCGATTACCTCCTCAAGATTGATTTGAGCCACTTATACGTGAAAAGTCACCTTGTGTCAATTCAGCGCAAAGAAGCGGCGGGCCCGGCGGTTCAAAAGATCTGCCAGACATTACTTGAAAGAATTTGCAATCCATTCGCCCTTTGAGCGCTCCCAAAGAGGCGCGGTTTACTCAACACTTTTACTCCATCCAGACCGTTCGATCTTCAAATCCCGGGCGTTCCGGCGCTTCCGATTGTATTGCCGGATAACCGATGTACAAAAATCCAATCACATGCTGGTCTTCCTCAAAGCCAAGAAACTTCTTCACGGCCGGTTCTCGCGCCGCGTCGCCCGTCCGCCAATAAGCGGCTAATCCCAATCCGTGCGCGGCCAGCAGAATATTCTCGCAAGCCGCGGCCGCCGCGCAAATGTTTTCAATTTCAAGCACCTTCGATTCGGCTGGCTTATCCACCCCCACTGCGATCAACACCGGCGAACGCAGCGGCTTGGCGCGTTCTTTATCCAGCGCCTCCGGCTTCACATCGGGAAATTTTTTATGAAATACCTCTGCCATTACATCGCCGAGTCGCTCGCGCGCTTTGCCCGTCAACACCACAAACCGCCACGGGCGGACTTTATAATGATTCGGCGCTTGAGCTCCGGCAGACAACAACTTCTCGATCAACTGGCGCGGCACAGCATCAGATTTCACCTGAGAAACCATGTGCCGCGTTTTGATGGCTTCCAAAACATCCATATGGTATCCTCCACGAAAAACTGATGAGGCCAAAGTGTAACAGCCGAATATATGAATTTCGTTATAATAGCCTCACTGCCCAAAGGCCTCTTTACCGCGAAGACCGTTCAAAAAATCGCGCGCTCTTCTTCAAGATCATCTGCGCAAAAGTTTAACCATTTTCAAACCGCCTCTGAATTTCCCTGGCCGCCTTTGTGTCCTTCGCGTTTAATGAAATTCTGGCAGTGAATTCTTAATGCAGCCATGAAAGTCTTCCATTCTGAAACGCATCGCCGCCATGATCCGCCCTTTGAAGTTTTTGACGGCGGCAGACGCGTGCCATATCTCGAAAATCCGGCGCGGCTGGACAAAATTTTATCGGCGCTTCGGAAAACGACCTGGGCGGAAATTAATGAACCAACGGATTTTGGACTCGATCCAATTTTGGCTGTCCACGATTCGGATTATGTGGACTTCCTCGCCTCCGCCTGGGACGAATGGCGGGCATCCGCTTTCGAATCCGATTCGGCGGCCGACAAATCCGCCCTCCTCCCCGCGACGTTTGCCCTCAGACGTCAACCGCACAAACCCACATCCCTGCTTGGACGCGCCGGTTACTACATGATGGACTTATCAGCAGTCATTGTTGAAGGCACGCATCAGGCGGCTCTGTCCGCGGCGAATTGCGCATTGTCCGGCGCACAGACATTGATCGAAGGCGAACGCATATCGTTTGCCTTATGCCGCCCGCCGGGACACCACGCCGGGAAAGATTACGCCGCAGGATATTGCTTCCTCAACAACGCGGCGGCCGCGGCCGATTGGCTTTCACCGCAGGGCAGGGTCGCTGTGCTGGATATTGATTATCACGCCGGGAATGGCACACAGGATATTTTCTATGAACGTCCTGATGTGCTGACCATTTCCATTCATGCAGACCCCGCATTTGAATATCCATATTATGCCGGTTATGCGGATGAAACCGGCAAAGATAACGGAAGCGGCTTTCATCGAAATTTTCCGCTCCCTGCCGGAACAGATGACGAACATTATTTGTCAACGCTCGAATCAGCGGCAAGCATCATCGAGACGTTCAAGCCAAAATATTTGGTCGTCTCGGCTGGCATGGATATTTACGATGGCGACCCGCTTGGGACGTTCAAGATCACGCGGCAAGGCATTCGGGAAATTGGAAATAAAATTTCAAATCTCGAACTGCCGACCCTGTTCGTCATGGAGGGCGGATATGCAAACGAAGCGTTAGGAGATAACATCGTTACACTGCTGGAGCCGTTTACGGGAAGATTATGAATACTCGACTTAATCGAACTGCCAGCCGAAAAGATGCATGGCTGGCGCTGACGCTGGCCGTCCCATCGCTGGTTGTGCTGGCGGCGCACGCCTATCTCGGCAGTATGAGCCGGTTTCTGGCCGATGATTATTGCGTGGCCTATTACGCAAACCGCTTCGGATTTCTGCGTTCCATCTGGTATTGGTACATCAACTGGAGCGGAGGCTTTTCGACCAGCATGGCGGATTGGCTGTTGGTGCTCATTCGAGCTTACGGAATGCCGTTCGTCGTGCCTGCGGTTATCGCGCTTTGGCTGGCAATTGCCGTCTTTGCAATCCATCACTTTCTCCCGCGAGAGTCATCGCCTGCGTTGCGAATCACAAGCGCAATCACACTAAGCGCCACAACTGTATTCGCCACCCTCTTGGTCAGTCCGAATGTGCCGCAATCGTTGTACTGGTGGACCGGCATGCGCGCATATACGCTTCCGCTCATCATTTCAACGCTCTACGCCGGATTGTTCCAATGGCTGTACCGATCCGATAAAAGCAGAAATTCGTTTCTGTGGAGCGCGATCGGGTTTGGAATTATCTTCATCAACGGCGGTTTTAGCGAAACCTTTACGCCTGTCCAGTTAATCTTTTTTGTTTCTGTCGTTGCGCTGACATTATGGACAAATAAACTCAATCGCCGTGAAAGACCGTTTCGATTTTTGGCGGCCGGCATGTTGGGAAGTATCGCCTCGCTAATCGTCA
This sequence comes from Anaerolineales bacterium, assembly GCA_042408355.1. Classification (GTDB taxonomy): domain Bacteria; phylum Chloroflexota; class Anaerolineae; order Anaerolineales; family Villigracilaceae; genus Fen-1038. The sequence continues at coordinate 10,290 of JBHORD010000158.1, forward strand.
TGGTGGCCGCTCCAGGCAACGCCGTCCGCCAGAAATACTATAAAGCGCCGCCAGGGATGTTCGAAGTGGTGAAGATTGGTTTGGATGCCTTCCTGAAATTTTTGGGGAGTTTACTTGCAAGTCCCCTGATCGTTGTCAGCCTGATTGGGATTTTGGCGGCCGCGATCTGGATCGGTTCCAGATTTCGTCCGGGCATCCAGGTAAAAATATGGATGCCTGCGGCCATTCTTGCAGTCGGCCTCGGCTTCGCCTTTGGTTGTTTTCTTCCAGCCGCGTGGGGATTATCCAGCGCGCCGCCGTCCCGCAGTCTGATCATTCCCGCTTTCTTCTTAGCGGCAAGCTGGATCACAGTCGGATTTCTCAGCGGCGCTTGGCTGAACCCGCCCCCGCTTTCGAATCCCCGATTGGGCTTGCTCATCCTCGCTTTTCTTTTACTTGGATTTTCCAGTTGGAGTTCCGCTTCCTATCTTTATTCCACCCGAAAAGCTTACATAGACTATGCCAGCAAGTGGACCACGATTGACCGGCAAATCATCCAGACCAGGCAGGCTGGAGATACGTCAGTTCATATTCCATCCATGAATAACTGGGCTTCGCTCAATATGCCGAACGACAACCCAAAGTTCTGGTTGAATCAGTGTTACAGTAAATACTACGGCGTTCAAGTATTAAGCCCTGACGAAGAGTTCTCTACTACCGTTGCCATAAATCACCCGCCAAGTAAATCTTGCTCGAGTCGAGGGCGCAAAGTAATTAAGGTGAACTGGCATGATCGCCTGCGTGCACAGCCACCAGCGTCACATCGTCATCCTGCGGCGCGCCGTTTTGATAAACCTTCAGCGTGTCGAATAACCGATCGCAGACTTCCTGGCTTGAGCATCCCTTCAACGCCGCCAGGGTTTGTTTGATCCGCTCAAGGCCGAAAGGCACGCCGTTCGGATCGCGGCAGTCCGTCATCCCGTCCGTGAACAAAAGAAGCGTACTGCCGGGCTTTAGATCAACAGATCGTTCATCGAGCATGATCGTATCCCATAACCCAAGCGACATGCCCGATCCATGCGGAATACGCTCCACCGTTCCTTCCGAATTCAAAAGCAAAGGCGGCTCGTGACCGGCGCGCGCATACACAAATTCACCCGTGGTTGAATTCAGAATGCCGTATAAAGCCGTGACGAATTGGGCGGATTTTTCGAGATGCGTAACGTGTCTGTTGACTAACGAAAGCACCTCGCCGGGCGTCATACCGGTATCGGCTTCGGCCATGATGAGGGCATGCGTGCGCGCCATGAACAGCGCAGACGGGACGCCTTTATCTGCCACATCGCCGATCACCACGCCAAAGCGGTTTTCATCCAGCGCGAACACATCATAAAAATCACCGCCGACCTGACGCGCCGGCAGGATACGCGCCCCAAAGTCAAAGCCGGCGGCAGACGGCAAAACATCGGGCAAAATGCTCAATTGAATATCGGCGGCCACCTTCAGTTCGCGTTCGAGGCGTTCCTTCTCGATCAATTGATCGTGCGCGGCTTTCAATTCATCGTATGCGGCTTGCAGCGCGTGATTCTTCGCGGTCAGGTCGCGGAAGGTCGCATCATTCGTCGCATCAAGACGCTGACTTAAAATGCTGACCATCGCATACGCAATGACCGGCCAGCGCTGAAGAACCTGCGTGAACTTTGCGCGGCTCATCACCCATACGCGGGAATGCGCTTTGGCGCGGACGGTGGCTGTTCGCCTGCCATCCGGAAGAATCAAGCCCATTTCGCCGACATATTCTCCCGGGCCGCACACGCGCAGTAATAATTCATCCGCTGTATCGGCGGCGAGAACGATTTCAAGCGCGCCGTCTATGACCACGTAAAGCTTGTCGCCCGGATCGCCGTCGCGGAACAAATATTGTCCCGGCTCATAAGATTCGACGGGCAATTCGTTCACCATGATTTTTAAATCGGAGGGCGGGACATTTTGAAACAACGGTATCTTGAGAAATACTGTCTCATCCATAAGCAATCGCCTTGATAAAGCACCAATAAAACTCAATCATGAAGATCAACAATTTCTTTGCCGGCCAGTTTGTCTTGAATCCTTTGCACCACGGTTTCCAAATGCTGAGGCTGGTGGACATAATCCAAATCGTCGGTCCGAATCGTCAGCACCGGGCACAGATCAAACGCGCCCAGCCATTCATCGTAATATGAGTCGAGCAAGGAAAGGTAATCGGATGTGATCCCTGTTTCCATGTTCCGCGCCCGTTTGCGGATGCGATTCATCAGCACTGGCACGGGCGCTTTGAGATAAATCAAAAGATCAGGGCGAGGCAGGCTTTCGATCACCAAATCAAACAGGCGATGATAGGAGAGATAATCCCGTTCCGAAAAATTTCCCATGTGATGAAGGGCGCGCGCAAAGATATAAAAATCCTCGTAAATACTGCGGTCAAGGATGGCGGAACGGCTGTCGCGGGCGGCCTCCAGATATTGCTCGGCGCGGTGGCCCAGAAAAAATATTTGCAGATGAAACGACCAGGCGTGCATATCCGCATAGAAATCCGAAAGATACGGATTATCCGTCACCGATTCGTAACCGGAGCGCCAACCCAAACGCTCGCCAATACGTTCCGTGAGGGAAGTCTTGCCCGCGCCGATATTTCCTGCCACCAAAACCAGATGCTTTGCCATCATTGGCTCAAGTATAGCAGAAGCCAAACAATTCTGATAGCATGAAGAACATCGTCCTGAGTATAATTCATCGAAATTTCGGAACAGGAGACTCTATGAAGAAATACTATGTGCGCGACGCCTCCGGCTGGAGCATGATGGTCTTCGGCATAATTGCGCTTCTTCTCGGACTTTTGGGCCTGATCCGCCCCGAACTGCTTTTATCCATCATCGGCTTTTCCGTGATTGACCGCGCGGCGCGCGCCGCCGGAGATTACACACTTGTGTTCATCACAGCCGCCTCCATGGCGTCGTTTAACATGGGCGTCTATTACATTCTGGCCTCATTGAATGATTTAAAAAAGTTTTACATCTGGACAGTCCCGTTCCGCCTCGTCACTTTCACCGTCTTCACGCTTGCCGTCTTGAGCGGGCTGGCGCCCGGACGATTCTTCGTCGTCGGGGCGTGGGAGGGTCTTGGCGCGCTCATTACGGGCTCCGCATTGTATCTTGAGAGTCGTAAGGCGTGAGGAAAGGATCGAACCATGCGGTCCAAATGGATTGAATATAAAGGTAAAAAAATCTTTTATCAAGATTTCTCGGCGTTGTTCTTCAACGCCCAGGCCGTAAAGGATGAATTGGCGGCGGTGCAGGAAATCGTTTTGAAGGAACCGCTGAACTCTGTACGGGTGCTTTCGAACTTCAAAGACACCGAGATCGGTGCACACCTGATGAACGCGCTCAATGAAGCCTCGGCCAAAACCAAGGATCATGTCCGCAAGACAGCCGTTATCGGCGTGGCTGGCCTTAAGCGAACCCTGGGCGACATGCTCTCACGTCTGACAGGCCAGCCGCTAAAATATTTCGAATACGAGGACGAAGCCAAGGACTGGCTGGTTCAGGATTAATTCAAACGCTCCCGAGAAGCCGGGAGCGTTTTTTCGCGTGAACAATCCCCGGTCTCTCTCAAAGAACGATTACAAAATGAGAGTAAAATAACGCCTCGGTTTGCAATGAGAAAGGAATTCTTCATGGAAAACAAGACGAGGCTGGCTGTGCTGACCGTTCTGTTGCTGATTTTGATCGTGGTCGTTTCGTTCAGCATCGGAGGAGCAAATCAAGCGGCGCGGACCCCGACCCTCAGCGTGGAAAATGTGCAGACGGCCGCCGTCGCCACTTTCGGGTCTGGTCTGACGCAAACGGCGCTCGCGATTCCAACCAGTACGGCAACCAGCACGGCAACCGCCACCTTCACGCCGACAAGCACAAGTGAAGTCTCGCCCACCCCATCCTGCTACCGCCTCCTCTTTCTCAAAGATTTGACAATCCCCGATCACACTGAAATGAAGCCGGGACAATCCTTTACGAAAACATGGCTGGTCCAAAATAATGGCAGTTGTTCATGGCAATCGGGATTCAAATTCTCGCTGGTTGGCGGAGTTGCAATGGGCACAACCACAATCAACCTCCTTCCCAACGTTGCGCCGGGCGGAAGAATCCCGCTTTCTGTATCTTTGACTGCGCCCACAGATCAGACCGGCACATTGATCGGCACGTGGCGCATGTCGGATCAGAACGGAAATTTCTTCGGCGACGCCTTGACGGTTGTGATTGATATTGGCGGAGGAACCACGACAACGCCGGAGGCAGGCAATACCATAGAAACCGCGACTCCTTAACTGATGTTACGCAGTTTTCTCGTAGCGCGGCATTCATGCCGTCTGAAAGTGCGAGATAAATCTCGCGCTACTGCGTATGGTGAGTTAATAAACTTGCTGAATTTTCAAGGAGAACAGGAAATGCCAACCAGAAATTCATCCGCAAGACGAAGCAAAAGAAATGCTCAAAAAGCACGCCAATTGGATGCCATTCAAATTACGGGAATCGTTGTTGTTGTATTGGTCGTAGCCGCGGCGGCCTGGACCTTCCTGGGGAAAAATCTGGCGGCATCGAGTGCTGTCAGCGGCGATTATGGTCATCCTTTTTCGACCTCGATACAAGCCGCGCAACCCATCGGACCAAAACAATACGCTTCGGTTCCAAAAATGATTATTGATGTAAACAGGCAATATTTTGCAATTGTCAAAATGGCAAAGGGCGGGCAATTTGTCATCCAGCTATTCCCCGATAAGGCGCCGATCACCGTGAACAGTTTTGTATTTCTTGCCTATCACAAATATTATGACGGCGTGACGTTCCACCGCGTCATTGACGGCTTCATGGCGCAGGGCGGCGATCCAACCGGGACCGGATCAGGCGGACCAGGTTATGAATTTGTCAACGAGAGGAATGATCTCACCTTTGACAAAGCGGGCGTGGTAGCGATGGCGAACGCAGGACCAAACACGAACGGGAGTCAATTCTTCATCACGTTCGGGCCAGTGCAATTATCCGAAAGCGATTACACCATCTTTGGACAGGTCATCAGCGGCATGGACGTGGTCAACGGCATCACGCGCCGCGATCCGCAGACCAATCCAACATTCCAGGGCGATGCGATGGAAAGCATAACCATCATGGAGAAATAGCTTCCATTCCGGCTTTGCGGGCGGCGTGCGTCCCGGCTGAAGACAATCAAAAGACCGGCCTCTCCCACAGCTTACAATTTGGGATGAGTCCGGTTTTCATTTCGAGCCGCAAGCGGATATGCTCAATGCAGGATTTCCTGATTCGCTCTCTCGATTTCTTTGTAAATCTTTTTGACTTCTTCCTTCATCTCGTCCGTTGCCGTCGGCGTTTGCGGAATGAATTTGATGAGATCGCGCGCTTGCCGCAGTAAATCCTTCACGCCTGCAATGTAGGAAAGATCGCTTCGTCCGCCATCCGCCGGGACGGGCAATTGGCGCGCTTGTTGAATCAGCTTTCGGGCAAGGAGGATGCGTTCAGCAGCGGGTATTAATCGCGACATGTTGACTCCTTCAAATATTCCTCCGCAAATTCTACCTCAGGCGATGTGAAGGCCGCGCTGCTGGGAAATTGCGTAACATCCAGTGATTAAGTTATCTTCGAACAAAGAGAAACCTCCCAACACGGACCTCAGCCTGTTCGGCAAAATCCGCAGGGAGTTTTCCTGCCTTAACTTTTGCCTGCCCGCCCGAGCGGCAAATTATTTCAGCGCCGGTTCATTATCTGACTAGGGTTTACAAGAGCCATCATTCACGGTTGCATTCGGGTTGTAATTCATCGCGCTCGGGAGCGTGCAGCCATAAACCAATGGATGCAAGTATTTGCAAGAGCCATCGTTCACAGTGGCATCCGGGTTGTAATTCGACGCCCCTTGAATCGTGCAGCCATAAACAGGCGAAAGAGCGTATTTGCAAGTTCCATCGTCCGCTGTCGCATTCGGGTTGTAATTGGCCGCGCTCGGAATCGTGCAGCCATAAACCAACGGATACGAATATTTACAAGAGCCATCGTCCACGGTGGCATCTGGGTTGTAATTGGCTGCGCTTGGAATCGTACAGCCATAAACCAATGGATGCGAATATTTGCAGGAACCGTCGTCAGCCGTGGCATTCGAATTGTAGTTCGACGCGCTCGGATGAGTACAGCCATTGATCGTTATTACACAACTCGGATACGTTCCTGAATAACCCGGCGGACACTGCGCGGCCTCCCTCGCCAATGCGCCATTGTTTGTCGGGGCGTCAATTGGGAACGCAAATGAAAACATCAATGGAAACAGGATCACTGCCGACAAAAGAGACAATCTATTCATGTTCTTCATAGATACTCTCCTTCACATTTACACTGTTGAGCAATCCACTCTGACAGGCTGGAAAGACCCGCACCAGGTTTCCATCCCATCAAAGTATCCAATACCACGCAGGCTCAGACCTTTGCCTGCAGTCGTGCGTATTCATCGTCAATTTAGCATTTCCTATCTTAAGGTGTCAATAGGGTTATCGCAGTATTTCACATGGGTGTTTTGCGGAACAGGATTGGTTATTCCACCCAAACAACGCGTGGCCGCAGCGCGCAGTTTAACCATCTTTTTCATTATTATCCGGAACATATAATTAATTCACCTTACGCCGTCGCGCGAGGTTTATTTCGTATTTTCAGGCGATATGAATGTCGCTCTACAGGGGAACGGCGTAACATCGGTTATTAACCGATTTCTGTGAACATCAACAGTTGCGGAAAAGACCGCTTATAAAACTTCCATCCAAAAAATGACCGCCATCATGAGATGACGGTCATTGGCTTGAATGGACCTTCCGGCGCACATCATCTACGGATGCAACGCAATCGGACGCCATGGAGAATAAGACTGTTTTCAAATTCCGGCATTGCTCAACGCCGTCAATAAATCGGACAGGGCGGCAGTCAGCGTGGGATGGGTCACTTCGAAGTGGCTGATGGCCTCTTCCAGATTCCGCATCAGACTCGGCCCGGGCTTGAGCGACGCACCTTCGGTCCGCGCCAACAGCTCATTGATGTCCGCGTTGACGTGGCGCAGAAGTTCCCGGCCTTGATCGTCCATCTTTTCAGTCTGCTCGATCTGGGCGTGAAGTTGTTCGAGAAGCTTGCGAAATTTTTTATCGTCCATAACGAACATCCTCCGCCTATATTTTACAACTTTTTGCGCTCCCTCCGACCAGCAGTCGCCCCTTCCATCTTCAAAGAAAACGGGAGGGGTAAGAGCAGGGATCAGGCTGTCTCATCTTTCTCCTGCGAAGCATTTAATAAGTATGGAGGCAGAACATGCACATTAGACTGACCAGGATTTTTGTGCGCGGCATCGGCGCCATCATTCTATCTGGCGTTATGTTGGTGATTGCCCTCGTCGGCTATCTGAACTTCGCGCACAACCAACCGATAACGCTGCCGTTCCCAACCGGGACTTTTAACGTTGGCCGAACTGAATTTGATTGGATTGACAACAACCGCGTCGATCCATTTGCAAATAATGCAAATGAAAAACGGGAACTCGTAGTGTGGGCATGGTATCCGGCGGCAGTTTCTCAACAAGATTCGATTGTTTCATATCTTCCGCCCGATTGGATCGCCGCACGCAACAAAGATCAGGGAGCATTGGGCGGAATTATCGAAAGTAATTTTTTATCCATACACACGCATTCGTTTGCGAATGTCCCGGTTGCTGAATCGCAAAGCAACTATCCCATAATTATCATGGAACCCGGCATGGGCCTAATCCCAACGGATTACACGGTTTATGCCGAGAACCTGGCAAGTCACGGATACATTGTTTTCGGCATCAATCCAACATATACATCGAACGTGATTGTCTTCCCGGATGGTCGTGTCGCTTTGCGCTCAAACAAAGGAACGATTCCCGACAGCGCAAGCGCCGCCGAAGCAGATCAAGATGCAAGTCGAATCGGCAAAGTCTGGACGCAGGATGTGCTCTTTGTGATGGACCAACTTCAACACATCAATACAGACCAGGAGAATCTTTTCTACAACAGGCTTGACCTTTCACACATCGGCGTCTTCGGCCATTCATTTGGCGGCGCAACCGCAGCCAGCGTCTGCGAAACAGATTTGCGCTGCAAAGCCGGGGCGGACATGGATGGCACGTTATTCAGCTATCAGGCGGATGCGGCGCTGCAAGCGCCTTTCATGTTCATGGCAGAAGATGACTGCGGCAAGGATTGTGACACGATGCGCCAGGCGTATTCCACTTCAAACAGCGCGGCTTATTATCTTTCCATCAAGGGGAC
>JBHORD010000167.1:0-17220 GCA_042408355.1 Anaerolineales bacterium
GTCATTGATAAGGTATACAGGAGCAGGTAGACATGTTTCACCCACCACGATCCGATAGAGGATACTGAAAGATTTGGCATTAGGAATCGTTTCCATGTGAACGCGCGGTTTCACCCACCACGATCCGATAGAGGATACTGAAAGATTTCTTTTGGACAGGCTATGTTATCAAGGGCACTAGTTTCACCCACCACGATCCGATAGAGGATACTGAAAGGTAAATTTCCACCAGGGACCGCAGGGGGAATCCCCGTTTCACCCACCACGATCCGATAGAGGATACTGAAAGATTTCCCTCCAATACACAGTAAAAAGTTGTTCTCCATGTTTCACCCACCACGATCCGATAGAGGATACTGAAAGTCCGTATCCAGGGCAATAAAATCATAAGTAGTTATCTGTTTCACCCACCACGATCCGATAGAGGATACTGAAAGGTATGACTGGCCGCGCCCGTCAGTGGCAAAGCATTTGTTTCACCCACCACGATCCGATAGAGGATACTGAAAGTAGTGTGGGAGTTGGGAAATTTGGAAATTGGGAATCGTTTCACCCACCAGATCCGATAGAGGATACTGAAAGATCATCCATTCCATTCTCCATCCATTCCATTCTCCATCCTCCATCCATTCCATCCTCCATCCTCCATCGTTTCACCCCCCACGATCCGATACCGGGAAACGCTCAAAAAAACATATCTACATGTGCGTTATAACCGTCTGAGAGGCGGCAGGCGGTTATAATCTCCTTGCTGATTTCCCGCCAACAGAACATGAGCAACGAGAACTCGACCCGCCCTGCACGGCACATATCATTCAAAGATCATTTTCTCCCAGCCATGGCGATCGTTTTGGTGCTGGCTATTTACGTTGGACTTGTCTCCGGCGGATATTGGACTCACTGGCCAAAAACCAGCGACTATTATGATCAGCTTGCCACCTCTTTCCAACATGGCCAGCTCGCCCTTTTGACCAAACCCGATCCGGCGCTTTTAGCCCTGCCGAATCCATATGATCGAAATCAACGCATCGGCGTTCCATTTCTGGTGGACGCCTCGCTTTACAAAGGGCGCTATTACCTTTATTTCGGCCCCATGCCGGCAGTCTTGCTGGCGCTGATCAAATACATCATCCCCCTCCATGTCGCCGATCAATATCTGGTCTTCGTCTTTATCGCTGGAATCTTCCTGCTTCAAAGTTTTCTTTTAATCAAAATTCGACGGCGCTTCTTCTCCTCCCTGCCTTCCTGGATGGACACGCTTGCAATTCTCGCGGCCGGCTTGATCGGCCCATTTACCAGGATGCTCGTCCATCCATGGATTTATGAAGCGGCTCTTTCCGGCGCCCAATTCTTTTTTCTGGCCGGATTCTCCAGCGCCTATCTCGCCTTTGAAAAAGAAAGAGCCGACGCTCGATGGTTGTCAGCGGCCGGTATCTTTTGGGCCTGCGCCGCGGCGACGCGCGCCACGCAGTTGTTCGCCATTGCCTTCATGGTTCTCTTGATCCTCGTTTGGATTCTGCGGACAGCGATCCACTCAAAAGACTTCGCCGCCTCCATCAAACCCATCGGCGCGCTGACATTGCCTCTGGCCCTGGCCGGCGTCGCCCTGGCATGGTACAACTATGCGCGCTTCGATTCGATCTTCGAGTTCGGGCTCTATTATCAGCTTGCATACAACCTCCAAAGTTTCTACCACACAATGTTCTTGCGCGGCTATATCCCGCAGAATCTGTACAATTATTTTTTTAACCCGTTCCTGCTCAGCAACAAGTTTCCCTTTCTGATCCCAATAACCGGCGACAAGAGTCCGCTGGTTTCGTTTTACAATCTGCCCAAGCCGTATGTGATTGACGGAGTAGTCACCGGATTGATGTATGCCAGCCCATTCATCGTTTTTGCGATCCTTCCACCTGTCTTCCTTGCTGCGCGCTGGACCAAAGGCAAAAAGATAACGCCAAACGATCGGGAGGATTCTTTCCGTTGGATCACGGCAAGTTTGATTGGCTCCTTCCTGGCGACATTTATTCCGCTGATGATGTTCTTTTATGTGGCAACGCGCTATGAAGCCGATTTCATGCCATCGCTCACCCTGCTCGCCCTGATTGGATTTTGGGAGTTATGCACGTGGAGCAGGAAAAAGGGGATTTTCTATCGTGCGCTGGTCTCTCTTGGAACAACGCTCGCGGTCATTTCTTTCATTCTCAATACCGTCGTCGCATTTGCAAGCCATTTGACCTGGTTTAGAATATCTTGAAATCAGGAAAGCCCGAATTTCAAAAACGCATCAAAATGCCCTCTGTTATAATGTCTCGTCATCATCATCAACGGGAGAAATCATCATGACGTACAAAATTAAATTTGGCACCGATGGCTGGCGCGGTGAAATCGCTGAGGATTATACGTTCGACAATGTGCGGCGCGCCGCCCAGGGCTTTGCTTCTTACATGCTTTCACAAGGAAAAAAAGGCGAATGGATCGTCGTCGGACACGATAAACGATTCAGCAGTGAGAACTTTGCGGCGGCTGTCGCCGAAGTTTTAGCCGGCAATGGTTTTCAAGTTTATCTAACAGACGGCGCAACGCCGACGCCCGTCATCGCTTACGCCGTTGTGGACAAAAAAGCCGCGGGCGCAGTCAACATCACAGCGTCACACAATCCGCCGACGGATAACGGATTCAAAGTCCGGAACGAGACCGGCGGCGCGATTGACCCCGAGGGTTTGAAACAGATCGAAAACGGCATCCCGGATTCGGTCGAAGCCGTGAAGCGAATGAATTACGCCGAAGCGGAACGCGCCGGCAAGATCGTCAAGTTCGACGCCGCGGCGCCCTACATCCATCATCTCACGCGTGACGGCTTGATTGATCTGCAACCCATCAAAGATGCAGGCCTGACCGTGATGGTGGACGCGATGTGGGGCAACGGCGCGGGCTGGTTCCCGCTCCTGCTGGCAGGCGGCAAGACAAAGGTGATCGAAATTCATAACACGCGCAACCCCTCCTTCCCCGAGATGAAACGCCCCGAACCGATTCCGCCGAACATCAACGCGGGTTTGCAGGCCACGCTCGATCACAACGCCGATGTTTTGCTCATCACCGATGGCGATGCCGACCGCCTCGGCGTGGGCGATGAACATGGGCAGTTTGTCAATCAATTGCGCGTGTACGGGTTGCTGGCTTATTACTTGTTGGAGATTCGCAAACAACGCGGCGCAATCGTCAAGACGCTTTCGACCACCACCATGCTCAACAAGCTCGGCAAACTTTACGACGTGCCGGTGTACGAAACAGGCGTGGGCTTCAAATATGTCGCGCCGAAGATGACCGAGACAAACGCAATGATTGGAGGCGAGGAAAGCGGCGGTTATGCGTTCCGTGGAAATGTGCCGGAGCGCGATGGCATTTTGGCCGGACTCTACATGCTGGACTTCATGGTCAAGACCGGCAAAACGCCCACACAATTGCTCGAGGCTCTTTTTGCAAAAGTCGGCGCGCATTATTACGACCGCATTGATACGCCCTTCAGCGGCGACCGCAAGACGCGCGAGGAAATGATTCTGAAGGCGAATCCGAAAACCGTCGGCGGCTTGAAAGTCACCGAACTGGTCACGATTGACGGCTTCCAATTCAAGCTGGAAGACGGCGGCTGGATGCTGATCCGCTTCAGCGGCACCGAACCGATCATGCGCGTCTATTGCGAGACGACTCATCAGGATAAAGTTCAGGCAATTCTGCAAGACGGTTTGAAGATCGCAGGATTAAAGTAGTTTGCAAGCCGGCACGATGGAAAGTTCGATACTCCAACACGCCAGCTTTTTAACCTGCCAACGTGTTAACAGATACCCATTGCCATTTGGATTTTCATAAATTCGACGATGACCGCGCCGAGGTGATTCAGCGCGCCAAAGACGCCGGGGTGATTCGGATCCTCGTTCCAGGACTCGATCACAAGTCCAGCGCGGAGGCGGTGAAACTGGCCGAATCGAATCCGGTCGTCTATGCCGCGATTGGATTTCATCCCACAGAGATTGATGAACTGAACGACGCCGCGTTTGACAAAATCCATCAGCTTGCCGCGCATCCAAAGGTTGTCGCCGTCGGCGAGATCGGGCTCGATTATTACTGGGTCAAGGGAGAAGAGAAGCGCGCCCTTCAACGCCATGGATTGAAAAAACAACTCGAACTGGCGGGATCAATTCGGAAGCCAGCGATTCTTCATCTGCGCGAGGAAAACGATGCGCTTCAAGGTCAATGCGCCGAAGACTTGATAAAAATTTTAGAGGAATGGTCAGCCGATCTAAAATCCAAAAAAGAGGCGCTGGCTGAAAGACCGGGCGTGCTTCATTCGTTTTCAGGTTCGCTCGAAACCGCAAGGCGCGCCATCCAACTTGGGTTTTATATCGGGATCACCGGTCCGGTCACGTACAAAAACGCGGCGCAAAGGCGTCAGGTCATTGCGGCTTTGCCGCTGGAAAGGCTGTTAATCGAAACAGACGCGCCGTTTTTGGCTCCGCATCCGCACCGAGGAAAAAGAAACGAACCTGCCTTTGTTGCCCATATTGCTGATAAAATTGCAGAGATCAAATCCCGTGCCCCGCAGGAAGTTGCCGCGGCAACCAGCGCAAACGCCGCGCGGCTTTTTTCCTGGGGAGAAATTGTTTGAATACCGTTACCTTTCTTTCACCTGTTCAGGAACAACTCAAACTCGTAGAAGCCCGGCTTCATGCACAAGCGGATGATCGTCATCCGGATCTGCGCGCCGCGCTCGAACAGATTCTGACCGCCGGCGGCAAACGCATCCGTCCGACTCTGGCTTTGCTCATCGGAAACATGCTGGGCGCGCCCGAAGACAAAATCGTCACGCTGGGCGCATCGGTGGAACTTCTGCACACAGCCACGTTGGTGCATGACGATTTAATTGACGGCGCGCTCTTGCGCCGCGGCACGCCCACATTGAACGCGCGCTGGTCGCCTGCCGCTACCGTTTTGACCGGCGACTTTTTGTTTGCGCGCGCCGCCAAACTTGCCGCTGAGACCGATCATTTGCCTGTGATGAAATTATTTGCCGAAACGCTGGCCGTCATCGTCAACGGCGAATTGACACAAATGTTTTCGGCGCGCGGCGTCATCAGCCGCGAAAATTACGCCCAGCGCATTTACGCCAAAACCGCCTCGCTGTTCGAAATGACCAGCCGTTCGGCGGCGATGATCAGCCCGGTGGACGAAATGACCGTTGAGACAATGCGCCAATTCGGCTACGAGACCGGCATTGCTTTCCAGATCGTGGACGACATCCTTGACTTCAACGGCGAACAGGCCGCCGTGGGCAAACCGGTCGGCTCCGATTTGTTAAACGGACTGGTCACGCTTCCGGCAATCTATTACGCCGAAGCGCATCCCGACGACGAGGATGTGTGTTCGCTTCCCGATGGCGGATGGGCGAACGAGAAACGCATGGCGCGCCTCATCGAAAACATCCGCCGTACCGATGCGATCGGCAAAGCCATGAGCGAAGCGAATCAACATGTGGAACGCGCTCTACAATTCCTGCAAAGGTTCGAGCCGGGCGCCGAACGCGAGGCGCTGGAAAATCTGGCAAAGTTCATTGTAGACCGGAAGATATAAGCACGCGCATAACTGTATTTGCGCAGAAAATCAAAAGGTTCCAATGGTTAATCTTCGCCGTCCCTTCCGCTTGAATGTCGGATTTATCATTCACGAGGAAGTCGGATATGCGCACGAATTTTCGTTCGAATTCGATCACATCCGGCTTGAGGGCGACCTTGAACAGCGCGGGTTTGCAGGTCTGGTTCAGGTTGGCCGCACGCCTCAGGGTCTGCTTTTCACAGGCAGGTTCACAGCCGAGACCGAACTTGAATGTGTGCGATGCCTGAAAGAATTCAGCCACGCGCTTGCCTGGGACATGACGGAGTTGTATGCGTTCAGCGAAAAATCCGTGAGCGATTCAGGGTTGCTGGTCCCTGAAAACGCACAGATTGATCTGGAGTCGTTGATTCGAGAGTATGCTCTGCTCGAGGTCCCCATCAGCCCAATTTGCAAAACAGACTGCAAAGGCTTGTGCTCTGTTTGCGGACAGGATTTGAATCTTGCCGATTGCGGCCACCGTCCGGCGGAAAACGAATCGCCGTTTTCGGTTTTGAAAAAGTTGCGGTGAAGCAAAAACTGCCGGCGGGACTTTGAAAAGACAAAGCCAATTATCATTCCGATGACGAAACGCAACCGGTTAATTCTTTCAAAAGCCGCCGGCATCGCCGTTGCCGTGATACTGCTCGCTGTTTTATTTTACTGGCGGGCCCGGCAAAATTTGCTGCATCACGACTACATCAATTCGAACTTTTTCAGTTACTGGCTGTCGGGGCGCATGGTGTGGACCGGAGAAGACCCCTACGACACAAATCAATGGCTGTCCAATTTCAACAAATACGGCGCCGCGTATCAGCCCAGCAAGACGTTTCAATACCCTCTTCCAATCATGTACCTCATGGCGCCGCTTGGACTGCTTCCGGCGGGCGAGGCTTATTTTGCATTGCAGATCATCACTCAGGTCACGATCGCAGTCGTTGCTTATGTATTATCCCAAAAATGGGAGGAACGATCCCGAAAGATTCTCCTGCTCCCGTTGATCGTCTTTATGCTGTTCTTCGGGCCGGTATATTTGACGCTTCAACTCGGTTCGATCAGCGTGCTGGCTCTGCTTTGGATTTTCCTGTCCGCAATTTTGTTTGAAAAGGGAAAGCCGCTTTTAGCCGGCCTCTTTCTTTCATTGACTTTGCTCAAACCGCCTCAGGGATTTCCGCTGATCGCACTGGCTGGAATCTGGCTTCTGGCAAAACGCGATTGGAAAGCAATCGCCGGTATCTTCCTCGGCGGACTGGCTTTGCTCGCTGTTTGGCTTATCCGTGATCCGCATTCGCTCGCCGTGTTCAGCGGATCCAGCTCAACATTATTGAGCGAAACATTGGGATTTCAATCCAATGCCTTCAGCTTTGCCTACCTTGCCTGCAACCAGAATAGCGCATGCATGTGGATTGCCGGCTCGGGCGGGGCGCTTCTCGGGCTTGGGCTGGGAGCATTTTATCTTTGGAAAAAGCGGGACCAGCTCACAGCATGGACGGCATTCAACATTATCATCCCGATGGGGTTTGTGTCCACCCTCTATCTCTGGTCCTACGACCAGCTTCCTTACGTGATGCCGATTGTGTGGATCGCCGGCAGGCTTATCGAAAGGACAAGGTCGTATCTGTATGTCTTCCTGTTTTTGGCCGCGCTGGACGCCTTTTCAATTGTCTCACTCCTGGCGCAGGCTTATACAAAAAAGGATTTGCTCAGCGTCATCAACACTGCGCTGATATTGGGATTGTCCCTCTGGCTAATGCAATGGAAACAACAACCCATTGACAAACCCCCGGCGCACGCTTAAACTATCGCCCATGAATTTCTGCTTTTCCCCAACGGTGACAATGACCATGTCCATGCCAATGCGAATGGAGCCATGTCGCCGCGGCTGGGATGGGCGTTAGTTTTACTCTTGTTGAGATAAAGGCTGTCCCCCGGTTGCGCGGACGGCCTTTTTGTTTGCAAAGCCGATGTTCGATATTCGAGGTTCGATGTTCGATTATCGAATATCGAATATCCAGAAAACGGAGTTTCGCAATGCCTGAAAATATTTTGATCGCGATTGCCTGGCCCTATGCCAACGCCGAAATCCACGTTGGAAATATCACCGGCTCCCACCTGCCCGGCGACATCGTCGCGCGCTACCACCGTCTCAAAGGAAACAATGTGTTGATGGTCAGCGGCACAGATTCGCACGGCACGCCCGTCACCATCCGCGCCGATCAAGAAGGCAAACCCGTCGAGGAAGTTTACAAACGATTTCATGAAAGTTTCCTTGAAGTGTTCAAGGGCTACGGCATCACGTATGATCTGTTCACAACCACGCACACCGAGAATCATTTCAAGGTTTCACAGGATATGTTCCTCGCGCTTCAGAAAAACGGATTCATGTTCACGCAGAAGTCCATGCAGTGGTACTCGCCCTCGACCAATAAATTTCTGCCCGATCGCTACGTCGAAGGCACGTGCTACATCTGCGGCTTCGAAGGCGCCCGCTCCGATCAATGCGACAATTGCGGCAACGTGCTTGAGCCGGAGAAATTAATTAATCCGCGTTCGAAGACCGGCGGCGCGCTCGAACTGCGCGAGACCGAACATTTCTATCTCGATCTATCCAAACTCGAACCGGACGTCAAAAAGTTTCTGGAAGAGCGTATGCCGCACATGCGCGATACGGTCATCGGCGAGTCGCTTCGCAAAATTGAATCCGAAGGTTTGAAGCCGCGTTCGGTCACGCGCGACCTCGATTGGGGCATCCCGGTTCCCGTCGAAGGTTGGACTGAAGCGGGCAAGCGCATCTACGTCTGGTTCGAGGCCGTCATCGGCTATCTCTCCGCCCCCATTGAGTGGAGTCAGTTGTCGGGGGAGAAAGCTGGCGCTGAGCAAGGTCGAAGCGACGCGTGGCGCGAGTGGTGGGTCAATCCCAACGCGAAGCAGTTCTATTTCATCGGCAAAGACAACATCTTTTTCCACACCTCCTTGTGGCCCGCTCAACTCATGGGCGCGGGAAGTCAATTCCTGAAACTTTTTGCCGGCGATGAACAACCGCTCACGCTTCCCTACGACGTGCCGGCCAATCAATTCATGAATCTCGAAGGACAAAAGATCAGCGGCTCGCGCAACTGGGCGGTGTGGGGACTCGACGCGCTGACGCGTTACGATCCCGATGCCCTGCGCTATTATCTGACGGTCAACATGCCGGAGATGAAAGACAGCGATTGGGACTGGAAGGAGTTCGTGACGCGCAACAACAACGAACTGGTGGCGACGTGGGGCAACCTTGCCAACCGCGTGCTGTCGTTCTGTTATAAGAATTGGGATGGGCGCGTGCCCGATGTGGACGTGAAATCGCTTCGTCCCTCGGACCTGGATTTGCTCGCCGTCATCGAAAACGGATTCAACACTGTCGGCGCGGAGCTCGAAGCCGTGCATCTGCGTTCGGCATTGGGAGAAGCAATGAAGCTCGCCACTGCTGTCAATGTTTATCTCGATGTCAACGCGCCGTGGACAGCCATCAAGACCGACAAAGACGGCGCATCAAAAACGATTTACACCGCGCTCAAAGCCATCGACTCGCTCAAGGTTCTGTTCGCGCCGTTCCTGCCGTTCACGAGCCAGCGATTGCATGAGTTCTTCGGATACGAAACGCCGTTGTTCGGCGGGCAATATACCGAAGAGGTGACCGACTCGCTCGGCACGCATAAAGTGTTGAGATACCGACCGGTTGAAAGTTTGAAGGTTGAAAGGTTAAAGTGGAGACCCAGCGAATTGAAACCGGGCACAAGATTGAATCAGCCGGCTCCGCTGTTCAAGAAGTTGGACGAGAGTGTGATTGAGGAAGAACGAGCGAGATTGGGTAAGTAATGAAAGGCCTCCTGATGGGATCAAGACGAAACTTGAATTAAACGAGGCGCGATACATTTCGTCCACTTGCGGCGCTCGCCCGTCTCCGCTTCACCACTTCTCCCAATGCACAATTTCCTCCAGCGCGCGGCGCCCGCCCTTCTTCGGCGGAGCGGATAACTTCGTCTCGTCTGCGGGATAACCGAACGAGAGCGCGATCCGCAGATGCCATTCGGCGGGGAAACCCAAAAGCGCCCGCGCCTTCTCCGGCTCGTAGATCGACGCGGGGCACGAGCCGACTCCCAATTCCCACGCCGCCAACTGCATGAACGCCGCGGCCTGCCCGGCGTCGAACAAAGTCTGGAATTTTTCTTTTGGATCCGGAGTCAGAATCGCAACAGCCAGCGCCGCCCCGGCGAGATGACCAGCATACGTCCCCAATTCGGACAACGCCTTGAGCGTTGATTTATCTTGAATCGCGATGAACTGCCACGGCTGTTCGTTTTTCGACGACTGCGATCTGCGTCCGGCGTTCAAGATAGTTTTGATCACATCTTCAGGCAAAGGCCTGTCTTGAAATTTCCTCACCGCCCGTTTTGTTCGAATTGCATCAGAGACATTCATGAGTTCCTCCGCTCTTTAAACACAATGGACATTTTTTACTTTGCATACTTGGCGCCCTTCGTGTTTATTTTTTTCGCAAAACTTCAGAAGCATCATCTTCAGGCTGATAACCCAACTCGGCCCCGGCATTCGAAATATCCCAGAACCGCCTCGCGTTGTTTGACACGCCGTAATAGATTCCAAACCCGACATCGGCCGTCAAACTCTTCTTTACCAACTGCGCCAAATCGCGGTGACTGAGCCACGTGCTTTCAAAGCGCGGATGGGCGCCCGGATCATCATCCTTCGTCACCGATCCAATCCGCAGACAAATTGATTCGATACCGTACAGCTCATAATACATGCGCGCAACCGCCTCCCCCGCCGCCTTGCTGACGCCATAAAAGCTGTCCGGGCGAATCGGATCGCGCGTCGTGATCAAAGTTGGATTCGACTTTGCGTGCAGGCTGGGCGGGAATCCTTCATACGCGCCGGTGACGTGATTTGAACTCGCAAAGACGATTCGCTTCACGCCGGATGTCCGCGCCGCATCGTAGACATTTTTTGTCCCGCCAATGTTGTTCACGAAAACGGAGTCCCAGCCTGCGTCCACGCGCGGATCGCCGGCCAGATGCACGACATACGTCAATGACGGAATGCGGCCGAACGCCGACCTGACTTGTTCGAGATTCGAAACATCCGCCCGGAAAATCTTTTCTGACGATTCGCTGAAAGAAATATCCAATCCATATAAATCAAAATCATCCTTCAAACTCTTCCACAAGATCCTTCCGATCAACCCATTGCAGCCGGTGATCAACAACCTCGGAACTGCCATTGGCGAGCCTCCTCTTTAACTTCGCATTCTTTGCGGCCCTCATGGTTAAATCTTTGACGCTTCCGTAAGAGGCCTGACCTCGAAGCGCGCAAAAGGGAAAGCGTCCGAATTTTATGGCGGTTTTCCTCGCGGCTTTGGCGTCGCTTCGACACGGCTTCGCCGGTCAGCGCGAGCCTCCCGCTAAAAAAGCGGAACTGTTTTTTCTACGAGTATAATTCAATCAATGGACGACGCGCCTTCATTTCGACAATATCTTTTCTCCGCCCTCTTCCTCATGATCGTTGGCTGGGGCGGGCTGGCGTTGATGATCTTTGTCTTCAACATGCCGCCGCTGGTTTGGGCGCGTTGGGGCTTCTTCGCATTGTGGATCATAGCCCTCACAGGCACGGCGCTTCCCGTCACTTATTTTCTCAATGTACGTTTTCCCTCCAATCCGCCCGCCGAACCGCAGGCCATTGTGCGGCAGGCGTTGTGGGTCGGCGTGTACGGCGCGACGCTGGCATGGCTTCAACTCGGACACCTCGTCACGCTTTGGGTGTGGATGGGACTCGCGGGCGGATTGGCGGCCATCGAATATCTCATTCGAGTGCGCGAGCGCGCCCGCTGGCATCCGCCTGTTACCGATGATGAACAATCTTCAGACGCTTCCCTCGATTGAACAACTTTTGCAGACGCCGCGCGCCGCCGATTGGATCGGGGCATATGGCCGCCCGTTGACATTGGACGCGCTTCGTGCGACTCTTGCCGATGCGCGCGCCCGCCTCAAATCGGACCCGCAAGCGGCCGCGCCGGAAAACGAGCTGATTCTGTCCGACGCCGAATCCCGTTTAGCGGCGTGGACGAAGCCGACTCTGCGCCCCGTCATCAATGCAACCGGCATAATTTTACATACCAATCTTGGACGCGCCCCGTTATCGAAAGCGACCATTGACGCAATGACAGAAGCCGCAAAAAATTATTCCAATCTTGAATTCGATTTGGAAACCGGCAAGCGCGGCTCGCGTCTAATCCATGCGGAAACAGTTTTGAAAAGATTGACAGGCGCCGAAGCCGCCGTCGTCGTCAACAACAACGCCTCGGCGGTTTTGCTGGTTTTATCCGCACTGGCGTCCAGGAAACGCGTCATCATCGCGCGCTCACAGCTGGTCGAAATCGGCGGCGGATTCCGCGTGCCGGACGTGATGAAACAATCGGGCGCAAAACTGGTGGAAGTGGGAACCACCAACAAAGTGCGGCTTTCTGATTATGAAGAAGCGCTGGCCGAATCAGGCGGATTGGTCATGCGCGCTCATCGCTCCAATTTCAAACTGATCGGCTTCACCGAAGAACCGGAACTTAAGCAGATCATCAGCGCCGCGCACAAACATGAGACGATTTTTGTGGATGATCTCGGCTCCGGGTCGTTCATTGACACATCCAGATACGGCATGGATCATGAACCGATGGTTCAAGAATCGCTCGCGGCTGGCGCTGACATCGTCTGCTTTTCGGGCGATAAACTGCTCGGCGGTCCGCAGGCGGGCATTATCGCCGGCAAAGCGGATTTGATCGCGAAGATCAAAAAGCATCCGCTGGCGCGCGCGGTGCGCGCCGATAAGACATCGCTCGCCGGAATTACCGCGACGCTCCTGCATTATCTTAAAGACGAAGCCGAGCGCGAGATTCCCATCTGGAAAATGATCTCGATGCCTCTGAGCGAGGTCAAAGCCCGGGCGGAGAAATGGGCGCGTGAACTGGGAGCCGGTTCGGTCGAAGAAAGCGAAGCGGCCGTCGGCGGCGGAAGCCTGCCCGGCGAATCAATCCCGTCTCATGTCTTATCGTTGAGCGTAAAACGCGCCGACAAATTTTTGAAAAAACTGCGCGGGCAGAATCCGCCTGTCATCGCCCGAACGGAGAATGATAAAATCCTTTTCGATCCGCGCACCGTTTTGCCGGAACAAGACCAGTTGCTAATTACGATTCTCCATTCTCTATTATCGGAGTTGAAATGAAATCAGACCTTGACGCCCTTATGCAAGCCAGAAACCTGGATGCCATCGTTGTGCTTGGCGATGCGGATCATAATCCGCCGATGTATTATTTCACCGGCGGCGGACACGTGACCGGCGCCGTGTTGATCAAGAAACGCAATGAAGCGCCTGTGCTTTTTTATAACGATATGGAACGCGACGAAGCCGCCAAAAGCGGACTCAAGACGCGCTCGCTCAATGAGTTCGATTTGGAAGAAGCGAGAAAACAGGCAAACGGCGATGCGCTGTTGGCGGCCGCCATGCGGCTGAAAAATATCCTGGCTGATCTCGGTTTGAGGCGCGGGCGCGCCGGCGTTTACGGACATACCGAGTTTTCGTCCGCGTTTGGGATGATGCTTCATTTGCAAAAGCTGATGCCCGAGGTCGAATTCATCGGCGAATCGGGAACGGATTCGATTTTCCTGCGGGCAATGGAAACCAAAGAGGAATCGGAAGTCGCACGCATCCGCAACATGGGAAAAGTCACAACCGAAGTGGTGCGCCGCGTGGCCGATTATTTGACCAGCCGCGAGGTGCGCGCCGACGAAGTCTTATTGAAAGAAGACGGCTCGCCGCTGACAATCGGCGACGTAAAATCAAAAATCAATTTGTGGTTGAGCGAACTGGGCGCGGAGAATCCGGAAGGAACCATCTTTGCAATCGGACGCGACGCGGGCGTGCCACATTCAGCGGGCAATCCCGCCGACCCAATTTCCCTGGGCAAGACGATTGTCTTTGATATTTATCCCTGCGAACAAGGCGGCGGTTACTTTTATGATTTCACGCGCACATGGTCGCTTGGATATGCCACTCCCGAAGCGCAGGCGCTTTATGATCAGGTCCACGAAATCTACAACAAGGTGGTGGAAAACTTCGACTTGAATACGCCGTTCAAGCGCTATCAACAAATGGTCTGCGAATACTTCGAGTCGAAGGGACACAAATCACAGCTTCACACCAGGGCGCCGTTGGACGGTTACGTTCATTCGCTCGGACACGGCGTGGGACTCAACATCCACGAACGCCCGTTCAGCGGATTGCAAGTTGGCGACGACCATCGGCTCGCGCCCGGCGTGGTGGTCACGTCGGAGCCGGGATTGTATTATCCCGAAAAAGGCATGGGCGTCCGCATCGAAGACACCTATTGGGTGCGGCCCGACGGCCGGATGGAACTGCTCGCCGAGTATCCCTACGATTTTGTCCTGCCAATGAAAAAATGGGAGAAAAAATAAACCATGCCAATTCTGCCTTCTGCCCGAATTCTTGCCATTGAAACCTCCTGCGATGAAACCGCCTGCGCCATTCTCGAAAACGGACGCGCGCTTCTTGCGTCTACGGTTGCATCGCAAATGGACATCCACGCGCGCTACGGCGGCGTATTCCCCGAAGTCGCCTCGCGCCAGCATATTCTATCCATTGTGCCGGTGGTGGAAGACACATTATCGAAAGCGCATCTCACACTGAATGATGTTGACGCCATCGCGGTGACGCGTGGACCCGGCCTGGCTGGATCATTGGTCGTCGGCGTTAACGCGGCAAAGGGGCTGGCGCTGGGAGGCGGCGTTCCTTTGATTGCAACCAACCACCTCGAGGGCCACATTTATTCGGCATGGGTTCACAACGCGGGCGAATCGATTCCGGATGAGCCGCAATTTCCGTTGATGGTCTTATTGGTCTCCGGCGGACATACCGAATTGGATTTGATGACGAACCATCTGGAATATAAACGCCTCGGCTCCACGCTGGACGACGCGGCGGGTGAGGCTTTCGATAAAGTTGCCCGTATCCTCGGTCTCTCCTACCCCGGCGGGCCGTCCGTTCAGAAAGCGTCCGAAGAGGGCGATCCGACGCGCTTCAATTTTCCGCGCGCCTGGCTCGAAGGCACCTGGAATTTTTCGTTCAGCGGAGTCAAAACCGCCGTCCTGCGCGAAGCGAAGAATTATCAGGCGCAAGGCAGACCGCTGCCGGTGTCCGACATGGCCGCCTCCTTCCAGGCGGCGGTCGTGGATGTCCTGTTCCATAAAACCATGAACGCCGCACGCGAATTCGGCGTGAAAGAAATCATCGTCGCAGGCGGCGTGTCCGCTAACCGCGCCCTGCGTCAGGCGTTTCAGAATCAAAAGGAATTCAACGTTCACATTCCTCCGCTTTCCCTCTGCACCGACAACGCCGCCATGATCGCCGCGGCCGGTTATTATCGTTTTGCGCTTGGGCACACAAGCGGGCTGGACTTTGACGTCCAGCCGACGTGGCCGTTACTATAAAAGACCTGTCAGGTCTTTTGCTTTAAAAACCCAAACCGCGCTTTGGGCCGGCCCAGACCCGTACGCGGTTTGTAGAGGAGAATGCAATTGTTATTATATTCAGCGACCTGAAACCATCCTGAACAAAAGTTAAGAATTGAATAAGAAATTGACGCCGCGCGCCGCCCTACAGGAAGATTTGACGGAAAAAGGAAAAACCGCCTCGGGACTTGCCCCATCCCTGCGCGGTTTGGAGGAGAATGCAATTCAAATTATATGCACTTAATTTAACACAGCCTGAACTGCGGATGAAATAACGGTAAGAGTTTAATTTGTCAGCGCAGATTTTATCTGCGGCAAGGTGACCGGTCCGACTCGCAAAATAACAGGCTCGCTTGCAGTGCAATCAACCACTGTGGACGGCACGCCGCCCGGCGTTTTTCCGCCGTCCAAAATCAATTCGATGCGTCCGCCCAGCTGGGCAAGAACTTCCTCCGCTGTGGACGGACTTGCCTGCCCCGAAATGTTGGCGGAGGTGACCGCCATCGGTCCCGCGGCGCGGAGCAAAGCGCGGGCAACGGGATGATCTGGCACGCGAACGCCGACCGTGTCGGTGGCAGATACGGACTCAGGGAGAGTCAATTTTTTGGGCACCACCAAAGTCAAAGGTCCTGGCCAGAAGCGAAGGGCAAGCCGGCGCGCCATCGCTGGAACTTCGGAAGCAATCTTATCGAGATCCTCCGCATCGCCCAATAAAACGGGAATCGCCTTTTCGACAGGTCTATCTTTAGCAAGATAAATCGCCTCGACCGCCTTGCCGTCAAAAACCAAAGAACCCACGCCGTAAACGGTGTCGGTTGGAAAAGCGACCAGTCCGCCGGAGGCCAGGACTTCGAGCGCGCGCGGAATGGCATCCGGCGAAGAGGCATTCACAGTTTGCGTTTTCATAGAATCGGCATTTGAATTTCGAGCAGACGATCCTGCCCGGCTAAATCGCGGTGAAGATGCATTTCGCCTGCCGTAAAAGCATCATACGCCAGCGATAACGCCGCCGCGCCGCGCGACGATTCGATTTCGAGCAGAAGGCGCCCGCCGGGAGCCAGCCAGTCGGGAGCGAGGCGCAGTAGTTTACGAAATGGATCAAGCCCATCTTTGCCGCCGTCGAGGGCAAGCGTTGGCTCACGGCCATAGACGGGGAGTTTGCGTAATTTTTGGGTCGGGATGTAAGGCAGGTTGGCGCAAATCAAATCGAACGCCCCCGCCCTCTGCCTGCCTCCCAAAGGAAGGTCGGACTGTGGAAGAATATCGCACTCGATAAAATCAATTCGGTCGGCAACATTGTGTTTGAGCGCATTCCGGCGCGCCACTTCAAGCGCCTTGGGCGAAATATCGGTGGCTACAAGGCGCGCATCCGGCACGTTGACCGCAATGGCCACGGCGATACAGCCGGAGCCGGTGCCGACATCTGCAACGCTCCGCCGTTCGGGCGAAGCCTGAAGCCATGCAACGGCATGTTCGACGAGCAATTCCGTTTCAGGGCGTGGAATCAAAACATCCGGTGTGAGATCGAAATCGAGGCCGAAGAATTCCCAGTGACCCAGCACGTATGGCAGCGGCTCGCCATGCTCGAGGCGCTGGATCAAGTTCTCCAAAACAGAAAATGCCTGCGGATCAAGGCTTGTTTCAGGGTGAGCCAGCATCCACGTGCGCGGCTTTTGAAAAACATGCGCCAGCAAAACTTGCGCGTCAAGTTGAGGCGTATCGCTGACCGGGGAAAGCCGCGCCGCAGTTGCTTCGAACAGTTCCTGGAAGGTTATGGCGCGCGTGTTATTCATCGTCTTCAATGACTGCCGCCGCCAGCCGATCGGCTTCGTCGCGCGTCGATAATTCTTCGATGAATGGATCAATGTCGCCGTCCATCACAGCGGGCAGGTTGTAAATCGAAATGCCCAGGCGGTGATCGGTGACGCGGTTTTGCGGATAATTG
The DNA here is from genome assembly GCA_042408355.1 of Anaerolineales bacterium. GTDB lineage: Bacteria > Chloroflexota > Anaerolineae > Anaerolineales > Villigracilaceae > Fen-1038. Next base: position 17,161 of record JBHORD010000167.1, read on the forward strand.
TACGTGCGGATTTTTTCAGAGCGCTCGCCCGTTCCAACCTGCGAGCGGCGCGCTTGTTCA
>JBHORD010000169.1:0-2659 GCA_042408355.1 Anaerolineales bacterium
GGTTGCGGACTTATTGCGCGCCGTCGTCGGACCCGCGCCGGTCGCGCTCCTCGAAAGCGCCTCCTACCATTTTCAAGATGTATTCAATCAAGTGCGTTCGCAAATCAATGGCGGACAATCCGAAATCCAATGGGCAAGCCAGCCGCAAAGTAATACTGTCACAACCACAGTCGTTTCGACTGCGACGCCCATGCCGATTCCAAATACTCCACCGGCAATCGCCAAAGTTCCTCTTGCACAAAACATTCCAACAACGACCCCAAAGGCAACCTCCGCACCATCCAATGCTGTCGTGGTGGATCCGCCTCAGATCGGCTGGCAGGCTTACGGTCCGGAGACGAACGGTCAGCCCATCATGGCGCGCACGATGCAATTGCTCGATCCGACGCGTTCGTACACCGGCGTCGCGCTCGTCCGCATTGACCTTTCCAAACTCCAACTGCACATGATGCCGGGGAACGTCGAGCCGGCGCATCCGTCGGGAATCAATCAAGCCATCCCTGATCTTGGAATGATTCCTCCTGCCGATCAAAGCAGTTTGATCGCGGCCTTCAACGGCGGCTTCAAAGGCGTTCATGGACATTTTGGGATGATGGTCAATGGCTTTACTTTGCTCCCGCCGATTGACGGACTTGGAACGGTGGCGATTTATCAGGATGGGCACGTTGCGATTGGGACGTGGGGAACGGAACTCACGCAGACGCCGGACATGATCGCGTTTCGACAGAATTGTCCGCCGCTGATAGATGCGGGTCAGATCAACCCGGGGCTGTATCTCGACAATCGAAAAGCCTGGGGCTACACCGGCAACTCCGACATCACCTGGCGTACCGGTTTGGGCATCACGCAGGACGGACGTTATTTGATTTACGCGGTCGGCAACGGGACATCCGCGGCGACGCTGGCCGAGGCTTTGCAAAACGCGGGCGCCTATAACGCCATGCAATTGGACATCAATCAATATTACGCACACTTTTACACCTACACACCGGCAAATGATCCGGCAAAAGGATTTACGATGACCGGCGAGCCCTTGCTGGCGGAGATGATCTACAACCCGCATCTGTATCTAACGCCCAACGCGCGCGACTTCTTCTACTTAACATTGAAATAATTGGCGTGTTCGATTTTTTTATCGTTCATTTGCTGTTCATGTACGGCAGGTAAGATACATTCACATGCCTTTCGATGGAGAGCGGAAGGCGGATAGATAAGCGGAAAAGGAATTGGTTCATGAATCGACTCAGAGATAAGACAAAGACACGGTCCAATCGCGGGTGGATGTACGCGGCTATCTTCTCGATTTTTTCTTTGGCATCTTTGATCGGGGGCCTCGCCATCATTCCGGCGGTTTCGCCATCCACAGGCGCACAAGTGGCAGACCTGATTCGAGCGGCGGCCGGGCCGCAGGTGACAGCAAACATCGAAAGCATATCATTCTGGATTCAGGACAACCTCAATCAACTGGCGTATCAGGCGGATGGAAAAAAGCCGGGCATTACGCTTGACCAGCAATCTGCCGCACAGCCGACAACGCAAAGCGCACCCACATCACAACCCACGCCACAGCCAACGCAGACGTCAAGCCAATCCACTGCTATTGCGCAAAAGCCCGTGTTCCAACGCGTTGCTCCCGCGCCAAGCACAAATGTGGTCACCGCCGACCCGCAGATTGGCTGGCAGGCTTACGGTCCGAACGTGAACGGGCAACCCGTCATGGCGCAGGCATTATTGAATCTGGATCCGACGCGGCCTTATGCGGGCATCGCCCTCGTCCGAATTGATCTTTCCTATTTACAGCTTCACATGGAGCCGGGCTTTCTCGAACCGTCACATGCCTCCAACGTTGTGAATGCAATCCCGAATTTGGGAACCATCCCGCCGGCGGACATGAGTCATCTCATCGCCGCGTTCAACGGCGGATTCAAAGCCGTCAACGGAAAATATGGAATGGTCGTTGACGGCATCACGCTCCTCCCGCCATATCCGGGAATCGCGACGGTTGCAATTTATAAAGACGGGCATGTTCAGATTGGCGCGTGGGGACAGGATTTATTTCCCGGCGATCCGAACATGATTGCCCTGCGCCAGAATTGTCCGCCCATTTTGGAGGCCGGGCAGATTGATCCGCGCGTTTATGTGGATGACGCCTCTCTGTGGGGAAATACCATTGGCAACCAGTCCATCACATGGCGCACGGGGCTGGGCATCACGCAGGACGGACGTTATTTGATTTATGCAGTCGGCAATGCAACCTCGGTTTCGACGCTCGCGCAGGCTTTGCAGGAGGCTGGTGCCTACAACGCCATGCAGCTCGACATCAACAAGCATTACGCTCACTTTGTGACCTACGAATCTTCCGGCAATCATCTGACAGCCGTTCAACTTTTGAATCAAATGGAGAGCGACCCAACGATGTACCTCGTCCCGCATTCGAGGGACTTCTTTTATTTGACCACGCGTTAGTTTCGTCAGACGAAAAAAAACGAGCGGACTCATTCCGCTCGTTTTTGATTCTCGTAGCGCACTCGTGCCGCCGTTCCCGACGGCGAGAGCATGAGCTGAACGGGATGGCTTTATTTTCCCGTGAAATATTGCAGCGCCAACCGCAACCGCTCCTCCACGTCATCCGGCGCGTCTTTTGGCAGGGACTGGATGG
>JBHORD010000170.1:0-4548 GCA_042408355.1 Anaerolineales bacterium
TGAAGAGCCAGACGTTCGAATCTGGATTATCGTCATACATCAAATGGTTGCCAACCGGAATCCAATCGGTCGATTCGCCCGCAATGGTATAGCGGCCCGATGACTGCTCGAGGTAGTAATTCGCCATCGAGTTGGCGCCGGGCGTGCGGTCATACAACATTGCGTCCATATGCGCTTTGCTGAAATCCGGCACCCAGAGGGTTGTGTTGTTAACCGTGCGGTCGGGCTGGGCAATGTTGTTGTGCGGGAAATCGCTGAACTCGCCCATCACCGTCCAAACCATGCCTGTGCCTTCCAGAGCAAGCTGGACGTATTGGCCGCGCGCCACTTGTTGGACCTTGCCGTAGGCATTGCCTTTGCCGTTCAGTTTGGCTTCCAATGCCTGTTGCTTTAATTCCAGTTGTTTGGTTGTCAATGGATCAGGAAGATTGTCGTTCTTTGGAGTCAATTCGGGGCCGTTGGTATTGACTCCCTCACTGGCTGAGGCCGTGCCAAATATGGACAGCGTCAGCGCCAGAATGGCAGTGAGAGTCAGAATCGTGAATAACGAACGTTTTTTCATACAGCATCTCCTCTACAAAAAGTGGCCAATCGAAACGGAAAGTTAATAGACTGCCCTGATTATGTTTTGACTTGCGCACCTCCTTCTTTCAGGATACAAAACATGAATGTCTTGATATGGCAGACAATAAGGTTCTTTATTGGGTTGTGGATGACGCTTGCCGGGTTTTGCGCTTCTGCCCTAAAAAAATAAAAAACTGCCGAGGAGAAATCCTTCGGCAGTCTGGCGGTCTGCGTTCGCTTTGCCCGCAGATCCATGACTTTGCGTCCCTACCTCGCGATAGGTTTGCCTTTTCGGATCGCTGTTCGATCGCCGGAGAGGCGGCGGAGATTGCCAATAAAAACCATCTGGAATGCAAACAGAAGTAAATGGCTCCGCTTATCACATCAACGGTAAGGAGGAATGGAACAAATTTACTTGTTTAGCCCGCGCCCGCCAACATCATTCTGATGAGCGGAAGATGCAGTTATTTTATAGCAAAGTCCGGACCGCTTAACTAGTGACAAACATCATATTTCGTTGTTCGGCAGGTATAATTCGATCCGTGCCGAAGGACTTTATGTTTTTGACTCTGGCTGTAATTGCGTTGATTGTCGAGATTTATTTGTATTTTGCCTGCCATCCGACGAACGCGCGGCCAATGCAAGGGTTGGCGTGGATCAAAAACCCCGCTTCGCGCCCGGACATCGTAATGGCCGCGGCCTCCCGATGCGGATCTGCGGCCGGATCAAATTCCTGTGTGCAAAGAGAGTATTGAATGACCAATGATTTTGAAGGCAAGACGGCCTTGATTACCGGGGCGGGCAAAGGCAGGGGCCGCGCGCTGGCGGAAGAATTCGCGAAACGCGGCGCCCGGGTGGCGGTCAACGATATTTCGCCGGTCAATTTGGATGGGCTGGTTGCCCAGAGCGGCGGAAGAATCAAAGCGTATGTAGATGACGTGGCGAAGAAGGTCGCGGCGCAATCCATCGTGAATCAAGTCGAGGACGATTTTGGGCGGATTGATATTTTGATCAATCATGCCGGGGTGGAACCGCGCGTTCCGTTTCTTGATATGGACGAATGGGACTGGCATCGCGTGCTGGATGTGAATCTGACCGGCGCGTTTTTGATGATGCAATCCGTCGGGCGCGTGATGCGCGCCAGAGGCGCGGGCGTGATGATCAACTTGATTTCGGCGCGCCCGCTGGAGGTCGGTAACGAGGCGGCGTATCGTGTCAGCGTTGCCGGTTTGATCGCGCTGACGCGCTCCGCCGCAGACGAATTGTCGCCGCTCGGAATTCGCGTCCATGCCGTTGGGACGGGCATGGCGGAATTTCATCGAGCCGATGGTTTTGTTCCGTCTGATTTGATCGGCGCGGTGATGTTCTTGTGTCATTCTTCGTTGAACGGTCAGATTGTGAATGTGGAGGAAAAATGAAGGAGTTGAATGAATACCGCCAGAAGTTGATCAACAGATTGCAGGAGGCCGCCAGGGAATTTTGTGAGGCGTGTCTGGCGGTCAAGGATCCGTATGCGCCCCTCGAGGCGGGCGGCTGGAATGTGCATCAGGTGGCGGTGCATACGCGCGATACGGATAAAATGGTTTATGGTCTGCGCGCGCGCAGAACGCTGGCAGAAGAGAATCCCGAGTTCAAAAATTTCGATGGCGAGGCTTATATGGCGGCGCATTATGATCCAGGCGAATCGCTGAACCAGTTATTGCAGGAATTTAATGCAAGCATTACGTCGCTGGCAGAGGCGCTGCGCGGTTTGCCCGATGAGGCGTGGTCGCGCCCCTCGCGGCACGAAACGCAGGGCGGCGGTCTGACGCTCCAAACGTGGGTCGAGCGCGGCTTGGGTCATATCGAAGAACATTTGAAGACAGTGAAGAAAGCGGGATGAACAAAACGCAAAGAAGATGAAGTTGAAAAAGCGGGCAGCGAAAATGGAAAGCGGCGCCTGTTTTTTACCAAAGCGGGATGGGGAAAAATGAAGACAGCAACGCCAGAAACGGCTGGTGAATTAACACGACCATGAATCCCATCGGGATGCCGATGAAGAGTCCTGCGATAATATCGGACACATAATGGACGCCCATTGCCACGCGCGATAACGCCACAATCGGCGCCCACGCCAAAAGGAGGAGGCCCGCCCATGATGGTCCCAGACCGATGGCGATCACGGTGATGAGAAAGGCGCGCGCCGCATGTCCCGAGGGGAACGAATGCGGATCAGTGTTGCGATAGATGCCGCCCCATTCGCCTTCGGGCCGTCTGCGGCGGATGGTGAATTTCATCGGCATGACCACCCCGATCAGCAGTGCAATGCCTGCCGCTTCGACAATCGCCCATTGTTTCCAAAACGTTTGGCCAAAGATCCACAAAATAAAAAGCCCCAGCGCCCAGAACCACGAGTCGCCGGAATGAGCGAAGAAGATGGCAATGTTGCGAAGCGCGCCCGGTTTTTCGGCGATGCGCAATTGATTGGAAAGGCGGGCGTCGAGTTCGAGAATTGAGTCGAGATTCATTTGTGAGTCCCAAAAATGCAGGAGATTTAGATGAGGCGCGTTCCAAAGCGGTCTGCGTGAGAAAAACAAGCGCCGCGAAGCACGTCCATTCGCGGCACTTCTTCGCTGAAGCGCGCCTGTCTTTGGAAGAACGTCAATTCCTTGCTTTGGCTTTTGCCGCTTTTTTCGCGGCCGGCTTTCTCACAGCCGCTTTTTCTTTTGGCGCGGATTTCTTGATGGACCGGGCCAAATCCTCGCGCATCATTTCCAGCTGGCGGGGCTTGTCCACGTCCATGCACGGCTCGGCATGTTCCCAGACAATAGCGCGGCCCTTGACGCCGATCCGCTTGCTGATGCGCTCCACAAAATCCTGGAGAGTCGCCTGCCGCGTCAGAAGCAAAAAGAGCGTATCCCAGCCCATGACCGCGGCCTGGGCAAACGGGTTTTTGCGGTTGGCAATCAGCGCTTCCCAGGTATCGAGATGTTCGCTTGCCATGCGCACGTGGACGATGTTCATGTCCGCGCCGCATACGTCCATATCCTTGAGATGGGTATACGTCCGCTTCGAGCCGGGGAAGCGGCTTTCCATCACCTCGCGCGGGCAGACGCCATAATAAATATCGTCCTCTGTTTCCATGCAGGTTTCGATCAACCAATCAATCATCTCAGGCTTGACGGCGGGTATATCAGACGATACGAACAAGACGTATTTGTTTTTCTTATTGATCTCAAGCGATTTCTCCACGCCTGCGATCATATTGGCCAGCATCTTGCCTTGATTCGAGATGTAGTAAACCGGCTTTTTGCAGGTCAGGCCGGTTTTGGGCGACAAACCGATAATGATTACATGGTCTACATTTTTGGCATCGCTCAACGCGTCCAGCACCCATTGAATCATGGGTTTTCCGGCAATGTCAATCAATGCTTTTGCCTCGCCCTTTGAATAGACGTACAGGGGATCATCGGGCTGGGGAATTCCCCCGGCGGTCACAATCGCATCCATTATGCCTCCTGAATTTTTATCATTAGAATTTTTTCTCGTATACCCTGAAGGAAATGTTTCTTTTGCGCACCGTGTTAATTCAATTGCTGTAACTGCGGCTCGAAATTGAGTTTCGTCAGCATTTCGTTATATTCATCGCGCGTCAGGGCGCGGCCTTTCCCGGAGACCGCGACCAGTGCGGCCTCCATCATGTTGGTTCCGAACGAGCGACCATTCAGCACCGGCGTGGTGGTGACGAGATATTTTACGCCGCATTGTTTGAACAGCGCCACATCTTCGGGCGTGGTTGTATTCGTGACGATCACTTTTCCCTGCATGTCGTCGGGCATGTGACGTTTGATGTAATGGCAGTCGCCCGCAACAACGGTGGCTTCCTGATAGTACTTTTGAAATTTCGGAACGCGTATTTCCTGTTTTTCGCCCGTCGGATACACCCAGGAGAAGGGCAGACGCCCCGCCAGAGGCATCAACAACGCGGCCAGGGTCTTCAATTGT
>JBHORD010000171.1:0-35292 GCA_042408355.1 Anaerolineales bacterium
CGAAGACGGCGCGGCGAGATTGATTGCCAGATTCGAGATCGTGCCGGTAAATCCCGGCAGATTTGGAATGCCGCTGTTCCACGAAGTCATGCTCGATGCAATCGGCGTTGACGCGTTGGGCGAAGCAGGAAAATAAAGCTCGAAACTGAGCAGGTTATTGTTTTGATTCGGCTGATCAAAAGAAAAGCCTCCCTCGCCGGTCAGCGAAAACCAGTTGAGACTGTTTGATTCAAGATATGAATTGTTGATTTGGATTGAATGTTTGCCGGTCAAACCGTTCGGCCATTTGACAAGCAATTGGATTTCAATCGCGTCCTGACCCGTGCGGAGGCTGTCCACTGAGGCGGGCCAGCGGATATTTTCGACCTGAATCAAGTTGACGGGATTGCCATCAGTATTGATTGAATATCCGGCAATGAACGGCTTTGTCCAGGTATTGGCTTCCTGCTGGCTGATGGAGCCATCGTGATTAAGATCGGCGGCCTGCCATGTTGCATCGGCAATGACAGGTCCCGGCGCGATCTTCCAGTCAACGTGAAGGCCGTCCGGTTGAATCGTGATGGCTTGATTCTGCGCGTACATGTCCGGCGGGTCAGCGTGCGCCGAGTCGGCGGGCAGGATCAGAATCAGCATTGTCAATAATAAGCCTGCTATTTTCAAAACAAACGAAGCCGATTTTGAATTTATCTTTAGCATTTGGTTGGGAGAAAATTCTACCCTTGATTCTTTTCAGCAAGAAATAACTAAGGTGACTTTAAGTTTGGTGTGATAGGATACGGAACAATCGGCAAGATAAATTTAGAGTAAGTTTTGGAGGAACCCATGTGCATGTTTTGCGCGGCAATTCCCATAGCGGCTACAACCGGCGTCAGCCTGAACAGCAAACAGCTCAAGGCGAAACGGCAAGCCCAACAAATCCAATCTGAAAATGTCGAGGAACCGAAAGAGTTTAAAACCAGGCCCATCATGGCGGTCACTGCCGGAGTTGTGGTTTTGCTGTTTGCCGGTTCGGTGACTTATCATTCGCTGACGGGTCTCCCTTACTGACTTCAGCGACTTATCGAAACAGGAGCATCCAACTGGACGCTCCTGTTTTATTTTAGCGGGAATTATGCTCTAACGCGTTCTCCTTTTGGATCCCAAAGCGGAGACTGGACCACGACGGCTCCGACCTGCTCTCCAAAAAATTCGACCTCCAATGGCGTTCCGACCTTTGCGCACTCGATTGGCAGATAAGCATAGGCGATGCTTTTCTTGACTGAATAACCGTATCCGCCTGCGGCAATCCAGCCGATGATGCGGTCATGGTCTGCGCGAATCGGCTCCTTGCCCAGCGCGATCATGCGGTCGTCAGCGAGCGTCAAACAGCATAGTTTTCGTTTGATGCCCTCCTGTTTTTGTTTGATTAAAGCCTCGCGTCCGAGAAAGTCGCCTTTATCCAGTTTGACCGCGAATCCCAGCCCGGCTTCGAGCGGGGTGTAATCGGGGCTGATCTCACTGCTCCAATAACGATAACCTTTTTCCAGCCGCATGGTGTCAATTGCTTTGTATCCGCCTGCGACCATGCCCTCGGGTGCGCCAGCCTCCCACAGCGTATCCCACAGACGCGCGCCATATTCCATCGGGCAATAAAATTCCCAGCCCAGCTCGCCGACATACGTCACGCGCGAAGCGAGAAGCGGAACATCGCCGACGGTGATTCGTTTGGCGGTCATGTATGGAAAGCTGGCGTTCGATACATCGTCCATTGTGACTTTCTCAAGAATCTTGCGCGCTTTCGGTCCCCACAAACCGAGACAGGCATACGCCGAGCCGACGTCTTCGATGGTCACCGAGCCGTCATCGGGCATGTTGAGCGAAAGCCACGATAAATCGTGCTGACCGAATGCGGTGCCGGTGACGATGAAGAAGCGATCCTCTGCCAGACGCGTGACCGTGAAATCGCATTCGATGCCGCCGCGTTTGTTCAAGCATTGAGTGTAAATGATCGAGCCGACGGGCTGGTCAATGTTGTTGGCGCAAACGTAATTGAGAAATTTCAGCGCGCCCGGTCCGCGCACTTCAAATTTATTGAATGAAGTTTCATCGAAGAGACCGGCGTTTTCGCGCGTCATCAAATGTTCGTAGCCGATGGCGCGCGACCAATTTTGCCGCGCCCAGCCTTTCGGTTCATGCCCGTGATTCGCTTTCTCTTCATAAATCTTGAACCAGTTCGGGCGTTCCCATCCGAACTTTTCGCCGAACGAGCAGCCGAGATCGCGCAGACGGTAATAGGTGGGGGAGAGCCGCTGGCCGCGCCGCGAGAGACGTTCCTCGCCGGGAAAATGGATATCGTAATATTGAGTGTATGTTTCAATTGTGCGCGCCACCGTGTAATCGAGGCTGTCATAATTCGGACCGAAGCGGCGCACATCGAGCCGCCACACATCCCATTCGGGATGACCGTCAATAATCCATTCCGCCATCGTCTTGCCGATGCCGCCCGCGCCCGCTAGTCCGTGCGCGCAGAACGCGCAGGCGACCCAAAATCCTTTAACGGACGTCGGTCCAAGCAAATATTCGCCATCCGGCGTGAAGCCTTCAGGGCCGTTCAATAACTTGATGACTTCTGCATTTTCGATCGCAGGAACGCGCTTGATGGAATTTTCCATGAGCGGCGCAAAGCGCTCCCAATCCGGCGGGAGCAATTGGAATTTGAAATCGCGCGGCACGCCTTTCAAACCGAACGGCGCGGGCTGACGCTCGTATCCGCCGGTGATCAATCCGCCGACTTCTTCGCGCCAGTAAACCAGCAAATCGGGATCACGCAGGTTTGGGAAATCCTTGGTCACGCCCTCGATGGGCTTGGTCATGATGTAAAGATGCGCCATCGGGACAACGGGCAGATTCAAGCCGACCATTTTCCCAACCTCGCGTCCCCACAACCCGGAAGCGTTGACAACAATCTCGGTCTGGATCGTACCCTGATTCGTCACCACTTCGTCCACGCGGCCGTTCTTCAAATTGATTTTTTCGACGTTGGTGTTGGTAAAGAAACGCGCGCCGCGGTTCTTTGCGCCGATGGCGAGCGCGTTGGTCAAACCGGTCGGATCAATGCTTCCATCGTTGGGAGTGTACGCCGCGCCGACCACGCCGTCCAACGACATGAGCGGAAAAAGTTTTTGCGCTTCTTTGGGTGTGATCAATTCCATCGGCACGCCGAATGAACGCGCCATGCCAACCAGCCGTTTGATTTCCTCCATGCGTTCCGCCGACGAAGCAAGACGCACGCCGCCCACTTCGCGCCAGGATGTATCTTGTCCTGTTTCATCTTTCAGGCGGCGGTACAAGTCGGTGCTGTAATGCATCATGCGCGTCAGGTTTGCGTCTGTACGCATCTGCCCGACCAGACCAGCGGAATGCCAGGTCGAGCCGCTGGTCAGTTCATGCCGTTCGAGGACAACAACGTCTTTCCATCCCATCAATGTGAGATGATAGGCGATACTGCATCCGCCGACGCCGCCGCCGATGATGACCACTTGCGCGTGAGTAGGAAAATCACTCATTCTTGCTTACCTCCATAAGCCATGGATTCCATTCGGGATGATAAATATTCGTAAATACGCGTTCGAAGAATTTGTCCGCATATCCGCGAAAATCGAAATCCAGTTTCGAAATGCCGGTTTGAACAAGCCCCCACATCGCCTCGCGCAGGTCAGACATGATTTGCATGATTTTCAAATGCGCCCACTGCGCGGGTGTGTATTTTCCGAAATACGATTCGAGCAGGAAGCCGGCCTGTTCATCTGACAGTTCATGATGGTTGGAGAAATTTGCCAGATCGAAAAATGGGTCGCCCATGCCGGCATATTCCCAATCGAGGATGTAAATCTTATCGCCCATCAGAAAATTGGCGTTGAGCAGGTCGTTGTGACACGGACAGAGTCTGCGGGGTTTTGAGTCGAGGGCTTTTTCCGCGTTGTACATCCGCGCGGTCAAATTTTCAAAATCATCCGGAAACTTGACTTTATACTGTTGCGCAATTTTCGAATAATCTTCGACTGTTCGAAATGCTGAAAAGGTTCCGGGAAGCCCGGGCATGGAGTGAATCTTATGAAGGAGCGCAACGATTTCCTGAATTCGTTCGGGCCTGCGCATTTCTTCAGGCGGGATTTCGCGGCCGTCAATAAAGCGCGTGACAATGCACCCCTCGGGGCGGATGAAGTAAATGACTTCCGGCGCGATGCCGGCTTTTCCTGCGATCGTGTTGGCGGCGTATTCGTATTCCCGATTGACGCCCAACAACCCGGTGTTTTCCCCGGGGAGCCGCAAGGCGAAAGATTCCCCGTTCACGTCCACGCGAAAATTTTGATTGGTGATTCCGCCGCCCAGCGTTGATATTTTTAAACCGACGGCATTTTTCCATGGCGGTATTCGCGCAATCGCTTCTTCCGCAGAAAGAGCCATGATTTTTATCCCTGGAAGTTCGAAGATTGCCAGACCGAATCGGGCCGCGCCATTTCCTCGATAATATCGAATGTGGAGATAACGCCCAGCGGGAACGTGTCCGGGTTTTCTTCATCCATCACGATCAAACGGTGATGATGATTTCTGATCATCAAGTCGGCGGCTTCACGCAGGCTGGCGCTCATGTGAACCGTCAAGGCAGGATGCATGATGTCGCGCACGGTCTTTTGACTGCCGGATTCATTTCCTGCAAACGGAAGAAAATCGGTTCCGCTGACGAAACCCTGGGGTTTGCCTTTGGCGTCCACAACCAGCACAGACCGCAAGCCGGAGCGCGTCATCGTGCGCGCCGCGGAGGCAATCGGCGTTTTATCGCGGCAGACCAGGATCGCGTCGGACATGACGTCGGCTACGGTCCCGCGTTGAAGCCTGTGTTCTTTTGCAAAGCTGGCGACAAAATCAGATGTCGAGATGACGCCGGCGGGCGCGCCGTTGTCGGTCACAAGGAGGCGGTGGATGTCTTTCTCGATCAAAAGGCGGGCGGCCTCCGTCAAGGTTGTGTTCGCTTCAACGGCGTCAATGGGATGCGACATTAAATCCGCGGCGGTCAATGTACGCATAACCGCCAGACTTTCCGCATCTGCCGAAAGCCATTCTCCGGTGAGCAGATCGAAGTCGGAGATGATCCCCAGGGGGCGATGGTCGCGGTCGGCGACGATCAGGGCGTGAACGTGATGCTGATCGAGCAAAACGGCGACTTGGCCGAGCCGGGCATCGGGGTGGCAGGTGATGATACCAGGGTGCATCAGGTCCCGAACGAGTTTGTTCATTTCATCCTCCTGATTTATTGGACTTCATCCACATCCTTATACCATTTGACGCGATCCCCAACGCGCGCGCGCAGACGCCATGCCAGCGGCTTGGGTTCCTGCTCGATACGCGCCAGCGCGGATTGGACCTGTGCCTGAACTTTATTTTTCTGCTCTTTATCTAATTGTTCATAACCTTGCGCCAGCACACGGACTTTTTCGAGATTCATCGTGGTGGTGCGCCACAATCCCCAATCGCTGGCGCACAATTCCGCAACGCGTTTTATGTTGATGGTTTCTTTGTCATTATCGCCAAGCGGATGTTCCAGCAGGAGCATGATCGTATCAATAATGTCCTTTTCGTTGATTTGAACGATTTGCATTTTCTCGAGCAGCAGTTCCGCCAATGGAATGCTGGGCGAATCCACTTCGAGCCTGCCATCCCAGCGGATGACGTGACAGAAATCGAGTTTGTCGTAGAAGATGTCAATGTGCAGACCGGCTTCTGGTCTTTCGTAGATTGCGCGCTCACCCTCGGAAACGATAAAGACTTCACGATTCTCGCTGTATCCAAGCCCGGCCATCAATTCCTGAATCCCCTTGGTTTGCTGATGATAGGCCGCGAAATCAATATCGGTGTAAGCGCGTCCCATCGCGGCCTGGAGATATCCGAATTGAGGGCAGTGCATTTGAAAGGCAAGCGAGCCAATCACTCGCAGAATGATTCCTTTTTCGTTGCTGACCTGGATGATTCTCTTTAATTCGGTCTCGAACTTTTCGCGTGTTGCGCGGTCCTGTTCACCCATCCCGATAGAGCTGTTTGTCATACATCACTCCCGTGGCGAAACTGTGCGGTGATTTCTGTTGACATCCATACTGCCCACAAACAAAGTGGAGTAATTATAATGAAAAACACAAAAACTTGCAAATTTCTTCAGATTCTTATATAATCCATTATCGAAACGTTCAAAATCCTTCATTTGAGGCCATGCCAATTCCGATGAGCAAACCTCTCATTCCGGCTCAGAGGCGAGAACGAATTCAAGAATATTTGACAGTTCATCAAATCGCGCGGACCGCCGATTTGTGTTCCCTGCTGGACGCGTCTGAGGCGACGGTCCGCCGGGACCTGGAATGGCTCGAAAAAGAAGGGATTTTGGAGCGGACGCATGGGGGCGCGATTCTGAATCAGCGCATGGCGTTTGAACCCGAGTACATTCAACGCGCCCAGAAATTCCCCGAAGAAAAGAGAAGGATTGGAGAATTGGCGGCTTCGTTAATTGAAGATGGCGATATCGTCTTTATCAATAGTGGAACGACCACGACGCAGGTCATTCGGAACATTCGAAGCAATGCCAGCATTTCGATTTTTACCAATAACCTGAACGCGGCTCTCGAAGTGGGTGATGCCGGTTTCCATCATTATTTGATCGGCGGGGAATTTCAGCCGCGTTCCAATTCGGTGGCCGGCCGATTCGCCATCGAGAATCTGAAGCAGATCTACGCGGATAAAGCCATCATCGGCGTGGACGGAATCAGTTTGAAGCACGGCTGTACCGTTCCGTCCAACGCGGAGGCGGAGGTCGTCCGGCAGATGATCGAGCGCACCAACGGCCCCATCATCGTTGTTGCCGATCATAGCAAGTGGGGCGTCGTCTCGAATTTTCAAATTGCGTCCATTGAGGAAATTGACAAGCTCGTGACCGATCAACAGATTGACGCGTCGGCGATGGAATCTCTCGCCTCGCACGCGGTGGAGATTTTGATAGCAAACGGTCAGGCGGCGCGGGCGGCTTATCCAACTCTTGTTCGAGGTGAATGATGTCGTTCTTTTCAAGAAAAAGCAAAAAGGATCCGACCCGCTTGTTTTTTGCCACTGATCTGCATGGATCGGAAAGAACCTATCGCAAATTTATCAACGCCGGGAAATTTTATGATGTGAATGTTCTGGTCATGGGCGGCGATATTACCGGAAAACTTTTAATCCCGATCATCAAGGAACGGAATGGACATTATCGAGCCACAGTGCAGGGACGCGTCGAGCATTTTGAGACTCAGGAAGAGTTGACGCATCTTACCGGGCGATTGGATGTGCTTGGTTTCTATTACAAGGTGATGGACGAAGATGAATTTCGCGCATTGTCCGGGGATGAGAAAGCGGTCAATGATTTGTTTCATCAGGCGGCGCGTCAGAAACTCGCCAACTGGGTGGATCTGGCGGAGGAACGCCTGGCGGGAACAGGGAAAAAATGTTTTGTGACCGGCGGAAATGACGATGATCCGGAAGTGTTGAGTGCGCTTGTTCGAAAAGATGCGAAGTCTTTCTTCGGATGCGAAGGCGATCTCGTCCAGGTGGACGACGATCATACGATGATCTCAGTCGGCTTCAGCACGCCGACGCCGTGGAAAACGCCGAGAGAAGTCACGGACGAAAAACTGGGCGAGATCATTGATGGCATGATTTCCAAAGTGCCCGATCTAAATAAAACAATATTCAACTTTCACGATCCGCCCATCGACTCCTCGTTGGATACTTGTCCGATGTTGGATTGGGATAAGGATCCGCCAGAACAAATCATTCAGGGTGGGCAACCTGTCTTGTACGGAGCCGGCAGCAAATCCGTGAGGGAAGCGATTGAAAAATATAAACCGATGCTCGGGCTTCATGGCCACATCCACGAATCGCAATCTGTGGCGAAGATTGGCCGCACCACCTGCATCAATCCGGGCAGTGAATATGGCGAAGGAATCCTGCGCGGCTGTATCGTGACGTTTGCTGATGGAGAGGTACAGGGCTATCAAATGACAAGCGGTTAATAGACTGCCGGATCAAGACCAAATTCCACAGGCAGGAGGAGGCATCTATGTAACTTTTTTGTTGGGTTGTCAGGCGCTTTCTATCGTTCTAACCAAAGGAGAAGATAGTATGGCTCAATCGGCAGTATCTCAAAAGCCGGAGGTGTTTACCCGCAAGGCATCCGGCCTCGTCCGTGTGATGTCGCCCTACTCCGCGTTTGTTTACAACATATTGACCATGGGCTTGATTTTTCCCTGGACATATCTATGGGCGCCCGGCGCGCTTCCCGGCGGGAAACTTGTCTGGGGCATCTTGTTGGCGATGATCGTCGAGATTCCCATCGCATTTGTGTACGTCTGGCTTTCGACAGCGCTGCCGCGTTCCGGCGGCGATTATGTTTTTCAAAGCCGCGTGTTCGGCGGCGGACTGGCATTTACCGTTGTGATGTCCGGCTTCGTTATCTGGATTTTGCAGTGGGTCGCGCTTTCAGGATGGCTCGTCTCGTATCTGGGCTTCGCGCCGTTATTCCTCGGCCTGGGCGCGACGATGGGAAATGCCACGCTCTCGAGCTGGGGCGTGTGGTTCACCACGCCGACCGGCATCATCATCGTCAGCATCCTGAATGCGGCCTTGTCGCTGACTTTGCTGGTCAGCGGCTTCAAAAACTATGTGCGTTTCCAACATGTGATGTGGTGGGGCACGCTGTTATGCTTTGCGACGGTGTTTGTTGTTCTGTTCACAACGCCCGCGTCGGACTTCGTCACGCGCTTGAATGCGTTTGCTGTGGCTTCCGGCGGCGCGCCGAATTTTTATCAAACGGCGCTGGACGCGGTTCATAAAGCCGGTGTGGATACCAATCCGCCGTTCAGTCTTTTGGCGACGCTGTTGATCGCTCCCATCGCGTGGACATCCCTGCAATGGGCGACTTATTCAGCCCAACAGAATGGCGAGATCAAAGATGCGCGCAGTTTCAAATCGCAGAGTTTCATCATGGTCGGCTCTTTGATCGCAACCGGCATTTTGCTCGCGCTGTTGGCGGTCGGTCTGGAGCGCGTCGCAGGCGATGAATTTCTTTATGTTGCGGGCGCCGGCTATTGGTCGGGAGTGAGCGCGGCCAATATCAATGGCTTCAATTTGTGGCCGCCCATCATCGCCGTCGCGTTGACGGGCAGTCCAATCGTTGTCTTGATCATCGGGCTTGGCTATTTGCTCAACGGATTCCAGATTGTATGCAACTGTTATATTGGCATGACGCGCGTCATGGTCGCAATGTCTCTGGATCGGCTTTTGCCTGCATGGTTCAGCAAGGTGGACGAAAAACTTCATACGCCGGTGAATGCACATCTGGCTTATTTCCTTGCAAGCATTCCGGTGATCCTCGGATATAACCTTGTGACTCAACCATTCAGCTGGACGAGTTTGACGCTCGGCGTGACTTTCGGCTGTGGTTATGTCTTCGTGGTGACATGCCTCGCCGGCGCGCTTTTGCCGTATCGCGCGAAGGAATTGTATGAAGCTTCGCCGGGCGCAAAATACAAGCTGGGCAATGTGCCCTTGCTGACTGTGCTTGGCGCAATCGGCGGCGTCTTCGGAATCCTGATGGTGGGGGCATTCCTGTTTGCCCCGCAATTGGGCGTTTTGGGAAATTGGGATTTCACCGATTTTCCGAATCATCTTTGGGCGCAAATCATTGCCTTTGGCATCATCCTGATCTCGTGGATCTGGTATATGCTTGCCAAGAACGCTCAGAAGTCCAAGGGCATCAATGTGGAGTTTGCGTTCAAGGAAATTCCTCCCGAATAAGATCGGTGATTTGCAAGGTGGCCGATGTCGTAATGGCGGAGGCCACCTTTGGGTCTTGCAGATTCTTCTTGAGAAAAGGCCATGAGTGTTGTTGAAGACGTCGTTGCAAAAGTTGACGAATGGAAGGGAAAGCGGATTTCGATCCAGCCGCTTTCGGGCGGATTGACCAACACAAATTACAAGGTGGATGTGGACGATGCGTCGTTCTTTGTCCGCGTGCCGGGCGCGAGCACGGAGCTTTTGGCTGTCAATCGCGAGAATGAATATTTCAATACCAACGCCGCGGCGCAGGTGGGCGCAGGTCCGAAGGTCCTTTATTATTTTCCTGAGCACCAGGTGATGATTTTGGAATTTCTTCAGGGGAGAACGATGTCGAAGGAGGCGCTCAACGCGCCGGGGATGCCGACGCGGGTCGCCGGCGCCATCAAACGGTTGCATTCCGCGCCCCGCTTCCTCACGGACTTCAACATGTTCCGTCTAACGGAATATTACCTAAAGATTTGCCGGGAGCGCGATATCCGCATACCGGATGGTTATAACGAACGAATGCCGCTCGTTGGGAAAATCGAGCAGGCGATGAACGTGCATCCGCTTCCGGCCGTTCCATGCAACAACGATTTGCTTGCGGAAAACTATATGGATGACGGTAGGGATTTGCGCATCATTGATTACGAGTACAGCGGAAACAACGATCCCGCCTTTGAATTGGGGAACACGTGTCAGGAATTGCAATACGACGATGACCAGATCGAGGAGGTCTGCGCGGCGTATTTTGGGAAAGCCTCCGCAGATAAAATTGCGCGCATGAAATTGAACATGATCATGTCCGATGTCGGCTGGGGATTATGGGCGGCCATTCAAGCCAACATTTCAAAAATCGAATTTGATTTTTGGGGCTGGGCTGTCGAACGCTGGGGACGCGCGGCCGCAAAAATGGATTCCGGCGACTTCGATGGTTGGCTGAAAGACGTACAGGGATTGTGATTCTAAAAAATAAAAAGGTGAATTCATGAAAGACCAGGCAAAGATCGTGATTATCGGTGGAGGTATCGTCGGCGCTCAAATTGCTTATCATCTCGCAAAGTTCGGGGAAAAGGATGTGGCGCTTGTTGAGAAAGGCGAAATTGCCAGCGGTGAGTCATCGCACGCGGCGGGATTGGTGACTCAATTTGCAACCTCGCAAACCATGTTGAAGTTTCGCATGTACAGCATCGAACTGTACAGCGAATTGGGACTGTTCGATCACGTTGGAAGTCTGCGGGTCGCGTCGACGCGCGATTCGCTCAAGGATTTGGAGCGGGGCGTCAGCCGCGCCAGGGCGTTGGGATTGGATTGCGAGGTGATCGGTCCCGATGAAGCGGTGAAGCACATGCCGCAAATTACCAGGAAGGATTTATACGGCGCGATTTATCTTCCGCGCGACGGGCAGCTCGATCCATACACCACCACGACCAGCATGGTCAGGTTCGCGAAGGATTTGGGCGTGACGGTCTATACCAACACGCGCGTCACCGGAATCAAATTGTCGGCGAAGGGAGAAGTTCGGGAGGTGGTGACCGATAAGGGGGCGATCCGATGCGAGATCGTGGTCAACGCGGCGGGCATGTGGGCGCCGCGCGTCGCCGCGATGGCGGGTCTGCATTTTCCGACAACGCCGGTGGATCATCAACATATTGCGTTGAAAGCTGTGCCTGGCCACGAGTTCGATGAAAAGACCCCGTGTCTGCGCGATCCTGAAAACCTGGTTTACATGCGGCAGGAGCAGGGCGGACTGGTGATTGGCGGTTACGAACCGAATCCGTTCGCACGCTGGATAGACGGCGTGCCGTGGGAGCACGGCAACGCGACGCTTCCGCCGGATATGAAACGTTTCGAGCCGTTGCTCGAAGGCGCGATTCGCCGTCTGCCATTTTTGGACCGGGCCGGAATCATCGCGTTGGTTTGCCATCCCGGCGCGTATACGCCCGACTGCCAGCCCATCCTCGGGCCGATGGCGGGCGTGCGCGGCATGTGGATGGCGGCGGGCTTTTCGTTGAATGGATATGGCGGCGCGGGCGGCGTCGGCAAGTTGATGGCGGAATGGATTATCGGCGGTGAACCGACCATGGATGTGTACGCCTATAAAGCGACGCGTTTCAGCAACGTCTATGCCGATCCGCAATATGCCGCTGAGCGGACGCGCGAGTGCGTGAAATATTATTATCGTCTGCGATTCCCCAACGATGAGTTCGAATGGGCGCGGCCGCGCCGCCTGAGCCCGGTGTATTATCGCGAACTGGAAATGGGCGCGGTCTTCGGCGAGAAGTTCGGCTGGGAACGCGTCAATTATTTCGATCCCGGCAAACCTTCGCGGCGCATGGGCGAAGATCAACGCAACTGGGGCGGCTGGGTCAAGCCGCCATATTTTGATCGAATCGGAGTTGAACATCAAGCCACGCGCGAACGCGTCTGTCTTTATGATTTGACTCCGTTCAGCAAAATCGAAGTGACCGGTCCCGGCGCACTGCCGTTGTTGAATCGTGTGGCTGACAGCGAGATGGATAAACCGATTGGCTCGGCAACCTATTGTCAGTTCTGCAACGTGAACGGCGGCGTCGAAGCGGATGTGACCGTGACGCGTCTTGGCAAAGATCGCTTCTGGGTTGTCACCGGCGCGGCGTTCATCGGCAACGATAAATCGTGGCTCGAAATGCATGTGGATGAAAACGATGGCGAAGTCAATATCCGCGATATCAGCGAGGAATGGGCCTGTCTTCCGTTATGGGGTCCGTGTGCGCGCCAGGTTTTACAAAAGACGACCCGCGACGATGTTTCGAATGAGGCGCATCCGTATTTGATGACGAAGCCAATCACGATCAACGGCGCGAAAGTTTATGCTCAACGCGTCAGCTACGCGGGCGAACTTGGCTGGGAGCTTTACATGCCGTACAATCGCGCCACAATGGTTTGGGACATGCTGTTGGAAGCCGGAAGAGAATTCGGCATCGAAGTCGGCGGATATAAAGCGCTGGACGCGCTGCGACTCGAAAAAGGATACCGCTATTACAGCGTGGATGTCACTCAACTCGAAACGCCTTATGAAGGCGGTCTCGGTTTCTGTGTGGATCTCAATAAAAAAGATTTCATTGGCAAAGCCGCGCTTGCCAGACAAAAAGCGGAAGGCATCAAGAAAAAACTTTGCACCCTTGTTGTTGACGGCGACGAATTCACGCAAATCTACGGCGGCGAGGCGGTCTATCACGAAGGCAAGGTGTTGACGCGCATCCGTAGCGGCGGTTGGGGTTACACAGTAAGAAAGAATATCCTTTATGCGTATCTGCCGATTGAACTTGCTAAAATTGGCAATCGCTTCGAACTGGACCTGATCGAGGGCCGCCGTTATGGAGAAGTGACCGCCTCCGTGTTGTTCGATCCGAAAGGCGAGCGGCTGCGCGTGTAGAGCAATTGCCAATCAACAACCACTAACCGATCAAACCATGAAAACTCCCCCCGTTTACGTTGGTTTTGGAATGCTCACGCCGGTCGCCATTTTGGTTGTGGAGTCTCTGCCGGAACACAATACGGGCGCGTTGATTCAAGAAATCAACGAGTTCGTTTTCGATGACGCGGCGATTGTCGCCTGTCTCTTGCGGCAATGGGA
The DNA here is from genome assembly GCA_042408355.1 of Anaerolineales bacterium. Lineage (GTDB taxonomy): Bacteria > Chloroflexota > Anaerolineae > Anaerolineales > Villigracilaceae > Fen-1038. The sequence continues at coordinate 13,496 of JBHORD010000171.1, forward strand.
TGTCCCCACCGGAATCATTGGAACGGCCGTCGGCAACGACGCGCGCGGACGCGCGCTGGCAAGGCAATTGCGCGATTGGGGCGTTCAGGGCGAGGTTCGTTTGTTCGACGATATTGTCACGCCGCTCGAGGTGGATGTGTCTGACCGCACCGGCGCGCGCACGTATTTCTGGAAGCGCGAGCCGCATGTTTTGAATACCCTCGATACGGCGGATTTGTCTTTGTTGAACGGCGCGCGCATCCTGTATGTGGATTGGTATGACGGCGATCATATTTTGCGCGCCATGGACGAAGCCGCGCGCTTGAAAATCCCCGTCTATCTGAACATCGAGCATGCCCACGCCGATCCTGATTTGCTGGCCCGTTATGCGGGCCGGGCAACGCTGTGTCAGGCGGTTACCGACGCGGCGCAGGTGGATGGAATCGATCCATTTGAAGTTGCGTACAGGCTGCGCAGCGCCGGAGTCGAAACAGCGTTGGTGACCCTGGCGAGCGAGGGCAGTCTGGTTCTGCATGGCGATGAAATTCTGCGCGTGCGCGCTCCGCAGGTGGACGCCATTGACGGTTGCGGCGCGGGAGCCACTTATTCAGCCGGCTTTATTTATGGCTGGCTGCACGGCTGGCAGATCGAACAGTCGGTGCGGTTTGCCACCGCCGCGGCGTCGCTCAAAGTGACGCGGGCGGGGCTGAAAATGTTTCCGGTGGAAGACATCATGAAAACCGCCGCCGGGCTTGAGGTAAAATCATCTATCTTATCTACGGAGAGAGAGACGCTTGCCAATCGTTCACGCAGGCGATGATTCGATTGCGCGCATCAAATCATTCTGCCTCTGCCGTAATTGACGGGAAAGCGCTTAACCGCGAAGGACACAAATGGGAAAAACTTGAATTTTATAGCGGTTTCCCTGCGCGTCCTTTGTGGGTGAAAATGGTTTTCCCGTGAAAATGAAGAACTACCATTTTATTTGTTCATAGGAGTTTTATGAGCGAAGAACTGAAAAAGAAAATGGCGCAAAGCATTATTGATGGCGATGTGGATACCGCGATTGCGCTTGCCAAAGAATCCATCGCCGTTGGCATGGAGCCGATGGACGCCATCTCGAATGGATTTGTCGTCGGTGTGAATGAAGTCGGCGACGCGTTTGGGCGCGGCGAAATGTTCCTGCCGGAACTGGTCATGGCGGGCGAAGCCATGAAAGCCGCGGTCGCCACATTGGATCCTGAATTGCGGAAGCGCGGCACCGAACGCAGAAAACTCGGCAAAGTCGTGATCGCAACCGTCGAAGGCGATATTCACGAGATCGGCAAAACGCTGGTGACCATCATGATGAGTTCTTCGGGCTTTGAAGTGTTTGATCTGGGCGTGGATTGCCCGGCGGAGAAAATCATCGGCAAGGCGCTCGAAGTCAATGCAGATATTATTGCCATGAGCGCGTTGTTGACGACAACGATGATCCGCCAAAAGGAAGTGATTGATGAACTGGAAAAGGAAGGTTTACGCGGCCGCTTCAAAGTGATGGTCGGCGGCGCGCCGATCACACGCGACTGGGTCAAATACATCGGCGCGGACGGCTATTCCGAAGATGCGGTCGGCGCGGTTCAGGTGGCGAAACAACTGGTTGGAGTTGTTGATTAATGGCCGGCAAGCCTACTGTAATTCTGCAACCCTCGGGCCGGCGCGGCGAAGCGGACGATTGGAAAAATCTGCGGGCGATTGCGCGCGAACTGGGCGTGGATATCGAATCGATTTGTGCAGAAAATGCCACGTGCGGCAAGTGCAAGGTCGTCGTTGAAGAGGGGACGTTCGAGCGCTACGGCATCACATCCAAACGCGAGAACCTGAGTCCGGTCACGCCCGAAGAAGCGGAATTTTTTCGCCGTCGTCCAAAGATGATGGCTTCGCACAATTGGGAAATTGGACAAGTCCGCCTGGCGTGCCAGGCACGCGTGCGCGGCGATGTGCTGATCAGCGTTCCCGAGGAAAGCCAGGTCAATAAACAGGTCGTCCGCAAAGCCGCCACCCAGCGCGCCTTCGAGATCAAACCGTCGCTGCGAAAATACCTCGTTGAACTGATGCCGCCCACCGTCTCGAACCCGAAGGCGGATTGGGAGCGTCTGCAAAATGGAATCGGCACATCCATGGGATTGGTCCGCTCCGGCGAAGCGAATCTTCCCAAAGCGAAAGATTTGACGATTGATTACGAATGCCTGCGGACACTTTCGTCAACACTGCGCGAATCGAAATGGCGTGTGACGGTTTCGATCTGGCAGGACAGGGAAGTGGTGCGCGTCGAACCCGGATACGTCGAAGGACTTTACGGCGCGGCGGTGGACATCGGCTCGACCACCATTGCGCTTTATCTGTGCGATCTCGAAAGCGGAGAAATTCTCGCCGCCGAATCGGAGATGAATCCGCAAATCGTTTACGGCGAAGATGTGATGTCGCGCATTCAATACACCATCGTGAACGAAGATGGACTGCAAAAATTGCACGACGCGGTTATTGGCGCATTGAACAAATTACTGCAACAGGCGGCGAAGGCGGCGAATATTTCCACAGACGATATTCTTGAAATGGTGATTGCGGGCAACACAACCATGCATCATCTTTTCTTGAATCTGCCGACGAAGCAGTTGGGGTTGGCGCCGTATGTCCCCGCCATCAATCATGATGTGGACATCAAGGCGCGCGAACTCGGACTGAAAATCAACCGCGCCGCGAACGTCCATGTGCTTCCTACAATTTCCGGTTTTATCGGCGCGGACACCACCGCAGTTTTATTGGCGGAAGAGCCGCACAAGCAAGAAGAGAACTGGCTCATCATTGACATCGGCACGAATGCGGAATTGGTTTTGGGAAATAAGGATCGTTTGATTTGCACCTCCACGCCGACCGGCCCCGCGCTGGAGGGCGCACACGTTGAGTATGGAATGCGCGCCGCACCGGGCGCCATCGAACGCGTTGAGATTGACGAAAAGACTCTGGAACCGCGTTATAAAATCATCGGCGAAGAAAATTGGAATACCGGCAAAGCCAAAGGCATTTGCGGTTCGGCCATCATTGACGCCGTCGCCGAATTGTTCCGCGTTGGCATCGTGGATGCGCGCGGACGATTTGTCAGCGAAAGTTCATCGAATCGAATCCGCAAAGGCGAGGCGGGCATGGAATATGTGATTGCCTGGGCGGATGAGACCACCATTCAGCGCGAGATACCCATCACACAGCAGGATGTGCGTCAGATTCAACTTGCCAAAGGCGCGCTGTTCGTCGCGGCGCGCACGCTGTTGAATCAATTCAACCTGCAAGCGCCGGACAAGATTCTTTTGGCGGGCGGCTTCGGAACGTACCTCGATAAAACGAAAGCGATGCTGATCGGGATGATCCCCGACTGCCCGCTGGAAAACGTTTATGTCGTCGGCAATTCCGCCGGTGACGGCGCGCGCATTGCACTGCTCAACTGGGAACGCCGCGAAGAAGCCGCCAAAGTCGCGGCGCGTGTCAACCGCTATGAGCTGCCGGCGGACCCGAACTTCCAGCAACAGTTCATGCTGGCGATGAATTTTCCGCATATGAGCGAACCGTTCCCGCACATCGCGCATTTGATTCCAAACCGCAAGATTGATCCGCTTGCGGAAAAATTTTCGGGAGGGACGAAATGAACAAACTTGTTGAACGATTGAAAGCCGGGGAGGTGCTGGTGGCAGACGGAGCGACCGGAACGAATCTTCAAAAGGTCGGTTTGGTTGGCGGCATCCACACCGAAGACTGGGTCTTCGATGAACCGAAAAAAATTCTCGACCTCGAAAAAGCGTTCGTCGCCGCGGGATCGGACATCATCCTGACCTGCACATTCGGGGGGACGCGTCCGCGCATGCAGGGCGCGAAACATGGAGATCAGGTTTATGAGATCAACAAGCGCGCCGCGGAATTGGCGCGCGAAGCCGCCTCGGCGCGGGACGATGTGCTGGTCGCCGGTTCGATGGGCCCCATCGGCAAATTACTGAAGCCATACGGCCCGCTCACGGATGAGGAAGCGCGCCAGGCCTTTGCCGAACAAGCCAGGGCGCTGGCGGAAGGCGGCGTGGACTTTCTTTTGTTCGAAACGCATTTCGCGTTGAACGAAGTGGATGCCGGTTTGGAAGGCGCGCGCTCCGTCACCGATTTGCCGATTGTCGTCTCGTTTAGTTACGACCGCGGCACGCGCACCATGATGGGCGTCAAGCCGACAGATGTAATAAAGAAATATGAACCGATGGGCGTGACGATGATCGGCGCAAATTGCGGCACCACCCTCGAAAACATGGAGACCATTCTGAAAGAATATGGTTCGGTGGATCCCGGCTTTCCGTTATGGGCGAAGCCGAACGCGGGCATTCCGCGGCTGGTCAATGGAGAGACGCTGTACGACGTAACGCCGGATGAAATGGCGGAATTTGCGAAGAAGTATGCCGCGCTCGGCGCGCGCGTTGTTGGCGGATGCTGCGGCTCAACGCCAGAACATGTGGCCGCGATTGTAAAAGCAATAAAGAATTAATAATATCGGTTTGAATTGATCGGTGTTTCAATCACAGGAGAGAGAAAATGGCTTTTGCAACTTTACTTACCGACGATCAAGTTCAGCGCACGCATGAAGCCTCGCTGGAAATTCTTGAAAACATTGGTTTGCTGGTGCGCAACGAAAAGGCGCGGTCCATTTTCTTCAAACACGGGGCAAAGGTGGACCCCGATTCGCACATCGTCAAACTGCCGCGTTCGGTGACCGAAAAATATATCAAGATGCTCCAGCCGACGTTCACGTTTCGCGGCCGCGACCCGAAGTTCGACAAAACCATCCCCAAGGACAGGCCGGTCATCGTCACGGGGAGTTCCGCTCCCGACATCATTGATCCGGTCACGGGTCGGGAAAGACGCGCCCGCTCCGACGACATCGCGCGCATCGCGCACCTCATCAACGAACTTCCCGCGTACGATATGTTCTCGATTTCCACCCTGGCAGACGATGCGCCTCCCGGACAATTCACGCTGGCGCGTTTGTATCCGGCCATCAAATATTGCGTCAAACCGATTCGCAATACGACGAAGGATATGGATGACATTCAAGCCATCATGAAATTGTTGTATGCGGTGGCGGGAAGCAAAGAGGCGTACTTCGAGCATCCATTCGTGACGCATCATTATTGCCCGGTGGTTTCGCCGCTGACCATGGATCAGCTTTCGACCGAGGCGATTATTTATTTCACCGAATTGGGATTGCCGGTCTATCCGACCATCGTGCCGAATGCGGGGCTGACTTCGCCGATGTCCATGGCGGGGACGCTGGCGCAGGGCAACGCCGAATTTTTGGCGGCGGCCGTTTTGATGCAAATGGTACGCGAAGGCACGCAGACGATCTACGCCTCCCTGCCGACGGTTGCCGATATGCGTACCGGGGCGTATGCCTCCGGCGGAATCGAATGCGGCATGTTGCACATGGCGTTCGCGCAGATGGCGCGTTTTTATAATGTGCCGTGCGGCGGTTATGTTGGCCTGACCAACTCCAAAGTCAACGACGCGCAGATGGGCTATGAAACCGGCATGTCTGTGGTCGAGGGAATTTTGGGCGGAATGGATATGTTCAACATGGGCGGTCTGCTCGATGCACTCAAAGCGTTCGATTTTGCAAAAGCCGTCATTGACGACGAGATCGCCCAGATGCTCAAACGCATCAACCGCGGCATCGTTTTTAGCGAAGAAGAGCTTGCGATTGATGTGATTGCAAAAGTCAAGCCGGGCGGCTCGTTTCTGATGGAGCCGCATACGGTGAAGCGCATGAAGACCGAAGCCTTGCTCACCAAATTGGCCGACCGCGACGCGCGTCCGATCTGGGAAAAGAAAGGTTCGCTCGACATCGAAGCGCACGCAAAGCTGCGAGCGAATGAAATCCTATCGCATAATACCGAATCGCTTTTGTCCGAAGAGCAGGAAGCCCGCGTCCGTTCCGAATTCAGAGATTTGATTCCCGGAATATTGGCGATGCCTCAGCCGCAATAAATCCAGGCCGGCGGCTTGCCAAGCGCTTTGATCCCGATCAGTTCGGATCTGACGACATTTTCTCAACGAGGAATCGAGATGAAAATCTTCTTTGCCACGGATGTGCACGGTTCCGAAATCTGTTGGAAAAAATTCATCAACGCCGCCAGGTTTTACCAAACCGATGTTTTGATCCTCGGCGGCGACATGACTGGAAAGGCCATTGTTCCGATCGTGGCCCAGGGCGGCGGAAAATACAAAGTCACCCTGCTGGATCAGGAAACGATTCTGGAATCGAAGGAGCAGGTGGATCAAATGATTGTGACGATCCAGAATCGCGGCTACTATCCCTACGTCACCAACCCGGACGAGGTGGCGGAGATTGCCAATCGGCCGGGACGTTCCGACGAGCTTTTTCTGCAGGAAGCCTTGAAGACGATTCAGCGTTGGATGGACTACGCCGACGCCAAACTGGACGGGACCGGCATGCGCTGCTTCGTCTGCCCCGGCAACGACGACATGTTCGAAATTGACGAAGTCATCAAGCAGGCGAAACGCGTCGAATTGACGGAGGGCAAGATCGTTCAACTCGATGAGCATCACGAGATGATCAATTGCGGCTGGTCCACGCCGACGCCGTGGAACACGCACCGCGAAGAATCGGAAGATCAATTGCGACAGCGCATTCAAGTCATGATTGACCAATTGAAGGATGTCAAGAACTCTGTTTTTCAATTGCATAATCCGCCGTATGGAAGCGGCCTCGATGAAGCGCCCGAACTGACAAAAGATCTGCGCCCTGCCTTTGCGGGGCGGTCGCTCGTCCCGGTGGGCAGTCACGCCGTTTTTGAATTGATCGAAAAGTATGAGCCGTTGCTGACGTTACACGGTCATATTCACGAGGGCAAGGGAACGCGCAAATACAAGCGGACTTTATGCATCAATCCCGGCAGTATGTACGAACAGGGAATGTTGCACGGGGCGGTGGTTGAACTCAAGCCAAATAAGATTGGAACTTATATTCTCACAACCGGATGAAGTTTTGTGCGTGCAAAACAGGAGGCGCCTATTGATGCAGATTGCAAACATCAACTCGCAAGCGTTTGGGAAAATTGTGCTTCGCTGATTTGAGAAATATGAATTCACTGCAAACGCCTTTTAAAACACGAAGGGTACAAAAGCCGCAAAGGAAGTTTGGAAACGTCAAGCTTTTGCGCAGATGATCTGCATAAAGGCGAGAAGGCTTTTTGCAGTGGCGTCAAATATAAAATTTGCCAAAGGAGGAAGAAATGAGCAGTGCAACGCTGTTCGTTCGCAAGGCAAGCGGTCTGGTGCGATCCTGGTCCGTCTTTGATGCGTTTATCTATGCCACCTTCTCAATCAATCTGATTACGCTTGGCTTGTTCATATTCTCTTACGCCTGGTGGTTTCCGGGCAATCTTGCCACCGGCGTCGTGATCGGCGCGATTTTCACGGTATTTGAAGTGATTGTTTATGCCAGTCTAATCTCCGCCATGCCGCGTGCAGGCGGAGATTATGTTTGGCAGAGCCGCATTCTCAACCGCGGCATCGGCTTTGTATTGACGGTGACCGGATGGTGGTTCATTCTTTGGTTGTGGACTCCGCTTTACGGCCAAATGCTGACTTACGAAGTCTACACGCCGCTGTTGGGCATCGCCGGCTTCAAGGATGCGGCGCTTTGGTTCTCGACTCAAACCGGCCAATTCGTTGCATACATCTCGGTTTGTTTGATTGTATTTCTCTACATTGCCGTAGGCATGCGTTGGTATGCGCGCATCCAAAAGTTTTGCTTTTGGGGCGGCCTGGCTGGACTGGCGATCGTGCTCGCGCTTCTGCTCTTTGGAAACAACCAGACGTTTATCGCCAGTTTCAATGCCGCCGCTCCCCGCTTTGGAGCAAGCGCGGGCGATACCTATGGCGCTACGATTGCCGCAGGCGAGGCGGCTCAGAAAACCGCCGGAAGCGCGGCCGGACCGTTGTGGCCGCTTGCCATCCCGCTGAGTCTCGCGCTTGTTCCGCTTTTGACGTTTTACAATCTTTGGCCCAACTGGGGTTCGACGCTCTACGGCGAAGTGCGCGGCGCTTCGGATTACAAACGGAACTTCTGGGGCATGGCCGCCGCCATTCTTGTCACCAACGTGATGGCGTTGGTGATCTTTGCCTTGATTGCCAAAACGATCGGCTGGGATTTTTATAACAAAGCAAACGCGGCGTTCTGGAATTACACCTTTGGCGGCACCACGACGCCGCCTCCCTTGCCCATCTGGCCGTATCCCGCCCTGTTTGCAAGTTTCATGGCGCCGAGCCCGGTACTGCAATTCATCATCATATTGCTGATGAGCCTGTTCTGGTTCGGATGGTCGGGCACGTTATTCCTGAGTTCGACGCGCGTCATCTTTGCGGCGGCCATTGACCGCATGTTGCCCGAATGGGTCTCGCGAATTGAGCCGCGCACCAAAACGCCGGTCAACGCCCTGCTCTTGATGGTGATTCCGTCATTGATCGTTTCGTATCTCTATGCCTACAACATTTTCAAATTTCAAAGCCTGGCCCTGGATGCGACAGTTGTAATTGCGATCACCTTCCTTGGCTCGACCATTGCCGGGACGATCATGCCATGGCGCTCCAAAGATGTATTCGATGGTTCGCCGATCGCCAGATACAAAGTGCCATCTTGGCTGGGATGGATTGTCACCGCGCTTTATGCGGTCTTTGCCGTTTACCTGATCTACATTTCCTTCCAATACGCGTGGTCCATCCTGAGCGGACTCGGCGCATTAAACGCGGATTGGATGACGTGGTTCGTGGTTGTTCTGCTGGCTGCGCTGACTGTGGTCAATGCCGGCGTATTGCTCTGGATTTTGTATTATGTTGGCCGCAAGGTGTTTGGCGGCGCAGAGATGCCCTTGATCACGCTGGCCGGGCTGATCTTCCTTGGCTTCCTCGACTGGCTATTGATCGAATGGTTCTGGGATCCGCAGGTTTTGCCTGCGGCTCTGCCTGCGGTCGGAACATACGGTATCGGCTGGTCGAACGTCAGCTCGATGGTGTTCATGGTGTTCATGTACATCCTGGCCATTGCTATCTATTTTGGCTTCAGCGCCTATCGCCGTAATCAAGGCATTGACGTGGATAAAATTTATAAAGAGATTCCTGTGGAATAAAGCCCCGTCTTTCAGAATTTAAACAAAAAGACCGCTGAACGGGAGCGGTCTTTTTGTTCGTTGATGCGCGCTTACTTGCCGGCGCGGATTTTGGCGCCGCTCATGGGGTTGCCGAACAGCGGGGCGAAAATGCAAAAGTCAAAAACACCGGCGAGTAACGGAACCAGACCGATGACCGCCACGATGATGCCGGTTACGCCGCCGAGGCCAAACCAGCCCCAGACAACCAAAGCCAAACCTGCCACGATGCGGACGATCCGTCCAGTAGTAGAAGCCATGAAAGAAACGAATGGGTTCATTTTTTATCTCCTTTTGATTTTGATCTTGTCTTCATTATAGGAGCTTCAGCCGATTTCGTCAGTGACAAAGTCACCGAGATTCATAAACATTTTATAAGAAAATGCCGCATCAAGCAATTGTGCGCGACTGCAATCCGTCCGGATCCATCACCTCGACTTCGCCGCGCCCGGCGCGGACAAGGCCGCGCTCCGAAAAATCCTCGAGCAGACGGCTGATGACTTCGCGCGAACTTCCCAGCTCGGCGGCAATTTCCTGATGGGTGATCCGCATCGGGTTCTGGACCCGTGAGCGGGTCAGCAGTAATGAGGCGAGGCGTGCGTCCATGCGGCGGAACGCGATCTCGTCCACGATTGCCATCACGGTTGCCAGTCGCTGTGAGAGCAATTCGAACACAAACTCGCGCCAGACGTCATAGCGGCGCACCCAATCTCGAAAATCCGTGGCGGGGATCATTACGGCTTCTGCATCCTTTTCGACGGTCGCCACCGCTGGAAATGTTTTCCGGCTCAAAATGGCGTTGGCGGTCAGGATACAGCTCTGTCCGTTGCCGAAGCGGTAGAGGGTGATTTCCCGGCCAGTCTCGCTGACTTTATAAACGCGCACCACGCCGGAGAGGAGCAGGGCAATTGCGTCCACGCGGTCGCCTTCAAGGAAGACATCGTGGCCGGCGGGAATCTTCGCAAAAAAGGCAACCCGCTGAAAGTCTGAGATAAGTTGCGGATCGGCATTTTGCAGAAAGGGCAGTGCTTCAGAAATGCGTTTGAACTGTGTTTGATCAATCATCGGCGATGGGTCCTGTTATTTCAGCCTTACGCGGCGTAGCGATTGGGTCAACCCTCAAGGAATTTTCAAATTGTGATGGGTCGGAAGGGAAGAAATTTTTGCTTGCAGGGACTATTTTATAACAATTACCCGCCCATTAAATTATCAAATTTTTGAAAAGTACTGCCGAAATTTATATGTGACATTACAGCCCACAAGATGTGACACAATTCACTATTGTGAATTTGTTCACAGAGTTATTATCGGTTTGCATATATACGTTTATGCACATGAAAGCAGGTGAAACGAATGGTTAACCCGGCACTGGTGCAGGAAATTTCCCAGCTCGAGGCGGATTTTTGTTTTGCTTTATCGGATCCAACACGCCTTTTAATTCTTTATGCGTTGGCAGAGGAACCGCGCAATGTGACGGAGTTGACTAAAGACTTGAATGTCATTCAGCCTACCGTTTCGCGGCATCTGAAGGTGTTGCGCGAGCGCGGGCTGGTTTATACCGTGAGGCAGGGGACGACGGTTACCTATCACTTATCTGACACCCGGCTTATTCAGGCGTTGGATTTGCTGAGGGCGGTGATGCGCGAACGGCTGGCTTACAAAGCCGGCTTAATGGAAGAAGCCAAGGCAGGTTCGAATGCCTAGCACAAAATGGAATTCATTCTTCTCGAGGAGGATTGGATGCAACACAAGAAACTGTTTTTGATGTTTGTGGTCGCCGGCGCGTTGATCGTGATCGTCAGCGGAATCGCGCTGGCCATCACACAGCCAGCAAAAGCACAGTGTGGATCACAGGCGTCATCCTGCAAAAATTGCCACGAGGTGCAGGCAAAACACCCGGTCAACAATGACGGCACCCCCTGGCATACCTCGCACGCCTTCGGCGATTTTTGCTATATCTGCCACGGTGGGAATCAGCAGGCAACGGACGAAACCGCCGCGCATGCCGGCATGGTGAATCCGCTTTCCGACATCAAAGCATCTTGCGCGCAATGCCATCCGAACGATTTGCAGGCGCGCGCACAGGTCTATGCGGACAAATTGGGCGTCCAGCTTGGATCGGGCGGGGCAACGACCGCCTCAGGAAGTGGAGCGCCGGCGGCTCCCGCGACGCAGTCCGCCGCGCCGTCTGCGGTCAATTCTTCCGCAACGACGCAATCCGCTGCCGCACCGCAAGCGGCGCTGGCCCCCAATGATCCGAACCTGGTCAATTACGTTCAACGTTACAACGAGAATGTACTTGGCAAATATCCGACCAACTGGGGCAATGTCATTTTGCTGATTTTGATCGGCGCAATGGTGATCGGCGGCGGCGCGCTCGTCGTCACGCGCGAGGGATTGATCAGAGTTTCGTTCCAGGAAACAAAACCGGTCGAGGGTGAGTATCCGGCGGATGTCGTGGATATGGTGCCGAGCATTGCGAAGCTAAAGCCCAATGCGCGCAAGTCGCTGCGTCATCTTCTTGAAAAACCAGACGCCACTGCTGAAGTTCTGATGTCCATTGAAAAGCTGGCTGAAGAAAAACCAGCAGACCAGAAAGAATAATGAACCAGTATTTCACTTCAAGTGAAAGGATAATTTTATGAACTGGATCATCAAACAAATTCGCAAGGAAACGTGGTCGCCTTACGCTGCCGGTATCCTGTTGGGCATCGTAGGCATTTTAGCCGTGCTTCTGTCCAATAGTCTGTTGGGCGCTTCCGGCGCATTCGAGAACATTGCTGGAATGATCGGCAAAGCCATTGCTCCAAAAGCGTTCGATAACTTGTATTTCAATTTCGTGATGCCGCCGGGAATCACTTGGGGCGTGGTCTTGTTGGTCGGCGTATTCTTCGGCGGCATGATCGGCGCGGCCACCAGCGGCACATTGAAATGGGGCAAGAAGGACGCGGCCAATAGCGATGTTCAGTGGAAGAGCGTCTTCGGCCCGCAGGTCTGGAAGCGCTGGGTGTTGGGCTTCTTTGGCGCGATCATCCTGGAATATGGCGCCGGGATCGCAGGCGGATGCACCAGCGGCCTGCTCATCTCAGGCGGTATGTTGCTGGCGCCGGCCGCCTTCCTCTTCATGTTCGCGATGTTCGCGTCCGGCATTGTCACGGCGTTGATTATATATCGCAGTCGCTATTAACCATGGCAGGGCAGGCGCCTGCCACATAGGAGAGCTTAAATGAACTACATCATTGCTTTATTTCTCGGCGCGTTGTTCGGTTTCTCGTTGAATAAGGCTGGGTTGACAAAGTACAACAGAATCGTGAATCAATTTCGGTTCACAGACATGATGGTTATGAAATTCATCATGACCGCCCTCAGCGTAGCCATGGTTGGACTTTACATTCTGCACGGCCTCGGCTGGGTACAGTTCCCCTCTGTTCCAAACACATATATCGTTGGGAATGTTGTCGGCGGGCTGATCTTCGGCGTCGGCATGGCGCTGACCGGATACTGACCAGGCACCTGTGTCGCCGGGTCCGGCGAAGGAAAATTAGATTATCTCATCCCTGGTTTGCTTGGCTTCCTGACTGGCGCAGTAATTTATGGCTTGACCTATCAGCAGGTTTTTCCGGCCATCTCGAAATTGGCAAACTATGGCGGCATCGTCATTCCCGATGCGTGGAACATCGACCCGTATTTGACAGTCCTCGCCTTTTCGCTGATGGCCCTGCTGCTGTTCTATTCCATTGACCGCATGGGCTTGCAGAGAAAAGAAAAGTGATCAGCAACCAGCGACCAGCAATCAGTGAGACAGTTATCAGTGGTTGAAGCGGAGAAACGATGACGAATCTTGTATCAAGGCGTGACTTTCTCAAAATAAGCGGCGCGGCGGCGGGAGCGCTTGCCATTGGCGAATTCATTCCGCCGCTTGTGGCAAAGGCCGCGCGCGAGGCAGGTTATCTCGATGCGACGAACAGCGGCTATATCCCCAGCATGTGCGAGATGTGCGTGTGGCGCTGTGGTCTGCTTGCCAGGGTTGAAGGCGGACGCGTGGTCAAGCTCGAAGGCAATCCGGATCATCCGCATTCCAACGGCAAGTTATGTCCGCGCGGGCAGGCCGGATTGATGAACACGTATGACCCCGATCGTGTGCTGACTCCGCTCGTCAGAGTGGGAAAACGCGGCGAGGGCCTCTTCCGCAAAGCGTCGTGGGACGAAGCGTTGGATATTGTCGCCAAGAACATGTTGGACATCAAGCAGAAGTATGGCCCCGAGGCGATGGTCTTCTCGTCCACGCATAACCTGTCGCAGCCTTTGTTCGAAAATTTGCTCCAGGCATTTGGTTCGCCCAATTACGGCACACAGCGTTCGTTGTGTTTCAACGCCATGACGGTTACGAACCTGATGACGTATGGCATGGAAGAACCAAACCGCGATTACAGCCAGGTCAAATATATTATTTTGACGGGTCGAAATCTGGCTGAAGCCATCTCGAATTCCGAGACTCAGGACTTGATCCACGCCATTGATCGCGGCGTAAAAGTGGTCTATCTCGACCCGCGCTTTACGAAGACTGCCGCGAAGGCAACTGAATGGCTGCCCATCAAACCCGGGACAGATTTAGCGTTCCATCTCGCCCTGCTCAATGTCATCGTCGGCGAGAACTTATACAATTCCTACTTCGTGTCGCAATACACGGTTGGATTCGATGAAGTTGCGAATAGCGTCAGGCAATACACGCCCGAATGGGCGTCGAAGATCACCGAGATTCCAGCCGATACGATCCGACGCATCGCGCGCGAATTTGCGGCGGCGGCGCCGTACGCGCTGGCTCACAACGGATGGCGCACCTCGAACTTCGTCAACTCGTTCCAAACGGAGCGTGCGATTGCGATTCTCAACGCGTTGATGGGCAACTGGGGGACCACGATGTTCCCGGCTGGCGCGGAGGGCGCGGGCCTGGGCGCGCCCACACAACCGCCTTATCCCCGCGTTTCCGCTTTGCGCCTGGACGGCGTGCCGTGGAAGTATCCGTTCGTGCCGCTGAAGTTCGGCGTGATCCAGCAAATGCGCGATTCGATTCTGGCGGAGGATCCTTATGCCGCGCACGGATGGTTTATCTCGCGTCAGAATCCAGTCATGTCCATCCCGGACCGCAAGAAGACATTGCAGGCTTTTTCGAAACTGGATTTCATCGTCACGATTGATATCATCATGAACGATACCGCCTGGTTCTCGGACGTGGTCCTGCCGGAGGCGTCGTATCTCGAACGCTACGACCCATTGAATGTGGTTGGCAACCGCGCTTTTATTCGCCAGCCGGTTATTGAACCGCAAGGCGAAGCCAAGTCGGCGTTGTGGATTTACAAACAACTCGGCGAGCGCCTGGGTTTGAACGATTACTTCCAATACAAAGACGATGAAGATTACATCAAGCAGCAGATTGCTCCGTTGGGCGTTTCGCTCGATGAAGTCCGCAGGCAGGGCTATGCAGAACTGCCCGAAAGCAATTCGGATATTTACAAATGGAATACGCCCAGCGGGAAGATCGAGCTCAGTTCTGCCACACTGGATAAGGCCGGTTTCGACGGCGTTCCCAAATGGGAAGAACCGCCTGCCCCCAAAGCGGGTCAGTTTTATCTGCTGACCGGCAAGGGTGCGCGCCAGACTCAGTTCGGCACGCAGAACAATCTGTTACTGCATAAGTATGACGATGAACCCGGTCTATGGATGAACGCAAAAGCCGCGGCGTCGCAGGGATTGAAAGATGGCGATATGGTTCAGGTTACGAGCGACGTTGGACAGATCTACATCAAACTGATTGCCACGCAGGCCATCCGGCCGGATTGTGTTTACATGCAGCCTGGCTTCGGTCATCTCTCGATGGGATTGACTACGGCCTACGGTCTCGGCTCGAGCGACTCAGACTTGCACGTCACATATACGGATCCAATCAGCGGCGGCCAGGCTCTGAGTCAAACATTTGTAACGGTAAAGAAGGCTTGAGAGGTAATATCATGGCCGATATTCAGAACATCAAACACAAAGCTTTTCTTTTCGATGCCACGCGCTGTATTGATTGCCGCGCCTGCATGATCGCCTGCAGTGTGGAAAACAAGATTCCCGTGAACAAGACGCGCATCTGGGTGGCGGGCGTCGGGCTCAAAGGCGAATACCCGAACCTGGAGCGCGCTTCGATGGTTTATCACTGTATGCATTGCGATGAACCCGATTGTTTGTCAGCCTGCCCGGTGGGCGCGTACAGCAAGCGCGAAGATGGTCCCGTGCTGTATGACAAAGATAAATGTATCGGCTGCCGTTATTGCATGAATGCCTGCCCCTTCGGCGTGCCGCACTTCGATTACGATAAAGGCATCATTGACGGGGCGTTCATTGACAAATGCACCATGTGCACGCAAAGAATTGATGTGGGGTTGGAACCGGCTTGTGTCGCAACCTGCCCGACCGATGCGTTGATGTTCGGCGAGCGCGATGACTTGCTGAAGGAGGCTCATGCGCGCATTGCCGCGCATCCTGACCGCTACATCAATCATGTTTACGGCGAATTCGAGAACGGCGGCACATCCTATCTCATCATCTCACATGTCCCATTCTCCGAACTTGGATTGCCAGAGATCGGCTCCACGCCAGTTCGAGATGTAAGTGAAGAGGTCATTGGATTGACCATTCCAGCAGCGCTTGGCATTGGCGCGGTATTGACCGGCGTTTCAGTTGGCGTCCACGCCTACAACCAAAATAAAGCCAAACAGCTTGCAAATGCTGAAACTGATACCAAGGAGACAAAATGAACATAACGATCAATCCTCGTCTCCGCCTGAGCCCGTTCGTTTTGATCCTGCTGACGTTCATGGGCATCGCCTTCGTCATAGCCATGATCCGCTTCGCGATCGGTATTGGCCCCATCAGCAACTTGAGCAACGCCTATCCGTGGGGCTTTTGGGTCAGTTTCGACCTGTTCACCGGCATAGCTATCAGCAGCGGCGCATTCGTGCTGACATCGATGGTCTATATCCTTGAACTGGAAGAATTCCGCCCACTCGTTCGGCCAACATTACTCACCGGTTTGCTTGGTTATGTGATGGAAGTTATCGCCTTGCTGGTCGATCTCGGTCATCCGGAGCGCATTTGGCATTACTTCATCTACCAAAACTTTACGTCATTCCTGCTGGTCATCGGTCTCTATGTGATGATCTATTCCGGCATCATGACCGTTGAACTGGCGCCGGCAGTGTTGGAGCGATTCAAACTGCAAAAACTCGCCGATTTGATCAAACGGTTCATGAAGCCGCTGGTCATCATCGGCGCGACGATTTCCGTCCTCCATCAAGGATCGCTGGGTGCGCTCCTGCTCATTCAACCTGCAAAGTTGTTCCCGCTATGGTGGACACCCATCCTGCCGGTGCTGTTCTTCATCTCTGCCATAGCAATTGCATTGGCCATGACGATCTTAGAGTCGTCGCTTAGCTCGCGCTATTTCCGCCGCGGATTGGAGATCCACCTGCTCCAAAAATTGGCCGCAGCTATTCCATACGTGATCGGAATTTACCTGATCGTCCGCTTTGTTCAACTCGCAGTTTCGAACGATCTGCAGTATCTCTTCAACAGCGGTTGGATGAGCATCCTGTTCTGGGCAGAAATCCTTCTCGGCTCGCTCATTCCCCTGGTCATGTTCTCGTTCAAGAAGATTCGCCAGAGTCCAAACGGGCTGCTGCTCGGCGCGATCATTCTCCTGTTAGGCATGATGCTGGATCGTTTCGATGTTAGTTGGCTGGCAGTGAAACACCCGGACCCGATCACCTACATTCCAACCTTCATGGCAAACAATGTTCATTACTTCCCATCTTTGCCAGAAGTTTCGATCTCCATCGGCATTTTCTCCTTCGGCATTCTCGCCTTCGGACTGGCGGCCAAATATCTGCCGCTCTTTGAAGAAGAAGGCCATCACGATTCAGCGGCATCGGCAGATTAATTGCACAAGCTGATTGTTGGTATGGCGTTTTGTTTGTATTTTGACAATAAATTTGAGAGGTACTTATGAAAATCGCAATTGCAACCGATGACGGCAAAACCGTCAGCGCTCATTTTGGGCGCGCGAGCCATTACCTGGTTGTTACAATCGAGCAGGGAAAAATCATCAGCCGCGAAATGAGAGATAAATTAAGTCATAATCATATCGCGGGCGAGTCGCACGTCCACGAGCCGGGACAGCCGCACGGATTTGACCCGGCCTCCCGGGATCGTCACACTCAGATGACGGCATCCATCCGAGATTGCGAAGCGATGCTATGCCGCGGAATGGGGATGGGCGCGTACGAATCCTTGCGCTCACTGAACATCCGTCCAATCCTGACGGACATCGCGGAAACAGACAAGGCGGTGAGCGCCTACATAGATGGAAGTATCATAGATCATACAGAACGATTGCACTAAGATCGCAAACAGCCTCCCGCAAGCAAATGCTGCGGGAGGCATTGATATAATCCCCTGTAATGCGCCCATCTTTTTTTCATCACTTGCATCCGCCAACCATCCCAGCCCAACAATCGCGCTGGCGCTACACCCTCGGCGCAGGCGGGACTGCTGTATTCCTGACGCTTGTTTTGGGCGCGACGGGCATCCTCGAAATGTTCTATTACGTTCCCACGCCGGATCAGGCCGCGCCATCCATTCAGACGATAAGTTATCTCGTCCCGTTCGGCGGATTGATTCGCAATCTTCATTTTTGGTCTGCACAGCTTCTTTTGATCGTTGCCACCGTTCATCTTGGGCGCGTGGTTTTTACCGGTTCGTATGCGCCGCCGCGCCGATTCAATTATCTGCTCGGATTGGCGTTGTTTATCTTCGCGCTTCTGCTTGACTTCACCGGTTATATTCTTCGCTGGGATCAGGGGATTCAATGGGCGTTGGTCGTTGGAACGAATCTCATCAAGACGATTCCATTCGCCGGCAATCCGCTTTATATCGCTCTGACGGGCGGGACTCAACCCGGCCCCCCAACCTTGATCCGATTCTACGCCTGGCACATTTTTGGACTTACGTCGGCCGCGATCATCTTCATGGTCTGGCACGCCTTCCGTGTGCGGCGCGATGGCGGGATCGCCGTTCCGCCTCCGCCTCTGCGCGTGGACAAGGAGCGCATCACGCGCAACGAATTGATTCGACGCGAAGTTCTGGCGATGCTGTTGACCGGCGCGGCTCTGATTCTTTTTGCGTCATTTGTCCCCGCGCCCATCGCACAACCAATCACCGACATCAACGTCATGTCCGGCGACGCAAAGGCGCCGTGGTTTTTTCTTTGGGTTCAGCAAATGCTCAAATGGGGCGATCCGTTCATCTGGGGCGTGCTTGTTCCGTTAATTGTGTTGACGGCGCTTGCATTGATTCCTTATATCTTTCCCAAACCTGCCGATGCCGAATTGGGAAAATGGTTTCCGCGTTCGAATCGATTGGCGCAAATTGTTTTGGCGGTCATTGCCGTGCTGGTAATCATCTTGACGATCTTCGGCAGTTTGCCCGCTTCTTAAAGTTATGAAACGTTTGATTGCATTAGGCTCTGCCATCCTTCTCTTTGCCATCGCCGCGGCCTGGTGGACGAATTCACGCCAGCCCAAGCCGATTGTTTTGATTCCAACATTGACCGGCAAACCGGAATATTGCCTCACCTGTCACAGTGACATCAGAGAAATCAGCCCATCGCACCCGGTAAAAACATTCGGCTGCGTGATCTGCCACGGCGGCGAGCCGTTGGCGTTGGATGCAAATCTGGCGCACAGCTCCATGCGCGGCGGGGCGAATCCATCGGATTTATCGGTCGTTCAGGAATCCTGCGGCGGAAGCAACTGTCATTCCGGGAGCGCCGCGGACAATAACGATCACATCCAGCGCGTGATGACGAGTGTCCAATCCACATACGCGGGCGCCATCGCGAACATTCTGTATACCTTCGGCGTGGAACCGGATTTGACGGCTCGCTTTGGCATCCACGCGGTGACGGATGATGTAATTACAACCACGACTGGTCTGCCCGCGCTTCAGGTTTTTGATCCCACAAAACAGACCAATCCTTCTGTGTTGAAGTTTGCGGCAAATTGCTTGAATTGTCACATCAATGCCCAGCCGGGCGGCTTCGTGCCGCCCGAGCGCAATGCCGCTGGCATGACGCCAGCGGCGCAGCCTCTGCCGGGCTCGCAATTCGACCGGCTGACGGGCTGTGCCGCTTGTCATACCCCGAACGTTGAGTCGTTCCCAAAAGGTCAAATTCACGAATTAACGACGGCCATTCCATACACACAGTGCAATACCTGTCACAACCGCGGCAACTACGATTTACGCACGATGACGTTTGTTCAACGCACGGATCAGCCTTTGCCCAACGACCGCCTGCATAATTATTATCAGCCGATTGCCCAATTTACAAAGTGTGAATACACATTGGATTGCATTGACTGCCACACGCGCACCGAAGCGATGGGCGACGGCGATATTCACTCCAATAAAAAGGAAATTCAATATATTCAATGTCAAACCTGTCACGGCACGCCGACTCAATTGCCCCAAACCAAAACATTGACAGACCCGAACGACATTGCGTTTCGTCTGGCGCAGTTGAATCCGGTTGTGAATTTGAAAGTCGGTGATACGATTCTCGTGACCAGCAAAGGCGAACCGTTGTGGAACACGCGCGTTTTGCCGGATGGAACGTATCAACTTGTCGGCAAGGCCACTGGCCAGGTTTTCACGTTCCGGCCGGTGATGGGCAGCGGCTGTACGCAAAATGGAATTGATCAATCCTCTGCGTATTGTCACACCTGCCATTCAGTGCAAAGATAAATATGTCCAAGATCAACCGCCGCGATTTTCTCAAGATCGCCACGACTGCGCTGTTGACCGTCAGCGGCGCGCTGGGCATCGGCGCGTTGTTTCGTTTTTTGGATTACCAAACGGAGCCGCCCGTCAAAACGGAATTCGATTTGGGCCCGGCTGTCAACTATCCAATCGGGAGCCGCTCGCTCGTCGCGGATGTTCCGGCGCTTCTCATCCACAGCCAAAGCGGATTCTCTGCTTTGAGTCTGGTCTGCACGCATCTTGGCTGTACCGTCGAACAGAAGAATGATGGATTTGCGTGTCCATGTCATGGCTCGCTTTACAATGCGAGCGGAAATGTTCTGCGCGGCCCGGCGCAAAAGCCTCTGCGGGTTTTACGCGTCGAAGCGAACTCGGCTGGAAATTTGATTTTGCACACAGATTAAATCCCGCGTTTGAAGAAATGTGCGCGATAATGAATCGTCCGTCAAAATAAAAGAAAAGCCATTCCATCCGCCGATGGCGCTGATTGCGCAAATTGAAAAAAATCAGCGCAATCCGTGTGATCAGCGGATAACCTTAAGGAGGCAGAGATGAGTCAACTACCCAAACCGTACCAGCAATTCCGTCAGGATCATCCGGATGTTTATAAAGCCTATGAAGGCCTTGGCGAAGTCGTGGCTGAGGCCGGGCCGTTGGACATCAAGACGCGCGAGCTGATCAAATTGGGCATGGCCGCCGCGGCGAAATCCGAGAGCGCGGTTCAATCGCACACGCACCGCGCCCTGGACGCGGGCGCGTCCGCCGCGGAAATCGAACACGCCATCATGCTCGGCATCAACACGCTTGGCTTTTCAGCGATGATGACCGCGCTGACGTGGGCAAAGCAGGCAATGGCGGCGCATTTGAAGTGACTTGTTGCGTCGCCAATTTTGATGCGTGGCCAGCCAACTATTCTTTGCGTTGGCTGGCTGTGTAAGTTGTCTTCTTTCCCTCCAAATTCTCAACCCGGAATTCGGCCCTTGTTATCGCAACCCGTCTCATTGACATAACCATTTCTCCGCGCTATAATTATTGATACTTGGTATCAATAAAGACGGAGAAAGATTGTGTTTCAAGTTCGTAAGTCTAATCAATGGTTGAGATTGGCAGTTGGCGTATTGGTTCTTTCAATAACTCTCAGCGCGTGTGCGCCAACCGCGAAATCCGCTGATCCATCAAGGGCGTCTTCTGACGTCGTTTCAGTGGTGGCGGCAGAAAACTTTTACGGCGATATTGCCCGTCAAATCGGCGGGGCGCATGTTTCGGTTATCAGCATTCTGTCCAACCCGGCTGTTGATCCGCATGCGTATGAATCGAGCGTTCAAAACGCCATCGCTGTAAGCGGCGCCCGCCTGGTGATTGAAAACGGCGGCGGCTATGATGCCTGGATGGACAAACTGCTTTCGGCGTCGCCCAATCCGGATCGAGTCGTTTTGACCGCGGCGGACATTGTCCAGCATAAACTTCCGGATAATGTTCATTATTGGTACAGTCCCTACAATATGCAGGATGTGGCGCAGGCGATAGCCGATTCGCTGAAGAAACTCGATCCGAAAGACGCGGCAGAATTTGATTCCAATCTTGCGGCGTTCAAGCAGTCATTAAATCAAATCAATCAAAGCATCAGCGCTTTGCATTCTAAATATGCCGGAACGCCGGTTGCTTTGACAGAAACGATTTTTCTTTATCAAACCGAATTGATCGGTCTCAACGTGCTGACGCCGTTCG